>JAQVOS010000001.1 GCA_028702495.1 Bacilli bacterium
ATAACGTGATTGTTACTAAATTTAATCATATGATCATGGACCGTAGTTTTGCGGGAATGAAAACGAATGTTGAAATAGATGCAAATGAACTTGTGCTTTCGAGTGCATCTCTTACTGGCGAATATAATACTGGTATTATGAACACCCTAGAGTTTACAAGTGCTGTTGCTTCATGGGCTGCTGTTTCTAGTGAAACTGCCACTGTGGAATTACAAATTCAGGTCCTCGTTGGTTCAACTTGGAGTCGTTATTTCTCTTACGGGGAATGGGGAAAAGGATTGCAAAATAAAAGCTACAATGCTTCAGATTCTATCGCTCGATTATCAGCTGATGAAATCCTCATTGCCAATTCTCAAAAAGCTTCTGCCATTCGTATGAAACTCATTTTAAAACGAACTTCACTTTTGGTTGATTCTCCTCGTGTCATGCTCATCGCTTGTGCACTGGATATTCCAGGTTATCAGTTTGCTGTTGATACCTCTTCACTTCCAACACAAGTTGATTATGATGTACCAAAACTATATCAACATGTTGTTCCAACGATTGGAGGTGTTATTTGCAGCGCTACTTCTTCAACAATGCTCTTAAAATATAAAGGTCATGATTTCTCTTCCATTGACACACTTGAACATCGCTATATTGCTGGGATTGTGAAAGAATACAACAGTGGCATATATGGCAACTGGGTCTATAACACCGTCGGAATGAGTGCCTTTGATGAAGTCAGCTATGTGAAAAGAATGTACTCTTATCAAGAACTCATTCATCATTTAGCAACTGTAGGCCCCATCGCTGCTTCAGTTAAAGGAACCATGATTGGAGAACTTGTAAAAACATGGACAACCAGCGGTCACCTCATTGTCGTTCGAGGCTATCGTTGGGAAGGAAGTCAACTCTACATTTTGGCGAATGATCCAAACTTAAGTTCTGTTTATGAAGAATATAAAGTTGAAAACTTCATGAATGTATGGCGTAATGTTGCTTACATTATTGAATAAATTGTGCTATTTTTTAATGAATGAAAAGAGTCAAAGATTTGTCTTTGACTCTTTTTCATTACAAATTATTCATTCCCTTAGATATAATAGCTTCACAGGGTGCAATGACTTCATTGATGGGGGTTTTACAACCACCTTTAAACCATTCCGTAAACACGCCAACTCCTCCTGATACAATGAAGGTCATGATCACCCGAACATAGTTTTCATCATAATACTTAAAATCCTTTTTATAGAGTTTCATCGTATGTTCAATCATAATTTTTTGAATTCTTCCCAAGAAGAAAGGATCACCATTGGGTGAAATCATTGCGCGAATAAACTGTTGATCTTGATAAAAGTATTCCACTATTTTCACAAGGACTGGTAAGTATAAATAGTTCATCGCTAAGGGATTGTTCGAATCAACAATCTCTTTAATCTTATCAATAATCTCATCACCAAGTTTTTCTACCATGTCATAGATGTCCAAATAGTGAAGATAAAAAGTCCCTCGATTGACATTAGCGCGAGTGGTAATTTCACTGATTGTAATTTTTCGAAGTTCTTTTTCTTCCATTAAAGACACAAGAGTCTCTTTCAACACCTTTTTGGTTTTATCGATACGCCGATCCATAAATAGCCTCCTCAACACATTTTTTACTTTTGTTTATTAGTAAACACATCTAGCGACATTGCATATTGCATTACTTACAATCTTTATTATAATATAAGTGAGGGAAATAGTCAACACTTTGTTCATTAACGATGTTGACTAATAAACACGATAGATAGGAGGAATTTATGAAATTACTATTACGATTCCGTTATGTTATCTTAGGCCTCTTTCTCGGCTTATTTGCGATTGGGGTATTGCTTATCCCCCAAGTAACCATCAATTATGATGGAACAACTTATTTACCTAGCACAACCAACACAAGACAAGCGCTTCTAGTCATGGAAGAAGCGTTTGGAAATCATGGATCATGTGAAATCATGGTTGAAGATGTCACAATTCAAGAAGCAGGATCATTGGCTCTTGCACTACAGCAAGTTGAAGGTGTTGCCAGTCTTACCTTCTTCCCCACCCAGAGTGCTTATTACCACGATGAAAAAGCCCTGTATCAAATTACCTTTGATACAGGGAACTATGATGCTACAACGAAGTCAACCCTTGAAGCGATTGAAGCCCTTCTTACAGACTATGATGTTTACTTGAGGGGTGAATCCATCAATGCAACCGAATATAACAAAGTCATTCAGAAAGAAATTATTCAAATTGTTTTAATTATTGTTCCTATCGTCCTACTTATTTTATTTCTTGCAACGACTTCGTGGATTGAACCTGTATTATTCATTATCATTGTCATCATTTCTGTTCTCATCAATATGGGAACAAATGCCTTCTTCCCTAGTATTTCTTATATGACACACGCTACCTGTGGTATCTTACAACTCGCTTTATGTATGGATTACTCGGTTATGATGCTTCATAGTTATAAGGAAGAGCGCTTACTAGGAAAAGAACCTAAAAATGCAATCACGAGTGCCAGTAAAAAAAGTTTTGTACCAATCGTAGCCAGCATGGCAACAACGATTGCTGGTTTTGTGGCTTTACTATTCATGCAATACCGTATTGGTTTTGATGTCGGGATTGTATTAATCAAAGGAACCTTGATTAGTTTCGCTACAACCTTCCTCTTAACACCAGGATTAATCCTCATGTTTGCGAAAATGATTGAAAAAACACGCCATCAATCAATCTTTAAGCCACTTAAAAGAACGTATAGTTTCTTACTCAAGAGTCGGTTTGTTATGCCTGTATTAGCACTGCTCGTGATTGGTTTTGCTTTCTTTATGCAAACCAAGAATACTTTCATTTATAGTGAAAATAACATTGTCTATGAAAGTCCGACTTTGGGAGAAAGTCATGAAGTCATGAAAGAGGAGTTTGGGATTAATAACCCCATCGTGATCATCGTTCCCAAAGATCTTGCAAAACAAGGCGCTCTCGTTCAAGATTTGGCGACTCTTGCTACCAATCCGGTTGATGCGACCATTGCAGGTCCTTTCCTCTTTTATTCACCCTATACTAAAGAAGAGTTTTCAAGCTTGCTCACTTCATTTGGGGTGTCAGGAGAAGCGGCAACTTCTATTGGTCAAATATTTGATCTAATGTCCTTTTCAACAGGAAGAACCACTTTTTCGATTGTTGAAATGGTCGCATTCATTCAAGAAACTCCTTTAATGGCCCCAGAGGATAAAGCACCTCTTACTCCCTTCATCGGACAAATGCAAGGAGCTTTAGCTAGTTTTGAAGGAGATGAATATGATCGTATCATCGTGACAACCCATTTTCAACCTGAGAGTGAAGAAGCCTTCTCATATCTTACTTCCCTTGAAGAAAAAATAGCGCTTCACTTCGATGAATACTACTTGCTAGGTGAAAGTGTTGGTATATTTGATATCAAAAATATCATTGATGATGATTATTGGAAAGTAACCGTCATCACCATCGTGTTAATATTTGTGATTATTTTGTTATCTTTCCAAAATTTCTTAGCCCCTCTCATTTTGATTATTCTCATTTTAGGATCAACTTGGATCAACATGGCTTTACCAGCCATTATGGGATCAAATCTTCTTTACATTGGCTATATCATTGTCAGTTGCATCATGCTTGGAGCGACCATTGATTATGCGATTTTGTATACTCATAAGTATCGTGAAAATCGTGAAACAATGGATAAAACGTCCTCACTTCAACTTGCTTTTCAAGAAGCTAAGCATACCGTTTTTACTTCGGGGCTCATTTTAATTGGAGCAGGGTATACCCTTGGATGGGTATCATCTATTCCTTCAATTGCTGTTTTTGGATCACTCATCGGGCGAGGTGCCATTACTTCAGTTGTTTTAGTGCTCTTTGTGTTACCACAAACACTCCTCATTTTTGATAAAATCATCATTAAAAAATGGAATCATAAAACAAAGTAACAAAAAGTGCATATTGGTCATTATAGCCAATATGCACTTACTTTTTACTTAATGAATCCTCTTGCTTTACCAATATATCCACCTTGTAGGGTGGTGATATCATGACTTACAATTAAAGCTTTCTCATCGATGGCCATAATTTGATTCATCACGGATTCTTTTCCTTTACGATTCGTATAAATCATTAATAAAACTTTATCAGCATCTTTTCCATGGGCATCAAGAGCAGTCACACCAAGATTTTGATTCCGAAGAATAGTAGCCATGGTCGCTCCTAAGTCTTTGGCGGTAATCACTTGAATTAAAACCTTTCCTAAAGCGAGGGCAGATTCAATTCTAGAACCAAGATATACACCAGAAGCAAAACCAAAACTATAAATAATTCCTTTTAGAGGCTTTTCCGCAATTCCAGTGATGACACGAGAAGCAACAAATACCCATAGCATGACTTCAAAGAAAGCAAGAATGACACCTAATGTACGATATCCTTTATTAATAACAATGACACGAAGGGTTCCCATGGATACCTCGATAATTCTAGCAAAGAAAATAAGTGCAAGTTCCCATAATGGAACGGAAGTAATGAAATCAACAAACCATTTCCACATACATATTCCCCCTTCAATACAGCAGTTTAATTATACCATATAGTTGATTTTTTGCAAGTTTTTGTCATTATTCCCACTCAATGGTAGCAGGTGGTTTAGAAGTAATATCATACACAACTCGATTAATGCCTTCAACCTCATTGACAATTCTTCTTGAAATGGCATCGAGAACTGAATATGGGATTTTTGCCCAATCTGCTGTCATCCCATCGACCGATGTCACAGCGCGAATGGCAACTGTGTGGGCATAAGTTCGCCCATCACCCATGACTCCAACGCTATGAATGTCAGGCACAACTGTGAAATATTGCCAGATTTCGGATGTAAGATTGGCCTTCATGATTTCTTCACGAAGAATAACATCACTCTTGCGAGCAATCTCTAACTTTTCTTTGGTGATAGCTCCCAGGATTCGAATTCCAAGTCCGGGACCCGGAAAGGGTTGACGCTCAACAAAGACAGGATCGATTCCCAATACTTTTCCTAATTCACGAACCTCATCTTTGAAAAGGGTATTTAATGGTTCAATCAATTGAAACTTCATTTCTTTCGGAAGTCCACCAACATTGTGATGCGATTTAATGGTTTGTGCTGTTTTTGTTCCTGATTCAATGATATCGGTATAAAGAGTCCCTTGGCCCAAAAATGCAAAGCGGCCTCTTTTTTTGGCTTCGATATCGAAAATAGTAATAAATTCTTCCCCAATAATCTTTCTTTTTGTTTCAGGATCGACCACATTTTCTAGTTTTTTTAAGAAGTGATCCCGAGCATTTACACAAACAACATCAATATGATACTTATTTTTAAATGTTTCCATGACCTGTTCAGCTTCGCCTTCACGTAATAACCCGTGATCAACAAAGATACAGGTGAGTTGATTTGGTATGGCTCGATGGATGAGAAGAGCAGCAACAGAAGAATCAACCCCTCCGGAAATGCCCATCAAAACATGCTCAAGACCCGCCTTCTTTTGAATGGCTTCAATTTGTTCTTCAACGAAGTTTTTCATAGACCAAGTATTATTTGCTTTGCAAATTTCAAAGAGAAAGTTTTTTAAGAGCTCGTCTCCATATTCAGTATGTTTTACTTCAGGATGAAATTGAACGCCGTAGATTTTTTCTTTGTCATTGGCGATGGCTGCAACCACGTGATTCGTTTTCGCAAGACTTACAAAACCATTTGGTAAAGTTCTGACTTCATCTTGGTGACTCATCCATACCGAAGAATGTTCTGGTATATTTTTAAACAAAGGATGATGTGTGATGACTTCTAAGTTTTCAAGCCCATATTCACTTTGTTTTCCTTTGCCCACAAATCCACCTTTTGCATGGACCAATGCTTGCATGCCATAGCAAACTCCAAGTATCGGTTTTTTTGCTTCGAGAATAACATTTGATATCGAAAAAGCATCCTTTTGATAGACTGAGTGTGGCCCTCCACTTAAAATAAATCCTTTGACCTCTTCATAAGTCGCATCGTTCATGGCATCATCATAACTGACGAGTTTAGCATAAACCCCTAGCGAACGAATTCGTCGAACAATCAACTGATTATATTGACTTCCGAAGTCAATGACGATGATGGTATCGTGTTTCATAAATACCTCAATTCTTTGTATAATTTGGAGCTTCTTGGGTGATTTCGATATCGTGAGGATGACTTTCCGTTAATCCTGCTTGGGTGATTTGTATAAATTCACTGTTTTCTTGGAGGGTCTCTATATCCTTTGCTCCACAATATCCCATTCCTGATTTAAGCCCTCCCACCAATTGGTAGATGGTATCTTTTAATTCACCTTTATAAGCAACTCGTCCTTCGATTCCTTCAGGAACAAGTTTCTTTGCTTCATTAGATGATTGAAAATAACGATCACTAGAGCCACGCTTCATGGCACTTAAAGAGCCCATTCCAACGTAGACTTTAAATTGACGTCCTTGATAAATCACCTCTTCTCCAGGAGATTCTTTGCATCCCGCAAGTAAGCTTCCTAGCATGACGGTATTTGCTCCAGCGGCAAGAGCCTTTACAATGTCTCCTGAAAATTTGATCCCGCCATCCGCAATAAGGCAAGCACCTCTAGACTTCACAACTTCATACACTTCTGCGATGGCTGTGATTTGAGGAACTCCGACGCCAGCAATCACACGAGTCGTACAAATACTACCTGGACCAATGCCAACTTTTAATGTATCTACTCCAGCGTCAAGTAAATCAATCGCTGCTTCCTTGGTTACAATGTTTCCCGCAATGAGATCGAGATGAGGGTATTTTTTACGAATGGATTTCACCATTTTAATGACATTTGTGGAATGTCCATGAGCACTATCAATCGTAATAACATCAACACCAGCACGAACAAGCGCTTCAACTCGAAGAAGCGTATCAGGAGTGACTCCTACAGCAGCCCCAACACGCAACCGTCCTTTTTCGTCTTTACAAGCATTGGGGTAATTGACAACATTGTCAATGTCTTTGCTTGTAATAAGGCCACACAAATGAAATTCGTCGTCAACTATTGGTAACTTTTCAATTCGGTGTTTCCACAGTATATGCTTTGCTTCCTCTAAACTAGTTCCTCGCTTCGCAGTAATGAGGCCTTCTTTTGTCATCACTTTAGAAACGGGCGTGTCATCCGTTTTTAAATACTTTAAGTCACGATTGGTTACAATCCCCAAAAGATAGTTATTGCAATCGACTACAGGAAGTCCACTGATGCGATATTGTTTTAGAATTGATTCAGCTTCACGGGTTGTGCTATCAATGGAAAGCGTAATCGGATTGGTGATCATCCCTGATTCACTTCGTTTGACCAAATCAACTTGTTTGGCTTGCTCTTCAATACTCATATTTTTGTGAATAAATCCGATTCCACCTTCTCGAGCCATAGCAATAGCCATTTGATATTCCGTCACTGTATCCATCGCACTAGATACTATTGGTACTTTCAGTTTAATTCTAGGAGTGAGATAGGCACCAATTGAGACTTCGTTGGGCAAGATGGCTGATAATTGGGGAACCAATAAGACATCATCAAAAGTTAATCCTAAAGAAATTGTTTTTTTTAAACTCATATATACCTCCATATATTAAAAAAAGCCCATTGATATGGGCATACTCAATAACAACAGCTGTTAACAACAGCTGTTAACAACTGTTTTTGTGTATGCCGTAGTGCCATCATTTGGTGTGGCGTAGAAACGTTTGAACCATAACATCAAACTTATACGACTTTTTTTCATTTTAACATATTTTCATTTTTTTAACAAGTTGAATACGGTTTTATTCATAAAATCAGTCGCTTGAAACGATGCGTTCTCGCGATGAATTGTTATGATTTTTGAACACGACGAAGGAGACCCCATAGAACAACAACCATTGCCCAAGTATCTTGTTTACAATATTGCTTTAGATCTCTTCGTAAAAACTCGATATCTTCAGTGGGTAAATACTTAAATTTTGCATAGGTGGCAATGGCTTCTGTGCCGTTGGCAACAGGAAGTCCATGATAGGTTAAATCTGAAAAAATTGGAAGAACTTTCTTAATCGAAAAAGACCCATGAAGACGATTATCATAATAATTGATTTGCTTACTTTCTTCTTCTGAGAACCCTAAGTCAAGATACAATCCAGAACGAGTTTTCACCAAATCAAGAAGATCAAACATGTGGTCATTGATTTTCGCTAGTGGTTCTCGATATTCAGGGAACATATTCGCGAATTCTTTAATGCGCGTATGTTCAAATGATTTGTTATAAACAATAACAGTCCCACCTTTTGATAAATCAATGTCACGAATCATCTGTTGAATCAGTTCTTCACGACGATCGGTAAAATCGAGGGCAAGATATTCGGTATGGTCACAATCTTTATCACACTTAAAAGGTGCTTTTTCAATGTGTAAGGAATATTGAAAAACAGATTGGGCATAGGGTTTCTCGCCACGAAATCGTGGAAGTGGACTTGGAAATGATTCAAAATCGAGATGATACAGTGGATAGGACAGGGTCTTAACACCCTTCTTAATTTTATCGATATCAACATATTCTTGTTTTGCTTCAAAGCACTCCCGTTGAATGAGATTATTGGGACGCTCAAGCCATCGTTTTGGAATGGAGTCGAGAGTATAATAACCTTGATTCAGTAAATCGAGGGTTTCATGTTTTAATCCAAATTCATCAGTGAATCCAAAATGATGGTCTAGATACTCAAGAATGGATCCATCAACAAGGGCCTTCTCCCAGCAAGTAGGAACAAAAGGACATTTACTCATTTTTTTACGTTCACAAAAGCGTCCAATTGGAATGGTTTTTAAATCTAGGAGGGTGATATCTTCTTCTAATACTTTTTTGATAGAATGGATCTTGGTTTGCCATTCTTCAATAATGGGATTGAGTTCAATAAAGTCAACGAGTTTCTCATGATTAATCTCATGGTAAACGGGTTCGCCGTTTTCACTTGCTCCATCAAAGACATAGGATGAGTTTAATACCACCAAATAATAGTGAATATTTTTGAGAGGAAGAGAGGATTGCTTCATGGCTTCTTCAACGATCATCTTTTCAATAGCCATATCAAAGACATAGCGACCTATCGCACCATATCGATCAAAAAGTTTTTCAAAAGCACGTTGAAAATTCTTGGCATCCATCTCGGGGTAGTGAGTGAGATGATAGACATTATCTTTCTTCTTAAATAAGGGATAATGTTGCTTTTTAATCATGGGACCCAACTCTTGGAATTTCTTGGAGGTGGTCGCTTTTACTTCGAAAATATAAATATCATTTTCTTTCTCAAGATAACCATCTAAATAACAGTAGTATTGATGATCTTTACTTTGATAGGTAAAGAGTTTTTGATCGGTTGTTTTTAAACTATAGTGAATAGGACCTCCAAACACATCGGTCGCTATTTTCATTGCTTCCTCTTCTAACTTGTTATAGTAGGGAAGTAGTGCTTCCATTTGTTTATCGATGACTTCAATTAAATCATCGCCTGTTTCTTCATCAAACATGGTATATAGCAATTCAATAAAATCATCCTGTTCATCATCACCAAAAATAGAAGCACTCGTTTTGAGTCGCTTCTTATAGAGGTCGTCAAGAGCAGACACTCTCGAACAACGACTATATTGTTTAAACAAGGTTTTTGATAGTTTCATGAGGTCCCCCTATTTTTGTTATCTATATTATATCATTATTTAGAAAAAAAATCCCCTTTTTATGGGGATTTTCAACTAAATAAGTTGTTTTTCGCGACGATTAAGCAATAAGGCTGACCCTTCGTGATTAGCAGTTAAAGCTTCCCAAGGAAGGACTCCTTCAACAACCGCTGCTTCTACGAGTTCGCGCATATAACCTTCATAAGGAATGAGGTGTTTAATCATATGCCAGTCAATTTCTCCATCAAGGATTTTTTGAAAAAGGTTAAGACGTGAATCTGTTTCTAAGAGTGGAATCAGTTTTTCAAGCAATTCATTGTTTGCTTGAAAGTTGGCTTTTTCAAGAAGGGTAATAACCCCCTCATCATTTAGATAATCTGATAATGCGATAATATGGGAAAGATCAATTCCTTTTTCTTGTAAGTTTTGCGTTAATTTGGTGAGAATTGATGGCTTTAAAAGCGGGGCAAGTGCCATGAGTTCATCCATATGCTCTACTGAAATAACTTCTTCTCCGCTAGCGACTTGCTTTAAGAGGGCCAACTCACGGACGGTTGGATCCCCAGCACCAATGAGTTCATCTAAAGAAATTTTAAATATGTGCGCAATTTGAATTAAGATGGTGATATCAGGAAAACTATCTCCTTGTTCGTAGTTGGAAATCGCTTGACGCGTCAAGGATAAAACCGTCGCAAGTTCACTTTGGGTCATGTCTTTGTTTTTACGCAATCGAGATAAAAAAGCACCCCATTTTTCGGTATTAAACATCTTGTGTTCCTCCAATCATTTTTTATGCTTTCATTATATCAAGAATAAAAATAATTGTCACGCAAACCTTACTTGCTATCATCCTTTAAGAGTCCACTGTTTCTTTAATATCGATATCAAAAATTCAATGACCATGATAAGAATCATCAGAATAAATGTCCAAGCAAACACTTTTCCCATTTCAAACTGTTGTTTTAAGAACAATAATTCACGACCAATAGAGAGGGTTGGTTGGATGATAAATTCACTCATAATCATGACTTTTAATCCGAGTCCCAATGATTGGATTAACCCCGTAAATAGAAAGGGGGAAATGAGTGGTAAATATACATGACGAATGATAGGAATGTTAATGGTGGATAACATTCGTACATCATCGAGAATATTGGGATCTATCGAACGATAGCCTTGATAGATGGCTTCATACAACAATGGCAAGACGACAAATCCCGTAATAAACAAGGGACTATATTCATGACCAATTAAAACGAGCAAAATGATAATAATTGAAGCAACAGGAATGGTTTTTAAAAGGGTGATTTGAGGACGAATGAACGATGCAAAATGAGGATATTTAATTGAAAGACTCGCAAAAATGAGGGCTAAAACAAACGAGATGAGAACAGCCATTAGAATTCGAAATAAAGTGGTCGCTAAAACAAGGTAGGTATGGGGAACTATAAGTATTTGTACTAAATCTCGAAGTGTAGACCAGGGCGTTGGAAAGATAATTTCTTGATGAATCGCGAGTGAAGCCACGATCCATATGATGAGAATCATGATAATCCCCATTCCAAAAGCAAAACGATGTTTACTGAATAAAGTTTTCATCGGGAATATTACCTCCTAAAATTTTAGAATTATAGGTGTTGATCATATTCAAATATTGCGTTAGTTGGGGTTTTATGTTAATACTTCTTGCATAAAAGATTTCACTTCGAGGAATGCTTAAAGCAATCGTTTCTTCGCCTAAACTTTGAAATAAAGGATATTTGGCAGGATCCAGTTTCACAAGAAGACTCGCGTAACTAGTAGGGTCTTCATTAAGCGCAATCACGTTATCATCAATATCTTCAAGAAGAGCAAGAATATCCTCATTCAACTCTTTTACAAAAATTCCAGCTTGAGGGATGAAGGCAATATCGTTTTCTAAAACAGTTTGAAGATTGATGATGTTTAATTCAATTCCCATTTTGTTTTCCAAGTTGGATAACACAGGTTCTGCACATAAAATGTAATCAACTGGTTGTAAACTCATGAACCGGTTGGTTACAACATCATTGATGCTTGCTTCATAAACGATGGTTGTATTTACCTCTTGACTTGAAAGCGCTGCTTTTAAAATAATATCAGGAGTATTTCCCTCCCCATAAGAAGCCACGACTTTACCTTCTAGATCTTCTAGACTTGAAAGCGGGGTTTCTTTACGGCTAACAATATAAGAATTACCTGTCGTGAGGACGGCAGCAAAATGGTACTCGGAAGCTCCATTCATATAAAGCTTTGCTGCCGCAGTGATAGGAGCCACAATGACATCATAATGATCTTGGACAAGCTCGCTTGTTAATACGTCAGGACCCGATACAATCCGAAACTCTAGATCTTCGCGATCATATAACCCTCCTAAAGCGATGGAAGGAATACCCTCTGGAAACAGGATTGTTAAGGGGGACTTCGTGTTTTCCTTACAACCACTAACACTAATTGTTAACAAAATTAAGATTAAAACAAGTAACTTTTTCATAATAATACCTCTTTATAGGTTTATTTTACATGAAAATAGTAATTTTTATCGTAACATATGTTACGATAAAACGTTTTACTTTTCTTACCTACATTGAATAATCAAGAGCTTTGTGCTATAATTTTGGTAACATATGTTACAAGGGGGATTTTATGAATCCATTATTTGATATGATTGAAGCGAATTTTCCCAATGTTATCACTTATAAAACGTATGAACGCCAGGAAGTGATTTTTTTAGAACAAGCTTCTTGTAAAGCAGTTGGGTTTATTATAAAGGGGAAAATGCACATTCAAACATTTGGGTGTGGCGAAGATCCTTATATCATCCAAACTTTAAATACGGGGGACACCTTTGGCGAAACCCTTCTATTTTCAAATGAAGCCACCTATCTCGGAGTCGGAATTGCGCTCGATAAAATCAAAATTGCTTATGTGGGGCGAGGCGATTTACTTCGGATTATGCAAGAGTCTTCTCTCTTTTTAAGAAACTATCTTTTAGTAATGGCTGAAAAAAGCATCCTTCATCAGATGCGCCTGAAAGTCTTGCTACAAAAAACAATTCGTGATAAAATCCTATTTTCCCTCCATGAGCAAGCAAAAACCCAAGGTTCCCTGACGGTGCGAACACCGACAAAAGAAGCTTGGGCAGCTTATCTAAATATTCCTCGTCCATCACTATCCCGTGAATTAATAGTAATGCGAGATGAAGGACTTCTAAAGTTGGACCGATTCTATGTGACGCTTCTAAAAGAAGTCAGTAACATTTAAATGGTAATGCTTGTTCTATATAGTTTTTCGTAATAGCCGCCTTGATGAACCAAATCTTGATGACGACCTCTTTCTAAAATTCCATTTTGTCCTAAGACAATGATTTCATCAGCATTTTTAACCGTTGATAGACGATGGGCAATGGTGATGGTGGTGCGCCCAGCCGATAATTCTTCAAGAGATTGCTGAATCAGATTTTCTGTAATATTATCCAGAGATGAAGTCGCTTCATCGAGTATTAATATCCGTGGATTTTTTAAGAATAAGCGAGCAATGGCAATGCGTTGCTTCTGTCCTCCTGAAAGTTTAATTCCGCGTTCTCCTACCAACGTATGATAGCCTTCATCTTGACTCATTACAAAGTCGTGGATGCGGGCTTTTTTTGCAGCCTCGATGATTTCTTCATCTGTGGCATCCACTTTGCCATATAAAATATTTTCACGAATGGTTCCATAAAATATAATGACATCTTGTTGAACATGGCCAATGGCGCTGCGAAGATCATCTAAATCATATTCTTTCACATTCACTCCATCGACTAAAATGGCGCCTTCATTGACATCATAGAAGCGAGGAATCAGTTTTGAAATGGTTGATTTCCCCACTCCTGTTTCTCCAACTAAAGCCACTTTTTGTCCGGCCTTAATTTTTAAATTAAAGTGATTTAAGATATGAGTTGCTTCGCTTTGTTCATATTGAAAACTGACATTCTTAAATTCGATATCACCCTTAAAATTCGTACAATGCTGAGGATTCAAGGGGGAAACAATTTGAGAATCGATTTCCATCACCTGATAAAACTTTTCTACGCCTGAGAATCCATTTTGTAACTGTTCCATTGAATTGGTAATACGAGCAATCGGACGAGTAAGGAAGTGAATGTAGAGGAAGAAGGTGGTTAGTTCAATGATGGTGATATCACCACTAGCGACAAAGAAACTTCCAAAAACAAGCGTAGCCACATGGGTAAGATTCATAAAGAAATCATTCCCCGTCGAGTAAAGACCAATCTCACGGAATGTTGTGGTTCTCGCTTTTTTGAATTGCTCATTTATATTTTCAAATTTTTCAATTTCCATCTCTTCATTGTTGAAAGCTTTTGTGAGACGAATCCCACTGAGACTACTCTCAGTGATGCTATTGAGTTCTCCTTGAGCAGTACGAGCCAAACGAAAGCCTTTCAACATTTTACTTCGTCTTGATAATGAATAAATAATCACAAAAGAAACAAAGACAAAAACAATTAAAGTAAGGAGCCAACTCGTATTTAGGAGAATGAAAAAACTTCCAATGAACATGACAATGGAAATAAAGATATCTTCAGGAACGTGGTGACTCATTTCTGATACATCATGAAGATAAGTAGTTAGATGCGTCATGAGTTCTCCTGTTTTCTTATCATCATAATACTGATAATCTAGGGATTGAAACTTCTTATATAAATCGCGTCTCATATCGCTTTCAAGTCGAATCCCCATGATATGTCCATAATATCCAATGATATAGCCTAGGAAGAACTTCAGTCCAAATAAGACAAGCAAAAAGCCCCCTAAAAGCAACACTGTTTTAGTATCCCCTACAAATTTATATAAGATCTCTTGTGTGACCTGAGGGAAGACGAGGTCAATCCCTGCAACAATCAAAGCACAAAACAAATCGAGGGTTAACAGTGCCCAATGGGGGCGATAGTAACGAATGAACTTTTTAATCATAATGAATCTCTTTCTCCTAAGTAATCAAAAATAGCGTCTATTAATTTCTGGTTATTGGTTGACAATAACATGAGATGTGTAATGTCATCAAATATTATCTTTTTCTTTTCAGGGCTTAAACAAAATTGGTACACTTCTTCAACTGAACCACGTGGAACCAATTGATCCAGTTCTCCCCATAAGATGAGTGTGGGAATATTGTAAGGCTCAATGGATGAGGTGACTCGTTTAATGATTTTTCGAAAAGCTAAAAAGTATTTAGGAAGAGCGGTAACGAGAAAAGCTCTAGCTCCAAAATGAAGCGATTTTTTATCATCTTCAAAAACAAAACTTAGCTTTTTAGCAAATTTATTTTCTTTTGAAGTTTCATGTTCCTTTTTTGCTTTTTTCAATCCTTTGAGAATGCGCCAATATATGGCTGCTTTCACGATGGGAGCTTCCAAGTTGAAATACTTATAAGCTGGAGCAAGTAAAACAAGACGATGGATGGGGTATTTTGATGCCAAATAAGCCCCTAACGCTCCTCCCATCGAATATCCAATAACATCAATCGTTTGATATTTTTTTGCTAATTCTTGATAGGTTTTATCTAATAAAGCGAAGGTAGCTTCTTCAGTAAATTTTTCTTTACCAAACGCGATCCCGTGCCCAGGAAAACAAATTCGATGAACATAATCGTATTGTTTATTCAAGTCTTCAATGATGGGTTCAAAATCGTGTTTATCACTTAGAAATCCATGGAGAAGGAGAATACATTTCATAGAGCTTCTTCTTTCACAGGTTCTGGTTTTTTGGTGAATAATTTAATGATGCGGTTCGGAATAAAACTGACAACATCCTTCATAACAACTGGAAGAGTTTGCATCGATTCTTTAATGGCTTCGCGACGAATGGCTGTTTTTGTTGCATCTTTTACATCAGAGAATAAATATCGACGTGTAATAAACCCTATTCGAAGTGTAAGTAGAGCATTTGATATTCCTTGAAGAATAGACGATGCAATGGGTTTCATCAAAGGAATATCAGCGAAGAAATTCACTGTTGATTGAGGAAAGATATCATTAAAATCAAGTCCTTCTAATGTTTCAGCAACAAGAGCTGTTCCAACAACATTCAAGGATAGTTTTCCCAGCCGAGCATACGAAGGACGAAACCCACACTTCAAGACGATTTCTTTAATCATCTTCAAATTGACGGATAAAACGGTGAACATATCTAGTTTCCCATTTTGCGAAATGGCAGTTGAAATCATGACGGTGGTTGCGTTACGAATAATGATGTTACGAATCTCTTTTTTAATGGCTGTATTAAAGACGTTGTTTAAAGCCACTCTTAATTCTTCTTTGTCCTTAAAACTATTATTGAGAGTTGTGGCTTCTTCTGTCGTTAAGACATTATTTTCGATGATATTTTTCGCCACACGTTTATAAACTTGAGTTCGTTTTTGATTGTTTTCTTCCATGGTGGTCGTAATGGAAAATGTTGGGGCGAAGAGTATGATACGAACGGGGTTAATAATTAAGAAATACACTAAGATGGTATAAAGTGCATAAAAACCATACTCTACATATGGATGAAGAGTTCGTAGTTTTTCCCCAAGTGATATCGCTGAACTAATCATCATGAGAAGAACAATGATACCAACACCGATTAAAATTAAAATCCAAAAACGATTGCGCTTATTCATTTTGATCTCCTATTTTTTGCTATTTTTTTCCATCCAACCACTAATATCACTAGGATGCATTGGTCGTGCAAAGTAATACCCCTGTCCATAATCACATCCCATTTCAATAAGTGTATTAAGGATTTCCTTGGTTTCAATTCCTTCTGCTACGACTGCATATCCCATATCATGGGCTAAGTCAATGATGGCTTTCACTAAGATTCTTGTATTGTTATTATTTACAATGTTCATGGTAAAACCACGATCAATTTTTATCTTTTTAATTGGTAAATCACGAAGATACGCAAGGGATGAATACTCATTTCCAAAATCATCTAGTACGATGGATATTTTTTCAAGGGATAACGTTTTTAGCATGTTTTCTGCTGCTTGTTTGTTTAGCATTAGAGTGGATTCGGTAATCTCTACTTCAATCGCATAGTCTGGAAGAGCGGCCATTCTAATTTTTTCAACGATGGATTCAATTAGGAGTGGCTCATATAAATTCCGCTGTGATATATTAACAGATATCACAAAATTGCTTCCTGTGAAATCATAAGTTTTGTAATCAGATATGACTTTCATGCAAACCCATTCTGTGATTTGGTTAATGAGGCGTGTTTTTTCAGCGAGAGGTATAAACCCTCCTGGATAAAGGATGTTATTTTTATGTTGCCATCGTACTAAAGCTTCCATGCCTTGACAAGTATTTGTTTTCAAATCAACAATGGGTTGATATGTCATAAATAGTTGATTTTCTTTAATGGCTTGTGGTAGTTCCCCCAATAATATAAAAGAACTTTGATCTTTTTCATGTGATTGATTATATATGGCATGTTTTAAAAAATGTTTTTTTGCATACATAGATGCAACATCGCTTTCATGAAAGCGATCCACAATATCATCTGGATTACCCGTTAAACTGACGCCAATAGAATAGTCAATATAAAGGGGAATGGTTCCACTCACAAGATTCATTTGTTCAAGATAAGCCATGAAAGGTTCAATCACGTGGTGGTATTCTTCGTGTGATAGTTCAATCCAAAAGCGTCGTTCATCAACAAAGACAGCATAAGCTTCGGGGCTTAGAAAGTTACAAATCAGTTGATGCATTTTTGCAAGAATGGCTCCATAAGCTTCATTTCCAATTAAGACAATTAATTCTTCATGATTATTAATTTGGAGCGTTAAAGCAACAAAAGGATTTGGATTATCGTTGTCTCGTTTTGCTTCTAAATAATAATTAACATTGGGAATGTTTGTTAAAACATCATGGGTATGATGTAAATGAAGGATTGCTAATTGCTTCTTCAGAAATAACAATAGATCCCCCATGGTGATTCCTATCAAAACAAAATAAAATGTTCGATATAATGAACTAGAAAATTCTTCCCCATGACCTGGTAAAAGAACATACGTCATGAGGGGACCTATCAATAAGCCCGCAATAATTCCCGTAACACCAGCAACCCATGGACCCAAAAATACAGCAGCAATTAACACTGTAAGATACATAGTATGTGCGAAAGCGCTTGGAATACCACCTGTAATATACACAAGAAAAGTGTTTAAAATAAGAGAAAAAGCAATGATTGCAATCGAGACGCGTTTGGCTTTTCGACCAGGATTCATAATAAACTTCAATATTTTGTTCATACTGTATAATCTCCTACTCCAAAAATGGATTCTTGAGCGTATATCTTAATCTTATCATATCAAGAAATGCGCTTCTTGTCAATTCAAAACTATGCCTAATATATACTTTTTCATCAATCAATAGTCATATAGAATTACAATTTTATTGTCGATTTCTTCGTAAGATGTCTCTTCATACAAACTTTTTATACACTGTCATATAAAAAGTAGGCCGTTGACGCCTACTTGTGAAATGTTTTTATAATAATGGTATTGAATGAACTTTCATGAACTTATTCAATGGAGAAATTTCTAATATAGATACCGATGGACTGAATATCAGGATCACTTAAAACACTAAAATACTGATTGATTTCTTCCATGGTACATATTTCATAGGTTATAATAAGAATATATACTCCAATAGAAGTGGTAATTCCTTCTTCTTCCACCCCATATAAATCATATTTTTCTTGCATATAAGCATCACGCGTGTTGTTATCATACCCTTTAGGATCCATTAAGAGAACAACTTCGACATTCACAAAGGGATGAGAGAGCCTCTCTTCTACTTTAGTTATATCAGCTGGAAAGTTAAAATACTCAACGACTGCAACTTGAGTCGTTTCACCAACCACGGACTCTAGTCCTTTAATTAGATCATATTGAATAGCAAAGTAATACTCCCTTGGAGCATATAGACATATAGCTACTTCTGGTCTTTGCATATTTGCATGAACCGTGAGGATCCCATCTTCATGAAACAGGTGATGAATAACAACTTTGGTCCCCACAACGTGATCAAACTCAATGAAGAGAATTAAACCCTTTTTTTCAAAATAAGCTTCGTTATAAAAGGTGTTATCATATCCCGATTCAATAAATTCTTCATAGGATTCAAAGTGGATTAGGATGGGATAATCTATTCCTGGTTCAACCTGATGAGGTGAAGATTGAGCGAGTCGAGGATATGTCCCCATAGTAAAGGGAATCACTCCTTCCGTATCACTATGAACGAAATGTTCTTCTGAATCTATGGCCGTCTCTTCTTTTGAATATTGATTTTTATCATCATTGATAAGCGAATCTTGTGCCGGAAGTGTGCATCCTGTTAGTATTCCTAATGCAACGATAACCATCAATATTTTCCTAATTACTTGTTTCATCAGTCTAGCCTTCTTTCATTTGATAATACGAAGAAGACCTTTTGATTATTGGAAAAATGTTTAATGTTGTTGTTTTTTCATCTTCAATGAGTCGTTTCTTTAAAGAAGGCTTGTGTAAGAATTGGCAAAGTGATATCTTCTTTTACATTTTTAATAAATGTTGCCAATTCTTCTACATCAAAATCTTGTAATGTTTTCCCCTTTTTTGAAGTTGCTGCCTTTGCATTACCCACATAATGATGAGGATAATTGGCATACCAACTAAGCCCTGTGAATAAGTTGGGAATGTGAGATAGACGCATTAAGGGCGTTACTTCTCCATCAGAGATCTCATTCATATGGATGAGATGTGGGTGATTCGCAAGAGAGATGCTGGTTTCGCACTCACAAGCATGACCATGCCATTTCGTTGTCCTTACACTTTGATATAATTTGGTACGTGCTTCCGAACCTGGCTGATATAAATATAGCTGATAATCACGTTCTTTATCGAGTTGAGATTGGGCAAGGAATGTTAAAAAGGCGTTGTTGCCCCCATGGCCATTCACAAGAATGATTTTTTTGATACCATTACGACCCATCTCATCAAGAAGCGATTGGACGAGTTCCATCAAAAGAGAACTTTTTATTGCAATGGTTCCTGGAAAACAGCGTGCTTCTAAAATCTGCCCGAAATAAAAGGGAGGAAAAACAAGAACCTCTTCTTTTTCACTGGCAAGTACCGCTAAGCGATGAACATTTAAAAAATCAGTTCCCAAAGGAAGATGATCTCCATGTTTTTCTAATACTCCAAAGGTTAGAACACAAACAGGATTTCGTGTAACAACTTCATGAAATTGCTTTGATGTTAATTCTTCCCATTTCATATATTATACTTCCTTTCAATCAATTGATTCAATACAAAAATTTATGAGTTAAGCAATATCTTTCTTACATAGTGTGAACTCATGCATTGTAATAGGCTTGCATAATCTAAAGAAAACGAAACAATGTCTCCGAGATGATATGTGTTGTCTTCTAATTGAATGATGAGATAATCACTATTTGACTCGAGCGATTTGATTGTCGAATCATGAGGTGTTAAATGATTGTGATCAACATCTTGCTTTCCAATCGCAAGAATTGCACGATTCATTTCCCCACTGTTGCGAAGGATTGGCGTTTCGCCAAATGCATTTATCGAGAGGGTCCCAATCGGATGGGATGGTTTTCTTTGTATCTCCACAATCTCTGCTTCTAGTGTAAAAGCATCCTGAAACATGCCTGGAATCAAGTTACCAAAAGCTGTTTCTCGTCCCAAAAAAATCGCTTCACCAATGCGAAGATTATTAATTTGGCTAGGTAGATTATCAAGCATATAAAGGGTGGATGAATTCCCTCCTGACACAAGATCAAGATGAATTTCAAATGCATTTTCAATTTTGTTTTTGATATCAACTAGGATTCCCATGTTCACTTGATCGGGAATAACTCCCTCTAGGCAAGTTAAATTTGTTCCGATTCCTTTTAAATGGATATTAGGGAGATGAAGAATGGCCTTAATAAGCGGCATATAATCTTCTTTATAAAACACGCCTTCACGTAAATCGCCCAAGTCAAACATGAGGATAACGTCATAATTTTTCTCTTGGCGGAATGCTTCTTGCGAAAGGGCTTCGATTGTCTTTATTTCCGATACCAAAGCAAGTGAAGAATACTTTATAACATCTTTGATTTCACTCAACATCGGAATTCTTGTGAGAGCTTTTGGTATCGAAAATTCTTGAAATTTTTTTAAATTGTCCATCCGGGAATCAGCTAAATAGGTAAAACCTAGTGGGGCTAAAGCCCCTAGAACTTCTTTATATCCTGCTAACACTTTTCCCACCAAAAAGATTGAAGATACGCCGTGACGTTTACACAATGATAAAATTGTTTGTGCGTTTGATATCAATTTAGGTAAAGATATCATGATTCGTGGAAACATTCCTATTCCTCCCATCCAATACTCTTTAACATCAAGATAAGACTTGCTTTGGGATTGACTTTCGCAAGCACACCGCATGAAGCCAAAATATAGTCTTGATCAATCCAAATGGTGGTTCCTTCTTCTGGTTTTAGGCTGCTCCCATCTTTTTGCATTAAATAGTTTTTAATAAGACTCATCCGATTAGGAAGTTGTGTGAGAGCCCCTCCTGTTGCAACAAAGTTTTTAATTCTACGTAAATCTTTGCCTTCGATGAGATTGGAGTAATGCTTTCCTTGATAAGAGTAACGCATAAATCCTGCATGACGACGAATCCCTACCTTTAGAGCCTCGTAAGTAAGACGCTCCGTCAAAGCAATTTGATTTTGATCGGGAATCGGCAAATAGTTTTCTAATAAACTATTTAATTCTTTTTGATCGATATGAAGTGCTCGACAAAGGACATCTTCTCCAATGAGTTTTACCAAATGATATCGATTAATATATACTCCCAAATCCCCTTCAACCGTTCTTTTCGCAAAGGGTTCTGGTGTAATTGAAACATTGGTATCGGTATTTTTGGCTTCACCAATCGAAACGACATCTGTAGTAGCTCCTCCGATATCACAACAAATAATTTCTCCAATTTGATCGTGTAATAAGCGACAAGCTTCATACACAGCTCCTGGTGTCGGAATAATGATTCCATCTACCATTTGTCGGATGTGACTCATTCCTTTTGCTTCGGTAATATGTTCCTCAAAAATTCGATGAATGATTTGACGAACACCTTCAATATTAATTTCATCAATTTTAGGATATACATTCTCCCCAATCAATAAATGGGATTCTTCTCCTGCCAATCGAAATGCTTCCCGAACGGCGATATGATTTACACAATTTCCCGCATAGAGAACAGGTATTCCTAATTTTAAATTTGCGATGCGTTTTGCGTTTTCTAAGGCTGTCTCATTTTCACCATAATCAACTCCACCCGCAATCATAATGATGTTTAATTGGAGCTTTTTGATTTCTTCGAGCTCCGAATCGTTCAATATCCCTGAGGTGACCATTTTAACATTTGCCCCAGCTCCTAAAGCAGCTTCCTTCGCAGCTTTGACGGTCATGTCATAGACAAGACCATGAACACTCATTTTAAGTCCTCCAGCAGCAGAGGAAGAAGCTAGAACAAGACGTGCTTCTATTTTGTTTTTAGTTTTAATTTCATAATCTAGAATCGCATTTTGAAGCCCAATCCGAACATCTTCGATGGTTGTTGGGGCTATACCCTGACCTAAAAAAATTGGATTATGATCAAGATGATCAAAAACATTAACGGTTGTTGTCGTACTTCCAATTTCTGCAATCAAACAATCGACTTTCATAAAACTTCTTCCATTTTTTTCATTAAGAAAGTCGCAACATGGGCTCCTTTGGTTCCACGACCAAAACCAGCGTCGACTCCTTGCTTAATGGCAAGGTCATGAGTCACTTGGGTTCCACCCACAACGAAAATCAAACTTTTACGAACCCCTCGTTCAATGGCATACTCATGTAGTTTCTTCATATTCAAGTAGTGAACATCATTATGCGAAATAATGGTTGACATGAGAATGGCTTGAGATTTGGTTTCAATGGCAGCATCAATGAATTTTTGAATGGGAACAGATGTTCCAAGATATTCTACTTCAATTCCATATTTTTCGATACCACCATGTTTGATATCGATGATTTCTCTTAAGCCAACAGAATGCTCATCTTCTCCTGCGGTACCAGCAACAATCTTACAATGGTGTGTTTTAAAAAAACTTGTTAACTCTTCATCACTTGCAACATAGGGTTCTTCACGAAGCGTGAGGGTTGATGTATCTATACTAAAACTCACACGTCCTTTGATTTGAATCCGCGTTCCTTCGGATGGATGAAGGATTTCTTTATGAATAATTTCAACATCAAGCAAGTTCATTTTCTTTCCAATTTCAAGACTTGCTGCTTCTGCTAGTCTTAAACTGGTTGGAAGTGTGATATCAACGACCACAATTCCATCGCCACACCACTGGACTTCTGGTATAATCTCGGAAGTGTTGCGATAGGGAGCCACTTCTTCAAGCCGATGATGAACATTATCCTCATCGAGTTCATCGATGAATATAATCTTATTGGGGTCTTCAAAAGTAGAACCCCCAATTAAATCCGAAGGATTCTTGACGCCATATAGTTCATAATGATTGACCCCAAAATGAGCGGTAACAGGGGCTAAATAATCTGGATCACGTTTATAAATGGTATTTGCACCCACGCCGCTCTGTTCACGTCTTACGATGCCATCCCCATTTCTTTCAGGATAAAATCCTGAATCCACGAAGAACCCTGCTTCAACAGCCGCAAAGTATCCACCCGCTTCAAGAAGTTCTTCTAAAAAGAGAACCGCTCTTTCTTTTAATTCGCGAACACGAATCTTCATGATGCCTTCATGACGAACTTCAACCAACTCCTTTAATCCATCAAGACCTGCAAATGCTTGTTTTGCGGTATCACATGCTTCAATATTGTACATATGCCATGGAACATTTCGTCCCTCATCAGGCGTTATCGTCGATTGAATATCTGCAGATGTTAGGGTAGAAATAAGAAGATTCATGACATGGGTCACGGTTGCTTCACGAGTTGAAGACTCCATGTATTTTGTATTCATTTGAGCACGAATTTTAAATGCATCAAAAAACTCTCTTAATGCCACCGCATAAGGTAAGTTAATTCGTAAATCAGGTGCAGGAGGTGCAATCGGTGGCACTGAAGACAGGGCTATTAAATCAGATTTCATGCCAACTTTTAATGAGAATGCGCAATTTATCGCATGCTGAACGAGAAGTTCAGGCATGACTTTCCATGCAATCTTGGCGGTAGCATTCGCATTATGGGCTCCATCAATCTGAAGCATATTTGCCCACGCCATAATGTGTTTTGACTCTGCAGCATCAACAAATGAACGAACCATATTAATATTTCGATATAAGACATTATATTGAGGGTCCTGGTGAGCTCCATTAACGCCTTCTTCAGCAAACATGACAGCAATCTCAGGACCTGCAACACCCGATACATAGGAGTGATAATTGATCGGACGACCCACTTCATCTTCAATCAAATCGAGTGCTTTTCTCTGCGCTCGGACTTGTTTTCTTGTAATGGGAATACCTCCAACTCCTTGCGGTGTTCCTTCAATGAGTCCGTCAAAATGAGATTGGCCTGCGGTACGAATGACCATCATATGATCGGCTCCATGCCACGCTGCCATCCTCATGCGTCGAATATCATCTTCGAAACGTCCTGAAGCAATTTCGGTTGTAATGGTTTGAATGGGCTGAGGATCAATGGACCCTACATATTTGGCTGCAGGAAGAGGGATACTTTCCTTTAAATTTTTTGAAGTGTTGTAATAAATATAATCATTTAATTTTTGATGTTTGACCGCTTCACGCCATACCCACCCTCTTCTTCGGGGGCGATAGTTCTCAAGATTGGCGAGAATCTTTTCAATATTAATGGGGGTATCTTTATTCATGATGACCTCCAAAACTTTTGATAACTTTATCCCAACCTTCTCCATTGATAAGAGCAAGCCCCGCTTCGCGAATCGGTAGGGAGGCTAGTTGATGATATCGAAAAACAACATGACCGGCTCCCTTTCCCATCAGTTCATGAGCCATCACTTTTTCAACGAGGGCTTTGGCCTCAAGGGAGGAGAATCCCATTCGTAGTAAAACACTGCGTTCGAGAGAAGGACTGGTATGTGTTTTTGCAAGATCAACTAAGGGTTCTACTGCTTGATTGGCTAAGCACCAAAAAGTGGCCTTTAATTCTTCATCGGATAAAGAGGCCAGATGTTTACGTCTTGCCTCAAAATCATCGCTTCTAGCTATTATTTTCATACCTTCCACCTCAATTCTTTTTCTTGTAATAGCGAGAAGAGTTCTACTTCGCTTACTTTTAATTCTTCTTGTAAATACACTAAATCATCGCTTGTTAAAACAATCTCTTTTGTCACATTCGCTCCTAAATATGAGAGTCGTACACGATGTAAATCTACATCTTGAACATGAATAAGACTTGGATGTTCTGGAAGAATGATAGACTGTCCTGGAACTTCTGTTCTAGGATTTCCAAATTCAAGTTTAATTCCTTGTTTTCTAGCGAATGATAACTGGGCTTGATGATGTTTTCCTGCACCCGTATATTCGGTTTCTTGAACGACGATTACTTGATCTTGACGCAGTTCTTGAGCCAAAGAGAAAGCACAAGCGAGTGAGACATTCCCTGCAGGACCTCGTTCAATCCCTTCTAAAAGGGCCAAGGTTTCTGTCATAAAGAACACTTCTCCTTGAGTCATCGTAACATAACGATCAATATAACGTAGGGGACGTGCAGCAGAACGTGGCACATCACTTCGATCAGGTTGCATCATAAAAGGAAGACCAAAACCCGTGTGGCCTGTTGTAAAGGATTTTCGATTAAAATCATAGTCGCTTGCCATATGTAAGCCAACAAGATTGACACTAGCACCCACAATCTCGACAGGGTCTGTCGTTGCTCGTTTGATTCCACGTGCGGTTCCGGTTAGGTTTCCCCCTCCAGCATTGGTACATACAACCATATCGGGTGAACGCCCGATTTGCTTCATACAATCTTCGATAACTTCTATTCCTAAAGTTTCAATTCCTAGGATTCCATAGGGGGTGTATAAAGAAGCATTAAAATAACCAGTCTCTTCTAATAATTGTAAGAATACATAAAAAAGTTCGGGACCAACCGATAGCTGAACGACCTCAGCTCCATACGCTTCACATGCTCGTGCTTTTTCTATAATTTCTGGTTGACCAATGCCGCGAGAATCATAGCACTCCTGAACAATGATGCAGGGAAGATTTAGTTTAGCAGCTTGCGAAGCCACTGCTGCTCCATAGTTTCCACTTGTAGCAGCAATCACACCAGGATAACCAAGCCGTTTTGCATGGTAACAGGAGATGGCAGCACGTCTGGCTTTAAAACTTCCCGAGTCATTGAGGGCTTCATCTTTGATAAAGATTCTAGCACCTTTCCCAGGTTGACTACAACGTCTTGCTAAAGCGGTGATATTTTTTAGTTCTTTTAGGGGAGTTTTTCCAACTCCATGCTCTAATTGAATTTTTTTCACCATGTTAATCGGATATCCATGGTCCTTCATTAAGGATTCGTATTGAAATCCAATTTGAGATCTTTCATACTGAGAATAATCAATCCCAATAGCTTTTTTCATAATCTCGTTCTTACGAGCCATGACACGATCGTATTTATTCATGAGAAGACCTCACAAGCGTTTCAATGCGTAAAAGTTCAGGAACAAATTCACCATAACTATGACGATATGTTGGATTGACTTCAATCAATTTACCTTCTTCTAAACGATGCGTTTTGGTTTTGATATGAACCCAATCAAACATCTCTGCATCTTCTAAAAGGGTTCCTTTGACCCACATTTTAAGAGGAGTCTTTTTCGTATCTTCGGGTATATGAGAACTTCGCTCTTGAGGCTCTAAAACAATGCGCTCAATGAGAACCCAACTTCCTTTTTGAATCATATCTTTTCCTCCACAAGAGCTCGTACATCCCCACAAATGGCGCGAGGAACGGGAAGATCTAGCATCGTTTTTAAGCCTGGAGTCGCATTCAGGAGGAGAGGAATCATATTAACACAAATGGCAATCGTTCCCATGCCACCTTCCACTTCAGGACTAATCGACATTTTAATATTGGGACTCCCTGCTAGGGTGATATAGTCTCCGGTTGTGATACCTCCAAGATGAGGTTCAATTTGTTGGGGGTGATGTAAATGAAAGAATGTTTTACCATCTTTCACCCCTTCAGCTTCCATATCAATTCCGCATACATGTCCTGCTTTCGCAAACCCATGTGGGGAGGTTCGATCCACATCGGTGATAATGGGTTTCATGGTTTGACTAACGACTACATCCTTTAATCCAAGACCCTCACTCATCATCGAAATCGACTCCCAAAAACCAATGTGACCAGAAATCTGTGTGCATTTGGCATCATATTCTTCGATTGACAAGCCTACTCCTTGTTCTTCCATCACCGCCTTGCCAAAAGGGGATAAAGAGTTCACACGGGATACCTCAATATTTTTCACATCACTCATGACTCCTGTTAAAAACAACACGAGTAAATCCATCATCATTCCCGGATTGACCCCTGTTCCGAGAATCCGAACATGATAAGCTTTTGCAAGTTCATCCATTTTTTTAGATAGCTCAGGGTTTGCTGCATAAGGATAAGCCATTTGTTCAGCCGTTGATATGACATTAATTCCATGTTTTACAAGCCACTCAATTTTAGGGTAAGCTTTCTCAGTAAAAGAATCTGTTGCAAGTAAACAAATATCAGCCCTTTCCCAATGGGGAATATCAGTCACTGAAGATGCAATCCGTGCATCCTCAGCATAATCACTTATTAATTCCTTGATGGATTTTCCAATGAGAGCAGGATTCATATCCACTGCTCCAAGAATTTGAAAACCCTGCTTATGGGCAATCATCTGGGCCATTCCTTTACCCATAGCTCCAAAGCCCCAAATCATCACTTTAATCTTTTCTTGTCTCATATATCCTCCTCAGTAATTATCGTTCCACATCTTCCTTTTAAAGCCTCGTTAGCTTCTTCAAGGGAAGTAATAATAGCCATGCGATGGGAATTTCCACGAACAAATTCAACGCTTGCTTCTACCTTAGGAAGCATACTTCCCTTCGCAAAATGTCCTTCTTCGATATAGCGAAGCGCCTCACTCACTGATAAATGGCGAAGCGCACATTCCTTAGGTGTTCTATAATGAAGGACCACATAAGGAACGGTTGTTAAAATGAGTAAAATGTCAGCATCAATTCTGCGTGCTAAAAAACTGCTCACATAATCCTTATCAATGACAGCATCGACCCCAACCCATTCATTGCTTTTCAAGACAACAGGAATGCCTCCACCCCCACAACAAATAAGGGTGACCTTTTCTTTTAACAATGCTGTAATCACGTCTTCTTCAAGAATCCCAATCGGAAGCGGTGAAGGGACAACTCTTCGATATCCGCGCTTTGCATCTTCAATAAATGTATAACCTCGCGCGCGTTCTAAATTACGCGCTTCTTCTTCGGTATAAAAACCACCAATGGGCTTTGTTGGAGTGAGAAAATGAGGGTCGTTTTCATCAACTTCCACTTGAGTTAAGAGGGTTGCCACGGAATGCTCTTCTTTTAAACAATTTTTTAAAGCTTTTTGTAAATGATACCCAATATACCCCTGACTCATTGCTCCACATTCAGGAAAAGGCATCGTGAATAGTTTATCATTCACACGACTAGACTCGGAAAAGGCAAGATGAATGGCACCCACTTGGGGACCATTTCCATGCGTGATCACGAGTTCATGACCCACAAGAATCATTTCTTTTAAAATCGCAACTGTTTTATAAACATTCTTACTTTGCTCCTCTGGGGTTTGCCCTAAAGCATTGCCCCCTAGGGCAACCACAATGCGACTCATACCTCACCACCAAGAGATGCTACCATCACCGCTTTAATTGTATGTAGACGATTCTCAGCTTCATCAAATACCACAGATTGGCTAGATTCAAAGACTTCATCAGTCACTTCCAAACCAACGAGTCCATATTCTTCGAAAACTTCTTTGCCCATCGTTGTTTCAAGATTGTGAAAACTAGGTAAACAATGTAAGAAAATCGCATTTTTATCAGCAAGTTGCATTACATCTTTCCTCACTTGATAGGGTTTAAGGAGAGCGATTCGCTCGCCCCATACGCTATGATCTTCGCCCATTGAAACCCAGACATCCGTGGTAATAACATCTACTCCTTTTACCCCTATAGCGATATCTTCTGTAAAGAGAAGATGAGCTCCCGTTTCATGTGCTATTTCTCTTGCCTTCTCGATGAGAGTTTCTTCTGGCCATAACACGCGAGGTGCAACAAGACGAAAATCAAGTCCCATTTTAGCAGCTCCAATTAAGAGTGAGTTTCCCATGTTATAACGAGCATCGCCCAAGTAAGCCATTTTAATTCCTTTTAAGGCTCCTTTATGTTCTAGGATGGTGAGGAAATCAGCGAGTATTTGGGTGGGATGATAACGATCAGTTAATCCATTCCATACCGGAACCCCTGAATACTTAGCCAATATTTCTACAGATTCTTGATGATATCCTCGAAATTCAATACCATCAAACATCCGACCTAAAACACGAGCAGTATCTTTGATGCTTTCTTTCTTTCCCATTTGAGACCCACTAGGGCCCAGATAAGTCGCATGCATTCCTTGATCATACGCTGCCACTTCGAAAGCACAACGTGTTCTCGTCGAATCTTTCTCAAAAATAAGGGCAATATTTTTCCCCACACAACGCTTCTTTTCAATCCCTTGTTGTTTTTCGAATTTCAGTTGTTGGGCTAGGTTTAGTAGATATAATATCTCTTCTGGTGCATAATCAAGTAGTGTTAGTAAACTCCTGTTTTTTAGATTCATAGTCATTTCCTCAATCTATTCAATGTCATCACGGATAAAGGGCATACTCATACAACGAGGTCCACCTCTTCCGCGTGATAATTCACTCGATGGAATGGGATAAATCTTGATTCCATGTTCTTCAAGTAGATGGTTGGTGATGTGATTTCGCTCATACACAATCACTTCTCCTGGAGCAATCGCCATCGTGTTAACTCCATCATTCCATTGCTCACGATCTGATGCAATGGCATCGCCACCCCCACAAGGGATAAGCGTCACAGGTCGCTTTAAGTAATGCGATAAGATCGCGTCTAGCTTTTTCTCAATTGGTTTGACAAATAGTTTCAAATCCCGTTTTGGATCTTTCATTAATTCGAAAACGCGCATCGACTGATTGATATCACTATGGATGGTGAACTTGTCATAATCAACCTGGGTAAAAACTGTATCTAGGTGCATAAAAGCTCTTGTTTTAGGAATGTCAAAGGCGAGTACTTTTTCAAAAGTTGTATTGTTGAAATAGAGAAGTTGTTTGGCAAGACGTTCAATTGAAGCAGGGTGTGTTCTTTGGGAGACTCCCACAGCTACAATTTTATCGTTTAGCACCATGATGTCTCCTCCTTCAATCGAAGTCGAAGCATCTCTTTTATAATAAATCGAAGGCATTGGATTTCCATAATGAGGATGATACCTGAAAATATATTCTCCAAAAATACTCTCACGACTACGACTAGAGGCATACATTTTCCCGAGCATAACTCCTTTACCAATAATGGTAAAGGGATCTCTCGTAAAATATAGATTAGGCATAGGATCTGTGACAAATGGATAATCACGAATATAATCGGATAACGTTCTTTTAGTGAAATTGGGGATATCCACTTTTCTAATTCCAGCCATCATTTTCGCAATCATATCACGGGTTGGAAGTGCCTCTAAATAAGTGCGCAAAATGGAACTCAATGTTTCACTGGTCACATTCGATTCTTTAATAAATTGATTAATAAAGGCTTCTTTCACATTCAGCCCTGAATCAAGGGTCTCTTCAATTAAATCCACCAAATATAGAACTTCAATTCCTTTGCTTTGGTAAAAGCAAGATAAGGCTTGATGTTCTTCTTTGGCTCGTTCTAACCATGGGATGTCATCGAACAATAATTGTTCTAACATCTTGGGCGTTAAATGTTCTAATTCTTGTCCTGGTTCATGCAATAGGACACATTTTAAGCGACCAATCTCCGAATTAATTCGTAAAGAATCCATAATTCCTCCTCATTATGCTTTTATTATAACATAAAAACGTTTTCAATTAAAGGGGGAATCGTGAGTGACACCTAAAATAAAAGGGATAGAAAGTAAAATTACTTTCTATCCGACTTGTTTGTATTGACGATTGGGGTGTTTTTCAAGCAAGTGTTTGATGCGTGGACGATTATAGCGCTGCACAATAATGCAGGGCATATTGACGATAAGACTATACACGAGCATCATCCAACCAACATAGAATGGCGTGAATAAGAAGAAGATCCAAAATAAGAGAATGGGTCCAATATGGGTTGCTTCCCCACGACAAGACTCAACAAGAAATTTTTCCAGATTTTCATCACGATAATCTTCTAAATGCTTCTTTTGATATCCTTTTTTTCGCCAAACAGCACCTCCATCTGGCAGAAGATGCTTCCACGATTTCACTTTAAAAAGAGTTTGATACAACTCACCCTCTTTTTCAAATGCATGACTTCGATAAACCCAATGATCGGGGTGAAACAAGCGTTTCGGTAGATTCAACATGAGTAGGGCACACCCTGATTGAATAATAGGCCATACAATAAAACATAGAAGAATGGTCAGTTCATCACTTAAAAAGAGAACTCTCATGATGGATTCCTCGAACGAATGGTTCTATCTTTCCAAATGACAGGTCGTTTAAATATTTTCTTCACCAGAGATAAGGTGAATAAAACAACAAAAAAGGTAAATATGATGGGATATAATACAAGACCCCCCCATTGATTGTGTCCTATTTGATGCGATATTTTTCGTAATATTGGTATCCACAAACGAGTGCCAATTCCGAAAACAAGAGCCCACCACTCAAGTCCTAAAAGACTATAACGAACAATTTGAATAGGTCCTGATAGGATGGATGCAATGAAGAAGAATACCCCGAGCGAAAGCATGAAAGGTGTTTTCATCGCACCAGCAGCCATATTCTTCGTCCAGCCTTGAATTAGCGTCTTAATTCCCAAAGGATACATACGAAAATTTAGCCCAACATCTCCGACATAAGTTTGAAAAGAAAGCCCTTTGCGTCGCAACACTTGGCCTAAACTCATGTCTTCAACAATGCTATCTTTAACGCTTTCGTGTCCGCCAATCGCAAAATAATCCTTTTTTGATATGAGAATGATGGGGCCATAACAACCAATTGGTTTTTGTTTAGGAATTGCAGTTTGATTGGCAGCAATTTGAATAAGATTAAACGGAAGTGATAATTGTTCATATGCGCGTTGTGTTGCATGATAGGGTTGTACTGAAATCGTACATTTCTCTTTTTGATAGAGAGAAGCAAGTCTCATAATTGCTTCATGATCAAGACGAACATCACTATCCAAAAACAAATAGACTTCTCCAGTTGCTATCTGACTTCCTTGCCATAAAGCCCAGGACTTACCAATCCAACCTTTCGCTTTTTCTTTAATTTCAAGGATTCGAATTGGGTATTCTTTCGCAATAGCGACCGTTTTATCAGTTGAGTCATCATCCACAACAATCACCTCATGAGGAATGAGAGTTTGCTGCATGAGATCTTGAAGCAATAGTCCAATGGTATGTTCTTCATTCCGACAAGGAATGATGACTGACACTCGTAAAGATGGATCGTTTAGAGTAACATGAGGAATTTTGGGAATTTTATAAAATAAAATTCCTGCAGCCACGAGTCCGACAAAAACAATAACAAGACGAAGGATGAGAAGAAACATATCATCACTTCCTTTTCTTGATAATCTTGTCAGCAGCTAATTTTCCTGTCAAAATCGAAACAGGCATTCCAGCAGGACTAAAAGTCCATTGACCGCATTGATAGATGTGGGGGATGGTTGTTCGAATGGATTTTCTAATTTGGGGAAAACGATGTTCTGAAGGGATGACCTCATTCGCAAATGACCACCCTGTGATGGCTCCATCTGCATTAGAAGTTAATGATTCAATCGTAAGCGGTGTCGAACAACTTTCAAAAACAATCAAGTTTGATAAATCTGGAAGAACACTTTTTTCTAGAACATCTTTCACTTTTTTAAGAATAAACTTTTTAAATTCTTCCATTTGACGATGATCACTAAAACGTGCTGTCAAATCATAATCAAATAGTGTGCTAACAATCAAGCTCGATTGCCCATCGGGAGCAAGAGATGGATCCCTTAGTGAGGGACAAGAAATTTCATAAGTTGTATAATCCAAATATTGACTCACCCATGTAGATAGATTAGGTGCATCTTTCCAAGTAGAAAGGTTGTGTAGTCCTCGCGAATCAGGAGTATAAAAGCTGTGGATTCCCACATACTTTAATAGCTTTTCACTATTCATGCGAATGCCAAAATAACAGGTTAGAATCGAATCACTACCATGGCTTTTATTCATTAAAGCACTTAACTTTCTTCCTTTTCTTGAAGGAAGATGAGCGAGATTGCGATAAAGAGTCTTAATATTCGCAGCCCACACCAAATCATGATATCCAATGACTTCTTTTGCCTCGGTTGTAATGGTTTTTTGTTTTTGATCGACTGCTATCACACGTGTTTTACAAGCGATCTCGCCACCATATTTTAGGATCACTTCTTCTAATTTTTTTGTAAGCGTTCCTGTTCCTCCTAAAGGATAGCGATAATCCGTATAAAACCCAAAATAACTCAGAGCAAAGAAAGCAGGCGTGTTTTTAAAAAAGTGCTGAGTAATCATATCGATTAAAGATTGGTTCTGAGTAAATTGTTTAAGATAAGTTACGACATCTCCGTGAAAGGCTTTCACCTTTTTCATACTACGATTATATTTGATAAGCCATGGAAGAAGGGTGTGAAGCAGATACTTAGAATCTAGCTTTCCTTCTAAAAACAAGGGGTTTTCGATTCCATATAAAACATCCATATACATCATGACTTGTCGTATTTTTTCAGTAATAATGTCAATGGCATTTTTTTCATCAGGAAAATGCGATTTCAAAAGTTTGGCATAGTCATTCAATGATTCTTTATTGTCAATGGAAATCATATCATTTTTGATTCCAATCTGAACAGGATTCGAAATAAATGTCATATCAATTCCTAAGGACTTAATCATTGGTAATAGAATTCCTGAATCTTCAAACGCACGAATCCCCTGATCAAAAGAAAATCCTTCGCGTTCAAATGTTCCGACAAGCCCACCTACTTTTTCTTGTTGTTCACATAAGAGAACACGTACACCCGCCTTGGCAAGATAGGCAGTGGCAGTTAATCCAGCAATGCCACCCCCTACAACAATCACATCATAGGAACGCATCATTATGACTCCTCCTTTTTGATATATTTCATAATCTTCTCTATTTGAATTCCAACTCCGCCTTCACGACACCAAATACAACGTTCTTCGAACGTATGTATTGCATCAAAAGAAACCTTGCTTTTAGCAAGAGCTTTTTTAGCTCCCTGCCAATTACCGAGGACGACTCGACGCATGATGCCACGAGCATCGAGGTCATGCACTCTAACACATGTTGGATGTTCACATAGGCGACAACGATTGGCTTCTTCACGAATCGTGCGTTCTTCTTTTGAAGATTCACGGAATAACTCGCTTTTTTTAAAAGGGGGAGCAACAAGATGTACTTGTTCTTTGATATTGGAATCAAACACAAAAGGCACCATTTTATATTTTCTCAAAATCACATTGGCTGCAGTTAATCCTGAGGTAGTAACCGTAGGCGTCCCTGTCCCCATGACAGTGGATTCTCCAGAACAAAAAACATTACTCCATTTTGTTCTAATATGTTGACGATGGAACATATGTTGTCCTAACATTTGTTTTGGTCCCGCCACCGCTCCCTTATTTTTAAGGCAATAACGTTCAATGGTTCTTGGGGTTGCAAGTTCTGTATAGCGTACTTCCTTTTTGAAGCCTGGAAAACGACGTTCAATCACATCAAGAAGTCGTTTAACTTCTTTATCTTTTTGAGTGCGATAAGTTTCTTTATTATGTGACCACTCTTCAAATGAAGGTCCAACAGCGATGACAATGTGCTCATCCTCTTGACATAATGTTTTATCATCAATCGACATAATATACAAGGTAACTTCACTTTCATCGAGTTGTTTAGGATTTCCAACTACCATTTCAATGGCGGCAGTATCATCAGGTATAACACTTTTAGAAACAGCGGTATATAAGACGACACTTGGGTACGTTGGCACTTGCTTTCTAAAAGTTTCACGAATTTTTAGGCTTGTTAAAGAAGGGTCTATTAATTTATCATAGAAATTCCAAACAGTTCCTGTATAAACGATATCGCGAGCAGACAAAGTGGTGCCATCATCTAAAAGAACACCTGTGGCTTCGTTTTTCTCAAATAAAATCTTTTCGACTTCATGAGAATAGATCATATCTCCCCCGTGTTCTTCAATGACTTTCTCGAGTTTTCCAGGTAGATAAAGGGTTGAGCCTGCAGGGTAGTAACTACCTCCTACATGATTATCAACAAACATGACTGCTGCTAAAACAGCAGGAGCTTCTTCCACAGTTGCATAACAGTAAGTAGAGGTTAGTTTATCGAAAAAATTAAAAATCTCTGGATTTTTAAAATATTGCTTCAGTAAACTTTTGGCACTTTGATTGAGTAAACTTAAAAATTTAATATAGGAAAAGGGATGTTTTAACATGCTTTTTAAAGCCAGCCTCGGGTTCGTTTCCTCAGGACTTGTATAGGTGGGATTCTCAACCATAACATGGGTGTACATCCTCATCATATCGCGATAAAACCGATGAATGTTTCCCGCTTCATCGGGAAATACACCGGCTAGTTCATCTGCAAATTTTTCTACATCAGCCCAAAAACGAATTCTTTTGCCTTCATAATTGACAACATATAATAAATCATGTTTGATGATATCGATGGGTTCTTCTAACACGTTGAAGACAAAACGATGAGCATTAAATCCGCGTTCACCAAATCCATACAACATCGTTGATCCTTGATCAAAGATTCGATTTCCCCTTTTAAAGATTCCACAAGATCCTCCAGGGTTATAGTTGTTATCAATCACTCCAACTTTCAGTCCTCTTTTTGCTAATAAACTTCCGGCGGTCAATCCTGAAAGTCCGCCACCAATGATTAGTACATCATAATTTATCATATGTATATCCTTTGCCTTTAATGTCTCATTATAACATGGTTTTTAAAAGTTTTCTATCAAAATGCGTAGAAAACAACTCTTCATACTCATTTTAATCAGATAATAAAAAAGGCATATCATTTGCACTATTTTGTAAAGTAAGGCATAATAGAATCAATGATCGAGGTGATGATGTGTTTCAATTACATATTGATAAAAAGCCACCAACAACAGTTACTAAAGTAACAGTTTATGATCTCATCATTATTGGGGGTGGCCCTGCTGGTCTTAATGCAGCCCTTTATGCCAAGCGTAAAGGATTAAACGTCCTTCTTCTCGCAAAAGAAATTGGCGGACAACTTCATAACACAAGCATTGTTGATAACTATTTGGGATTTAAGGAAATAGAAGGAAAAGACTTGTCCAATACTTTTTTGCATCATCTCGAAACCTTATCTGTTCCAATAATGACTAATATAACTGTGAAGAATCTAGCATATCAAAAGGATATCTTTACCATTCAAGTTTCTGCAAGCCAATCCTATCAAGCTAGAACTGTTCTCCTTACAACGGGAGGTGCTCCAAGAAAGCTCAATATCCCTGGCGAAAAAGAGTATCAAAACAAAGGGGTCTCATATTGTACGACATGTGATGCTCCATTCTTCAAAGGAAAACATGTTATTGTTGCTGGGGGTGGAAATAGCGCTGCTGAAGCCATTATAGATCTTGCTGCTTGGGCTAGTAAAACAACACTTGTTCATCGAAGCGAATGGCGAGCCGATGATATCATTTTGCAAAAAGTAAAAACAATTCCTAATTTAACCATTCATCTACAAACACAAATCACAAGGATTTATGGAGATGACTTCATGAAAGGAATCAATGTTTTTGATAAAGTAACCGGTAAGGAAAGTTCCATTCTTGCTGATGGCATCTTCATCGAAATTGGGACCATTCCGAATAGTGATTTAGTAAAGGGTTTAGCAACCCTCAATGAAATTGGAGAAGTCATCGTTGACTCCAATCAAATGACGTCTTTCCCTGGATTATTTGCTGCAGGAGATGTCACAGCATCCCCTCATAAACAAATTGTTACCTCGATCGCCCAAGGAGCCATTGCTGCTTTAGGTGTGACACAATATTTAAATTTAAAGGAGAATAAAATATGAACCTATTACCAGAAGATATCCAACAACAAATTCAAGAATATTTAAACTTTATGAAAGATAAAGTAACCATCGTCCTTTTTACAAAGGAAGAACCTTGTGAAACTTGCGAAGAAACCACCGATCTTCTTCGTCAAATTGCATCCTTATCCACTCAACTCGAACTCGTAGAAAAGTCTTTTACGAAAGACACTGATGATGTTAAAAAATATCACATTGAGCGCGTTCCAAGTTTTGTGTTACTGGATGCAAAAGGGGAATACCATGGAGTGAAATTTAGTGGAATTCCTGGAGGACATGAAATCAATTCCTTTTTAGGGGCCTTGATTGACATGTCTGGGATGGATTATGGTTTTGATGACGAAACCATCAAACGTATTCAAGCAATTAAGACACCTACCAACATTAAAGTCTTTGTGACTTTATCGTGCCCTCATTGCCCTGGAGCTGTTCAAACCGCTCATCGTATGGCGATGCTAAATAAGAACATTGAAAGTGAAATGATTGAAGCCCAAACCTTCTATGATTTGGCCATGCAATATAAGGTTTCGGGTGTTCCTAAAATCGTTATTAATGAAACTCAAGAACTGGTTGGAAATCAACCTATTGAATCATTCCTTGAACAACTAGAAAAGTAACCATAAATCATTTTTCGATGATAAAAGGTACTCTGCTGCACAGAGTACCTTTTTACATTATTTATTCTTTTGATATAAGTTTTTTTGAGTGTTAAACATATTGGCATATAATCCATTAATCATTAACATCTCTTCATGAGTTCCTTGTTCAGCAATTTTACCTTTATCAATGAGATAAATGTAATCTGCATCTACAACAGTGGATAAGCGATGAGCAATGATAATCATTGTTTTGTCGGTTGCTTTAAGAATGAGTTTATTAATTCTTTCTTCTGATAATGGATCAAGCGAACTGGTTGGTTCATCTAAGATGTAGATATCTGCTTTACTCGCAAAGACACGTGAGATGGCGATGCGTTGAACTTCACCTCCGCTGAATACAGCTCCATCACGATTAAATTCTCGTGTGACAGGTGTATGGATCCCCATTGGAAGTGTTTCCACTTTTTTCTTCATGCCAACCTTATCCAAAGCTTCCCAAACAATGGCCTCATCCTCAGGAGTTTCTACTTTTCTCATGAGCACATTTTCACCAATTGTTAATGCATAGATTTGGAAATCCTGGAAGACTACCGAATACTTCTCACGAATGGATGTTGCATCCATTTCTTTATACTCGATATCATTCATTAGAAGGGTTCCCATCGTTGGACGATAGAAATGGAGGAGGAGTTTTGTAAGCGTGGTTTTTCCACCCCCATTGGGTCCAACAATCGCGATTTTTGAACCTCGTTTTAAATTAAAACGAATTTGATTTAAACTAAAGAAATCAACACCTGCATATTGGAATGATAAATTGTCAAGTTTGAGATCACGGAATGTTTCAATTGATTGCCCTTTTTGAGTTTCCAAAACGGGTTGATATTCAATAAACCACAAGAAGTCACCAATGTAGAAGGAGTTTTCTCTTAATGAATTGAGGAAGTTGACAGAATCGACAAAATGAGAGAAGAATTGCAAAGCAGCATTGATTGTTGAAGCAAAAACGCTGACTTTCATTCCTTCAAAGAATAGTTGATAGGTAAGATAGGCATAAGTTGATCCTTGCTCAATCAGTCCTTTGGAGACATTATTAATCGAGCGAAGGGCAACAACAGTTCGATGGGTTTTTGCATATTTTTGGTTGATAATATTTGCACTTTCGCGATATCGTTTGATGAGTAATTCACTGATGGGAGTGGTTTTAATTTCTCCCGCGAATTTTTGACGATAAAAGGTTCGATTGATGTAATTATACATCCGTCGATCTGTTTCTGTTTCTTTACTCCACAAATACCATTTCTTATTAATCGAGCTTACAATGACTAAATTGATAATCGATGATATCAAAATAATGACAATTAAAATAGGATCTGTGACAATAATGAGGGTCCCAATGGCGATAGTAGACGTAACCGATGTTGCGAATTTTATGAGTTCTTCAAAGACACGAATCCCTCTAAATACACTTTCTCGCAAGGCACGAGAATAGTTATCATAGAACTCTGGATTATCAAATGATTCCATATCGATGTATTTGACTTTTTTGAAGATGAAATTTTGCATCTTTTTCACAAATACAGCCCGATATCGTGGACTAATATAAGCGTTATAACTGGTTCGAACGAGAATTGTAATCGTAACGACCACCAAATACCATAAGAGAGATGTAAATAAGAGTCCGATGGCTTCGCCACTCATAACCGATTCAATGGCGCGCTTGATGATAAGAATCTTACTTACCGACAGAACCACCGAGGCAGCGATATGAAGGATAGATGCAATCACATAGATAGGACAAAAGCGGAAGACATAACCCAAGACCTGAGTAATATTCTTAACGATCTTCATGATTTTCACCTAAATACTTACTGGCTTGAGAAATAAACATTTCTTTATATTTTCCATTTAAAGCAAGAAGTTCATCGTGTCTTCCATGTTCGATGATTTCTCCTTCTTCAAAGAGATAGATATGATCCGCATTCACAGTGGTTGTGAGACGATGGGAAATAAAGACAATCGTACGATCGCGTCCTAATGCAAGCATGTTTTGATAGACTTGAGCTTCGGCTAAAGGATCAAGAGCACTGCTCGGTTCATCGAGAATAAAGAGGTTATAATTTTGGGCATATCCTCTGGCAATGGCAAGACGTTGCATTTGTCCTCCCGAGAATATTGCACCTGTTTTATTGAATTCACGCGTCACTTGCGTATTTATTCCTTCAGGCAATTGATTCACATACGTATCAAGGCCACTAAAGGCCAAGGCTCGACGAACCAAATCGATATCTTCATCGGTTTCTGGTTTTCGGAAGATGACATTTTCAGCGATCGATACGGCATAAACTTCCACGTTTTGAAACACCGCTCCGACTTGTTTTCGTAAGGAGGTGGCATTGGTTTCTTTGTAATCTTGACCATTGATGAGAATTGTTCCCTCTTCAACATCGTAAAGGCGTAAAAGAAGTTTCACTAAGGTCGTTTTACCCGCTCCATTGGAGCCAACGATGGCAATCTTTTCACCCTTTTTAATTTCCATATGAATGTTTTTTAAGACAGGGTGTCGCCCATCGTAGGAGAATGTTGCTCCTTTTACTTCCAAGTGTTGAAAGGGGGTAGCAAGCGGGGTAAAGGGAAGACCTTCAATTTTTGATTCCATTTGTAAGACTTCATAAGGAATCTTACATTCAACCGCACTATTTTGTAAGTCACCAATCGAGGAAACAAACGAAGATACCAAGGTGGATAGTGTGGTTGCAGCAACCGTCAGGGAAGCAAAAGCAGCATTGCTGAAGTTTTCAATGGTGACAAAAGCAAGAACCCCTAAGGTGATGGGATAAATGGAGGTTATTAGTAAGTCCCCAATATAGTGAAGAATGGTCTTCTTTTTAGTGATATCATCAATGACTGCAATGATTTCATCACTTGCTTTTAAATTGTTTTCAAGAAGAATTCCTTCAATTTGTGTGGTCTTTAAATCTGCCATTGCATCTTTAATAAAGAAGGTCCGATTAATGTATCCTCGTTCGCGATAGAATGGACGTTGACGATTGAGGGTTTCATGATTCATCTTCCCAATTTTGATGCGAAGAATCATGTAAATAGCACCAATTAAAACTGCATAAACGACGGCTAAATAATGCATTGTAAAAATGACAATAAAGACACTGACACTTTGTACAATAATACGAGCAACATTATTAATGCCCATGGCGCTTTGATAGATGTATTGTGTTCCATCTTCTAATGCTCGAGTATAGTCATTTAAAAACTTGGGATTCTCATGAAAATCATAATCAATAGAATCGAGTTTTTGAAAAAACATAATGGATAAATCTGCTTTAAAATTACGCTCAACATAACTGTTGTAGTAAGCAATGATGATATCTAAAAAGTTACAAGCAACATAAATAAGTCCCATCACTACAATCACAATGATTGCTTCTTTGAAACGATTCTCATCGGATCCCTGAGATTCAAAAATAACCACTAATCGGTCAATGATTCGGATCGGAATAAGGGTGGTAATTGTTGCAACCGCAATACTTAAAAGTTGAATGAGAATATCATAAGGATATTTACTAATTAATAAATGATACGATTTTAGGGCATTTTTCACTTTTGGCAACTCCTAAATAAATGATAACCAATTATAGCATATAAAACCATTGTTTGCAAACTGTAATTCATGAAAAAAAGGTGATTTCTCACCCAATCAAACGAATTAAATAGTAGAGGATAACGATGAATAAACTTGGAATCATATTCGCAATTTTCAGTTTTTCTCCTCTTAAAAAATTGAGTCCAATACAAGCCACAATGGTATAACCAACCGCATTAAAAGAATCCATAAATGCTTGACTCATAAAATCCCCTAAAGCCCAGGATAGTAAGGTAATGCTTCCTTGATAGAGAAGGACGAGAATGCTTGAAAATAAAACCCCGATTCCTAAAGTAGAAGCAAGTATCATCGCTGTAATCCCGTCAATGGCCGCTTTGAGATATAATACATTTTGATCTCCACTAGCAGCATTAATAGAACCAATAATTGCCATAGCTCCGACACAGAAAATTAATGAAGCAGTAATAAACCCTTCAGAGAACGCTCCTTTATTCATTTTCTTTTCAATGACTTTCCCAAACCGAAAAAGGCGATCATCAATTTTTAACATTTCGCCAATAAAAACTCCCACTACTAAACTTACAAGTAATAGTAGTTCATCATGAGAAGTAAGACGTCCTCCTTCCATTGTGACCATGGATTTTAACACCCCGATAATTCCGAAGATTAAAACGACAATTCCGACGACTTTTAAGATGGATTCTAATATGTCTTTTTTAATCCATTTTCGAAAAACAATTCCAAGTAATCCACCGACAATGATGGATCCAAAATTTGCTAAATTACCTAGCATATTAACTCCTTTTCGTAACGGGTTTCGCGACACTGGGCAAATTTTTGATATCGAATAATTGCCCTTTGAATGTCGTTGATATAGGCACGATACTCATCCTTTTCAAACCAAATGTTCTTAACGATTAAAACACCTTCTCCTTTAGGAGTCGAGAGTTCAATCCGCCCGATAAAGGTTGTTCCTCGTAAGATGGGTAAAGTATAATATCCAAATTGGCGCTTTGCTTCAGGTGTATAAATTTCCCAAGTGTAAGAAAAATCAAATAAAGCTTTAATCCATTTACGATCCCAAATAAAACTGTCCAAGGGAGCAATAAATTCTACTCTTACCTCAGCCTCATCACCCAGTTCATTCCAATAATGGGCATCTTCTTTCACATAGAGACAACGTTCTTTTATGCATTCTACTTCACAAGTACAGATTCGACCTTCTTCTAGTAATTCCCCGATGAGGTCTTTTCTATCTTTTGTAAGGAAAGATAATCCTAAATAGGCATCTGATGGCCGATCCCATAGAAGGCCTATCGCTTTAATTCGGCGATAGATAAGATGCTTATAAATCGTATGAAGATCATATTCTTTAAGTTCGAGAAACCCCAATTCACTAGCCAGTGAAAAATAGCGAATATTTCGATTTCGATGATGGATTAAAATTTGACCTCGCTGATAGAGCGAATCTAGGGAGGCTCTTACCTCTTTCGTTTTTCCCCAAAAATGCATAATATAGTTTTTGTTATCAAAGTCTTGCGAAGAAATAGGACCTTGGGTACGAACGATATCAAGGGTTTCTTCATCCATGTGGGATACTTTGAAATAAGTATCGACCGTTTTCTCAAATACTTGGCGAATCGGGAAGAAATAGGGCCACTCACTGGTCTCATAGATGCAGAGGTTTTTATCATATTGTTCTAGTAAGGTTCGCTTTTCATATAGTTCATCCAATAGCATGGACTTTTGATATCCCAAAATTCGACTATTAAGTAAAATATCGGGATTTCTTCCACAAACATCGACTGGATCAAACTGAATCGAAGTGAGGGCGTGAACTACCTCTACAACATTCTTAAAATAATCACCTATGAGGTGATGCTTTTTAAGCATGAACAATTTAGCCCTTTCTTTTGATATCATACTTCTTCTCCGTTTTGATTATTATAAACGAATTTATTGATTTATACAATGATTATATCAAAAAAGGTCCCCAAGTGAAGGAATACCTCTTTACTAGAGAGCCCAAACCGCAAAGGACCTTTTTTTATAACCACTACATTTATTCTTTAACTTCAACAATTTTCTTTACTTTCTTTTTGAGTTCGATTCGAGGAACGATGATAACTCTTCCACATCCACAACATTCTAATTTATAATCAACTCCTGTTTTTAAGACTTTCCAATTTTTAGAACCACAAGGATGGACTTTCTTAAATTCGAGGATTTCATCTAATTGATATAGATTAGCGTTCATCATGAGGGGGCACTTCATCTTGGGAAAGATGATATCCTTTTTCGAGAATAACTTCTAGAACCACTCTTTTGATGGCTCGTTCTACTTCAGATTGCTGTTCACTCAACGTTTTGGCGGTGATGGTAATGACAATGCCTGTTTGTGTCAAATCGGTCATACCAATTACATTGGGGCCTTCTACGATTTGCGGGAAAGAATCTACCAATAAAGGAAGTCGTTCCTGAAGAATCGCAATCATCTCATCAATTGGAGTATTGTGATTAACCGTAATCGAACAACTGGCCAGAGAATAGTGACGTGAGTAATTGATTACTTCTGAGACTTCTCCGTGGGCAAAAATCTTAAGTTCCCCTTGTTGATTTAAAAGATGAGTTGAACGCGTTCTAATGGCGATGACTTTGCCTTTAAATCCCTTTATTTCAACAATGTCATCCACTTCATAATAGTTTCCGAAAATGATGACAATGCCTGATAGAATATCATGGATGAGTTTATGTGCTGATATTCCGATGATGATGGCAATAATTCCGAGTCCCCACAAGAGGGCAGTGATGTTAAAACCCCAAACACCCAAAATAGCAAGAATGATCACTAATATGATGAAATAGGTAAGGATTTTTTTGAGTAAGAGAGCGACTGATGAAGCCCTTTTATTGGCTGCTTTAAGTCGGGCTTGGTGCGTGACAATATGAAGAAAAATCAATAAAATGGCGGCAACCAAACCAATAATGATGGTAATAATAATCGATCTTTGATATTCATTGAAAAAATTTTTAATCCATTCAATCATTTTAATACCTCCTCAAATAAACTAGTATTTTCAAGCACGATGGTTGGCAATAATTTCTAATGCGAGTTCGCGATACTCTTTGCTACCTCGTGAGTTGTAGGCAAACTTTAAAACACTTTTTCCATACATCGGAGCTTCCTGTAAATGGCTTGAGCGATTGATGATGGTTTTGAATGTTTTTTCGGGAAACAACTCATGTACTTTATCAGCAATTTTATATCCAAAAACATTGCGATTATCTAATTTTGTAAGAAGGATTCCTTCAACAGTGAGGGTTCCTTTTATCTTTTTCTTTTCACTTTGGATTTGATTGATTTTTTGAACCATTTGTGTCAGGGCATCATAAGCAAAAAAATCACATTCAACGGGGATGATGACGGAGTCACTTGCGAACAAAGCATTATCAACAATCACCCCAAGAGATGGGGGACAATCGAGAAGGATGTAGTCATAATCATCTTCAACTTGAGTGAGTTTCCGAGCAAGAATAAGAGACTTATTTGTCTCATTCGCGAGACTCCCTTCCATACGAGATAAATGGATTGAAGCTGGAATAATATGAAAGTTGCGATCGATGGTTTCATAAATGGTTTCGCGAATGTCTATTTCGGTCGCGAGCAATTCATAAGAGGTAGCTTCTACCAATTCTCTTGAAAGCCCTAATCCAATCGTTGCATTAGCTTGTTCATCGAGATCAATTAAAAGGACGGTTTTATTCTCGTTGGCAAGAGCTGCCCCTAAATTGATGGCGGTCGTTGTTTTGCCAACCCCACCCTTTTGATTGGCAATGGCAATGATTTTCCCCATAAAAACTCCCTCTCTTCTTATAAAGGTTTCTTTTTCATCGTCGCAAAAGGACGCGGATATTCTTTGGCTGTTGCTTCATTTTTACGAATGGTGATGAGGGTTCTTTTACCCATACCACTGCTTAATTCATAAGGAGTGATACGAACAACACTCGCATGAAGACAATTTAGAGCATGAGTTATGCCTTTTAACTCTTCTTCAAAATCGGGCCCTTTCATCGCAACGAGGACTCCATTTACTTTTAGTAACGGAATGCATAATTCAAGGAGCATGGATAAGGATCCCACAGCTCGTGAAGTTGCAACATCGAATGTTTCTCGTAATGAAGAGCAATTCTCTGCTCGGTCATTTACTATTATAACATCTTTTAAATCGCATTTCAAAACCAATTGGTTTAAAAAAACACATTTTTTTCCTGTAGGCTCAATTAAGGTCACTTTTAGATGAGGATAGACAATCTTGAGTGGGACGCCTGGAAAGCCTGCTCCCGTTCCTACATCTACTAAAGTTGTAACTTTTGATAAATTGATGGCTTTTCCAAGAGCTAGAGAATCTTCAAAATGTTTGATGGTAACTTCATTGTAATCTGTAATGGAGGTTAGATTATACTTCTCATTTTCACTGACTAAAAAATCATAATATGTTTTAAAGCAATCCATTTCTTTTCACACTTTCTAAATAGACGAGAAGAATGGAAATATCACTGGGATTAACACCACTAATGCGTGATGCTTGACCAATGGTTTCAGGATGAACTTTTTTCAGTTTATCTTTTGCTTCTTTCGCAATGTTGAGAATGGCATCATAGTTGATATTATCAGGAATTTTCTTTGATTCCATAATGGCCATACTTTTAGCAGCTTTTAATTCTTTTTGAATGTATCCTTCATATTTTATGGCTATTAGAATTTCTTCTTCTAGATGATGATCGATATCAAAAAAGATACCACTTAAGATTCGAACATCATTTAAATCAATATCAGGACGACGAAGTAGTTCGTAAGCACTCATCTTATCGTGAATGATGGCTTTCTCATGTTCTTCAAGATAAGCAATGGTGTCTTCTTTAGGCGTCAGTTTTAAATCTTTTAGTAAAGCAATGGTGTCTTCTTTTAAAGCCTTCTTTGCTTGATAGCGTTGATATCGTTCCTCTGAGATGAGTCCCATTTCATATCCTTTTGAAAGCAAGCGTTCTTCCGCGTTGTCATGACGCAAGAGAAGACGAAATTCCGCCCGAGAAGTGAGCATCCGATAAGGATCTCTCACGCCCTTGGTAATGAGATCATCAATTAGAACGCCAATGTATGCTTCATCCCGCTTTAGAATGAGTGGAGATAGATTCGATAATTTACGACTCGCATTGATTCCAGCAATGAGCCCTTGGCAAGCAGCTTCTTCATATCCGCTGGTTCCATTTACTTGTCCAGCAAAGAACAGATTGTCAATTTTCTTTGTTTCAAGTGTATTTTTGAGTTCAAGAGGATTGATGGCGTCATACTCAATGGCATAAGCATATTTACGAATTATGGCGTCTTCTAGACCTGGAATCGTCCGCACAATGATGTCTTGCACTTCATGAGGAAGACTTGTTGAAAAACCTTGAACATATACTTCATCAAGCTCTAAACTTTCTGGTTCGATAAATATTTGGTGTCGTTCTTTATCAGCAAAACGAACAATTTTATCTTCAATGGAAGGGCAATATCGTGGTCCTACTCCAGTGACAAGCCCTGAATACATACTCGATTTATGAATATTTTCGCGAATAATGCGATGGGTTTCTGGACTTGTGTATGTTAAGTAACATGGAACATGGTTAGAAAAAGGAATGACATCTGTGGTTTCTTCAGAAAAACGCCAAGGAGTCTTATCTCCTTCTTGAATCGTCATGGCTTCATAATGAAGAGAATCTTTCGCTAGTCGTGGGGGGGTCCCCGTTTTTAAGCGAATGAGCTCAAGTCCAAGACTACGGAGAGAAGCACTCAGTTTTGTCGTTGTTCTTTCATTATCGGGTCCTGATGGATGAGCGTGTGATCCACATAATATTTGACTTGATAAATAGGTGCCAGAGGCAATAATAATACTTTTTGTTTTGATGGTTACACCATTTTCAACTTTAATTCCAATCGCATGACCATCTTCAACAATAATCTCTTCAACAAGACCTTCACGAACTTCGAGATTAGGAGTCGATAAAACAATTTCACGCATGGTTCGCGAATAGGCTAACTTATCTGATTGACAGCGAAGGGCTCGAACAGCGGGGCCTTTTGATCCGTTGAGCATCTTAATTTGGAGAAGAGTTTGATCCGCTACTTTTGCCATTTCTCCCCCAAGAGCATCAATTTCTCGAACGATGATGCCTTTGGCAGGTCCGCCAATCGAGGGGTTACAAGGCATGCTAGCAATATAGTTGATGGAACCTACCATCATGAGGGTATGATATTGTAATCGGCTACAGGCCAAGGCTGCTTCACATCCCGCATGTCCTCCACCAATAACGATGATATCGTATTCCATTTAATCACCTGTTTCTTCTCGTTTATTCTACCACATCTTGTCCTATTTGTCATGAGTTCATCGATTATTTTTTAAGGAGAGATTCTATCCCAACCCTTTTTTCAATATCAAAAAAGATGTGATTTCTCACATCTTCCTGTTTAGTTATCTTGTAAAATATCCCATAGACCATATTTCATAAACCATTGAATCCGCTGTATAGAAACGATTGTTGAAGGCTTCGTTCAAGGTGAAATTACCATGTTTTTCATTCGACTGATATCGAATACTAAAGACGGCTGCCTTGTGGTTGCTAGGAAATGGTTGACTATAAGTGATGGTGATTAGCCCTTCTACAACATTGCTAACAAATGAACCCGTCAATCCTTCTGCTTTTACAACTTCTACATTGGTTACTTCATCGGGATTAAACTGATATTGAAGTTGAAAACTAGCAAAAGATCCATCTCCTGTGGTGCAATAAATAGCTTCGTATGTTCCTTCGTTTTCCTCAACCACATTATAGAGCACAAGATTAGGTAAATGATTATTAACTGCTGTTGGCGCAGTTAAAGTGATTTCTGCAAGTAGTTTTCTCCCTTCACAAGTGATTTCGATATAATGTTCACCTGTTGTTAATAAGAGATCAAAATCATAATCTGAGAGCATGTCTCTCGTTAGTGGAACTTCCTTGGTTGTGTTATCACTATATTCAATGGTTAATTTGATATCTTCTAACAAAAAACCATCGAATGAATATTCATATACTCCATTATTTTCGCTAAATATGAGACCAGTCATAGTGACTTCTGGAGGTTTTTTACAGGCAGTAAGCATAAGTAAGGCACTAAGCAGAATAAGAACTATTAGTTTTTTCATACTGATTTCCTCCTATCTTACTTCCACAGTAATGGTTGTTACTTTATTAATAAGTTCAGTTAATGTATGCCCAATGAGAATGAGATTTCCTGATCCGGTTGTAAAGCGAATGATGTGATCGGTTGCGGTTCCAAACGTATTGTTGGCAATGGTAGCACTTCCATTGGTTCCCATTTCTAAATTACAATTTCCAAAAATACTACCAGTTGTTACATTGTTACTGATAAGAAGATTCTTAAGGGTTGTTCTGAAGCGGATGCTTTCAGCTGCCTGACCTATATCACGATAACGATTACTGATAACAGAATTTGTACTAATAGATGTAAATTTATTATAGGAGATGACAAAGTTCTCAAGGGTTGTGTCTGCAATACTATTCCCGAGTCGAATGATTCCAGTGTGACTTGCAAGTCCACGTGAAGTAATAATGTTGTAACTGATTTCAACATTCGATATATTAGCTCCACCTGTCACATAAACCAAGCCTGTGTAGTTTCCAGATTGCGAGGTGTCATACTTAAATTCCAATCCACGTATGGTAACATCGCTTGCAGTAATACCAACTGTCCCTGTAAGGATGGCTTCTTCGCTTCTCGCAAGTGTACCATTAGGATCAATATCATCATTTAATCCAACAAGGTTGATGGCTTTATTAATCATGCAGTCCCCATTGTACGTTCCAGGAAGAATGGTAATGGTTCCCCCGGCTACAGTTGCATCAATGGCTGCTTGAATGGTGGAATAAATGGTTCCACCAATTCGATAATCAATGCCATCAATGGTGATTGACGTGGCTTGAGTATCACTATAAACAAAGACATTTCCTTCTAAAGTTGTTAAATCATGAATAAGTATTTCAAAGGTATCTATGATTGATGTATCAATTTTAGAAGTCGCTGTAACAATGAGTGTTCCAGCCTTTTTACAAGTAATAACACCCTCGTCAATATCCGCTAACTCTAAGTCATTGACGCTCCAGGTTACTTCTTGTAGTGTTTGAATAGGGTCAAGTTTGACGGTTAAATTGACTATTTTCCCAATTTGAGATGTATTCTCACCTTGAATCGTAAGTTTAGTTGGTAATGCTTCAACAATCATGGTAACAGTTAAATCACTTGTGATATAACTTAAGTCCTTATCCCACTTTACAAATTGAAATCCTGGAAGGATCCCAATCGTTGGTGGCTCAACCGATGATCCTGATAGAACATCTTCTTCAGCGAGTGTGATTCCGTCATAGTCAACAAATGTGACAGTCACTTTCTTTTTGGTAATGGTTTCATAGTATTCACTGAAATACAAATGAACATAGGTAGCATCCTTCATATCTACCACTCCATCTTGAGTGATATCAGCAAGGCGGAGGGCACCACTTTCAAGGAGTGTAATCCCTGTAACATGTTTTTGAATCGCTTCAACATCACTAACATTCACGACTCCATCGAAATTGACATCTCCAAAAGTTTCATATTGGGCGTAATACCTTGAAGATGGGCTATTATTTGAATCTCTTATGTCAATGATACTTTCATTCGTTACCCCTGTTAACACACATTCAAGATCGCTTGCTGATACTTCTTGGAACGGAACCCCATCAACATATACCCATACGTTGAGTGCAAGGTCCGAACCACTGTAATCCCAGGTTACTTTGTAAGTTCCCACATCGTTTTCTACTCTTACATTGGCGATTAAATCAAATTTTTCGGATGATATTGGAATGGGGATCGTGACTGTCGTTGCATCCTTATAATAGATTTTAACACTCACAGCGGACATTCCGCTTATATTAGATAATCCAAAACTAGTTTGATTTTTCTTCTTCAAAGGATTGGTTGCAAGAATGTTATTCTCTTCATCTAAATATTCAATACGATAAACATAACCCACTCCTACTTTTGAACAACTGATCATTCCAGCATCATCAAGAAGAGTACTATGATGAAACGCGAAACTTTTTTCAAATGCTTCTTTATCTAAGTTTTCCATTGGAATAACAGAACGTTTCGCAGGAATCTCTGTCGTATCCAAAATGGTGCCCGTTCTGTCAAGAAGTCTTGTGGTGACCTTCTGTCCATTCACTGTGACAAGAATGGCTCCGACTGTGCTTCCACCCTCAGTAAACCGATAAGCAATTTTATCGGTATTATAGGAGAGGGTAGCATCCATCGCTTGCCCTCGCTCGTTATCAGCTGATGGGGCTTGCATATAGACCGTTCCTTTAGTCGAATCCGTGGAAACGACACCTTGATATAATGGATAGCTTCTCACATAAATATGATTATTCCCAGCCATCGCTAAATCAACACCATACTGATCAAAGAGTGCTTTCCAACGATCATATCCTGATGACTTGGAAGCTCCATTTATTCCATTAAACCATTCATAATGTTGGGCAACAAAAATGTATTGGGAGGGATTACTCTCAACCACTTGACAGAACCACTCTTGCGCTTTAATCACTTCAGCGGGGTCGGACAAGCTTTCCGTATTAAAATTGATGAATAATACATTATTATATTTGAAGTAGTAACATACTCCTTCTTCGCCATTATATCCATTTAAAGGAAAGTTATTGACTGATTTAAAAAATTGGTTGCTGTTTTTGGAGTTGGTTCGATCCATATTATCATGGTTGCCATTCACACTAGCCCATAGGTAATTTCCGTAATGGTCATTCGTATACATATCTTTCCAGAACGAATAACTACCACCCCAAGCAGCCACATCACCAGTAGAGTACATCATATCAACACTAGGGTCAATTCCAAGAGCTGTATCAATCATCCCCATCGCATTGATGAGTCGCCCTGGCAATGGTAAATAAGCATGCCAATCGCTTATCCATACGAAACTGAATTCTTCAGCTCCTGCCGTTTTAAAATAATGAGTACTACTCATCGTAGAAGAACCGACTTGATACATATATTCGGTATCACTTTCCAAATCGGTTAAATTAGCGGTACATGTCTGAATATTTGGATTTTCAGTAACATCTGCTCCGCTCGCAGTTTTAGATGACATTCCATCAAAGACGCTACTTGCTTTACAGACACCTGGAGAGGTCGTCGCTTCTGCCCATTCGGTATCACTTTTCTCGGTGTAGATAATTTGACCGCCACTGATTCCCTGATCCATATGCCAACTGATATTCATCTCAGTCGATGCATCTTCACCGGGATTTGTAATGATGGTATAAGCATCAGATTCAATAGCGTTGAGTTTGAATGGATTAACAATGAGTAAAAGTGTTAAGGCCAAAAACAAAATTAAAACCTTTTTCATATGCATTCATCCTTTCTAAATACACACCATTATAACACGGGCGTATTTACATGACAATACCTTACCAAAAAATTGGTTTAATTATTTGTTTATTTTCTTGTTTCATTCAATTTCTTGACAGACCCAATTGATTTGATTATAATAGGAACAAACTATCAAAGAAAGGATATTTACTATGTATACTTGGAATTTAAATCGTCTTTATCAGGGACTTGATGATCCTAAATGGATCGAAGATTTATCTCGGGCGGATGCACTGATTGAAAAGCAACGCACACTCATGGAAAATTCCCATGATGTTCCCCCTCTTCAATTTTTAAAAGAAGCACTACTCCTAGATGAAGAATTGAGTTCTCTTTTTGCAATGCTTTTTCAATACGTGAGCCTCACGCTTGCAACCGATGTTGCCAACACTACTTTCAACAATGCAATGATGATGCTTCGCAAAAAAGCAATTCAGACAACTCTTCCTGAAACTCAATTTAAAAAATACGTTTCTTCGCTCGATGGTTTAGAAACCATCATTGAGGAAGACCCCTTTTTTCAAGAATATCGCTTTGCTCTCTTAGAAATCAAAGATGAAGCTCGTCATTTGATGTCAAATGAAGAAGAAGTTTTAGCCTCTGAACTTGCTCAAAGTGGAGGATCTCTCCATGGTAAAATGCAAGGTGATTTAACATCAACTTTAGAAGTCGCTTATCAAGATAAAAAGGTGAATCTCTCCCATATCCGTAATCTCGCATATGATGCAGATCCAACCGTTCGTAAAGCGGCTTATTTATCTGAAATGAAGAGTTATGATGCCATTGCAAAGCCCATGAGTTATGCCCTTCATGGAATCAAAAAAGAAGTACTAACACTATCTAAAAAACGTGGCTTCGCTTCTCCTTTAGATGAAACACTTTATAAGAGTCGCCTAACACCCAAAGCTTTAGACGCCCTCATCCAAGCGATGGAAGAATCACTCCCTGCTTTTCGGCATTATCTTAAGCGTAAAGGAACCTTGTTAGGACATGCAAACGGGCTTCCTTTCTATGACCTATTTGCCCCCATGGGGAACCTGACCTCCACTTATACCATTCCTGAAGCTCAAGCATTTATCTCAAAACATTTTGCGACTTTTTCTTCAGACTTAGAAGCTATGGCAAATCGTGCCTTCACTGAGGATTGGGTGGATTATCTTCCTAAAGAGGGAAAACGCGGTGGTGCTTTTTGTAGTTCCATCTATCCCCTTCACGAAAGTCGAATCCTAACCAATTTTGGTGGTACCATGGGTGATATCTCTACCCTCGCTCATGAACTAGGTCATGCTTATCATAATGTTCACATTGGAAAAGAACGCATCCTCAATACTTCTTATCCCATGCCAATCGCTGAAACAGCTTCAATTTTCTGTGAAACCTTAGTCAAACGAGCTGCTTTCAATGAAGCAAAAACCAAAGAAGAAAAAATCGGTATGATTGAACAAGAGCTGCAAGATTCAACCCAAGTCATTGTTGATATCTTGAGTCGTTATTACTTTGAATCAGCAGTCTTTAAACGAAGCGAAAATGAATTCTTAAATGAGAAAACTCTCGATACCATCATGAAAGAAGCGCAACTTGCAACCTATGGTGACGGTCTAGACCCTAATGCATTACATCCTAAAATGTGGATTAATAAGGGTCACTACTATTCTACAGGACGCAGTTTCTATAATTTTCCTTATGCTTTTGGCTTGTTATTTGCGAAAGGTATTTATGCCCAATATCAAAAGAAAGGTCCTACTTTTGTTAAATCAATTCAGGAATTACTTCGTGTAACTGGAAAAGCAACACTTGTTGATGTAGCAAAATCAATTGATATCGATATCGAACAAATCGACTATTGGCGCAGTGCTTTAGGTGTTATTAAAGAAGACGTTGATCTTTTCTTAGAACTCACAAAATAGTTGAAAAACTCCACCATCGAGGTGGAGTTTTATCTTATAATTTATAGTTCGATAGCTGATATTTTTCTTCAAATCCAGGAACTAAAGCATTGACTTTTTCTTTGAGTTCAGTAATAATTTCTACGTTTGAATGTAATGAATACTTCACAACAGCAGCACTAAATGCTTCTGCATCGACTTCTATCCCCCACCTGAAATCATCTGTTAATTTATCATTAATGGATGTTTTTTGATTGATTTCTTGATTCCACTTAAGATAAGTGGCTTCATCAATCTCACACTTTTTATTGTGAGTTCGATACCATTTTAATTGCATGAATTGATAAAGGTGACGCGCTTCGTGACATAAAACACCAATAAGTTCGGTGGCAGATGCTCTTTGCAGCCATTTGCTAGAAGCATAAATCAAACTCGGTTCATTGACGCGCGTGTATGCACGAACGAGTCCTTTTGTATCATTTTCAATTTCAATAATTTGAATTTTCGGTGGTTTATAACCAAAGCAAGAAGCACATAACAAAGTCGCAAAAGTAGCATGTTTTTCAATTAATTCAAATGTCATAATATTCCTTTCTTATTGTGGTAATTTCCCTCGCTTTGGGATTATCCATACTCCCAAAGCGGCAATAGTTGCCCCAATCATATCAATTCCAACATCATCGATGAGGCCAGCTCTTCCTGGAATGGCGGTTTGAATCACTTCATCCGCAATAGCAACCGTCAAGGTGTATATGAAAATACGAACAAAACGATTGAATTGAGTGGGGGCATTTGGTATTTCTTGAAAGACTAAAAGACTAGCCAAAATAAAAAACTCTCCTACATGGGCTCCTTTACGTACAAAAAGCGAAACGGTCTCAGGATTTGGCTCCATTCCTAACCATTCGAGAAAGGAGATTATGAGTTGAGCTACACGTCCACTGGTAGCACTAGAGACAACTCCTGATTGAAGGGAATTGAAAAAGATAAAAGCAATCCAAAGTCCAATACAAATCCATAGAATGGTTTTTTTCATGATTGTCCTCCTAATCTCTAGATGTTATTATTATACTTTATAATTGACAGTTATTCAATCTCAAAACCGAATTTTTTTGCTTCTAAGATAATATTATGTTATAATGTTTCTCGTATTCTTTTCTTGACAAATTTTTAATCTCATGATAAAATGTTTCTCATATCAATCACTTTGATATTCAAACTATTATAAAGGAGAAATATGATGAATCAAAAAATTGCCATTTTAACGGACTCTTCCTCTGCCATTTATTCGTATCCCCATTCCTATAAAAACTTATTCATGATTGATTTACCCTGTTTTTTAGGAGAAGTTATGTTTACCGATTTTGCACATAATCAGAATGATCAATTCTTTCAAGCCCTCGAAGGAGCTACAGATATCCCCAAAACTTCACAACCCTCCGTTGGAGAAATGCTCGTTCAATATGAAGCGATTCGTGATGCGGGCTATACCCATATCATTTTTTTGCCCATCTCGCGTGAACTCAGTGGAACCTACCAAAATGCTCACCTTGCAAAAGAGATTGTGAAAGGAATCGAAGTCATCATTATTGACACTCTAACCACAACCTCTATCCTCCTCGAAATGTCCTTATTTGCTGCTAAATGGTCTAATGAAGGAAAAACCGTCGAAGAAATCGTCACACAAATCGAAGATTTGAAAACTCGCTGGGGATATTATGTCACTGTCTCTGATCTCACCGCCCTCGTGAAAAACGGAAGATTATCCAATGCGAAAAGCTTTATCGCCAATCTCTTTCATATCAAACCCATCATTCGCTTTACCAAGGAAGGAAAACTCGTAGGTCTTCAAAATGTAAGAACATTTAAAAGGGCTTTAAAAGTTGTTGTTGACTTGCTCAAACAAGAAGCCTCGCCCACTGCAAAAATTCATTTGGTTTATGCAAAGGAATCACCCGAAGTTCGCTTTGCTTATGATTTATTACAAGATTCTTTTCCTCATCAACCAATATACAAGTATTCCCTACCCGCAACCATTGTTGCTCATGTCGGCTTAGGAGCGATTGGTATTGGTTATTTAGATACATCTCTTTCTTGAAAGGAAATTTATGAAACTCCTGAGAATGTCAAAAATTGCCCTTTTCACTAGTATTTTATCCATTGGAACAGTATTAATTCCTCCGATACCCATCGGTGAAATTAATATTACCCTCCAAACTCTCATCATCATGATATGTGGACTCTTATTATCACCTCTTGATGCCTTTATTGCGGTGGTATTGTATCTTCTTTTAGGGATAATAGGGCTTCCTGTTTTCAGTGGATTTAAAAGTGGCTTGGGTGTATTACTTGGACCATCAGGAGGATATCTCTTCTCATTTCCCATTGCTAGTTTCCTAATCAGTCTCTTTACAAAATCCCAAAAGTTTGTTCCTTCTTTAATCATCACCTTTGTTTTTGGAGTTTTGTTTGTTCATCTCATTGGAGCCATTTTCATGGGACTTTATCTAGAAAAAAGTTTCTTATTAGTGTTCCCCATGGTTGCTATTTTCATCCCTTTCGATATCGTAAAGTGTTTTATTGCTTCCATGCTCTCCCATCGGCTTCGCCTCATACCTTATTTTAAACGCTAAAAGTAAAATCATTGGTACATCCAATGATTTTCTTGATTTAAAACGCTACTTTTGCTATAATAAGTCACGTTGAGGTATGATTATGAAAAAATTATTATGGATGATACTAGCTATTCTTTTAGTAGGATGTACTGATACAACGTCTATTACCATCTCATTTCAATCAAATGGGGGCGAACAATTAGTGCCCATAATTGCCCTTCCCAATGAAGTTATTTCTCTTCCCACACCCGTAAAAATTGGACATACTTTTGATGGGTGGCAACTTGGAAGTGACATTTTCACGACAGAAGCTTCCTTTGCCTCAGATACCACTTTGTATGCACGATGGACAAAAAACACATACATCGTAACTTTTATAGATTATAACAGCGATATACTGTCCACCCAATCCGTACGTTACCAAGAAAATGCAACACCACCAACTAGCCCTAATCGTAGTGGATATACGTTTATCGGCTGGGATGGTTCCTTTAAGAACATCCTCACGAATACAACACTTCAAGCCATCTATCAAGAAGCAACCGAAGGCCTCATTTTTGAAGAACGTGATGAAGGATATATCGTGACAAGTTACGAAGGAAGTGCGACTTCGATTGCAATTCCAAGCATTTACAACGGACGAGATGTTGTTGCCATTGGGGTCGATGCTTTCTTAGAAAATAAGACCCTTGTATCGGTTCATTTACCAGAGTCTTTGAAGGATATTGGCAATCGTGCTTTTTATGAATGCACCCTCTTATCCACCATCAACATCCCATCATCCGTACTTCGCATTGGTCGTGCAGCCTTCTATAACTGTGAATCTTTGATTTCCATCACCATTCCTTCTCCTTTAGTGGATGAGAGCGCCTTCCATTATTGCTCAAATTTGAAAAATATTACCCTCCTCAATACCGTCACTACCCTTGCGAATTCTTGCTTTTATGGATGCAGTGATCTCGTTTCAATTTATATTCCCAGCAGTGTTACTTCAATCGATAATCATCTCTTTAGTTGGTGCCCCTCACTTGTAAATGTGTATACCGATGCAGAAAATGTTAGTAACCTCCAAGCCATGAGAGATGAGATTGAACTTGTTTACCTTAATGCTAATTTTCACATTTTAGCCCTTCCACCTCAATAACCCGAGGTGGTTTTTTTATAAAAACAACTAGTACCCCTTTGAATTTACTTTAATAATTCAATTAGTCATGATATAATATAACAAACTAGAGGTGTTCCATGTATAAAATTCTTGAAAAACAGCGTCTTCATCCAACGGTCACTTATATGAAAATTGATGCTCCCTTGGTGAGTCGCAATGCTAAAGCGGGACAGTTTGTCATTTTACGATCTCGTCCTGAAGGCGAACGCATTCCCTTAACCATTTATGAAGCGAAAGACCAAACCATTTCAATTATATATCAAGTCGTCGGTGCATCCACTCGTTATCTTGATCAACTTGAGGTGGGTGATTCCCTAGTGGATGTTGCTGGTCCACTAGGCGTTGCAACCAAACTTGATTATGGAAATCGTATCGTGGTTGTGGGGGGTGGCTTAGGCTGTGCCATAGCTTACCCAATCGTACGTGCTTTAAAAGAAGCAGGAAAAGATGTTACTTCCATCATTGGTTTTAGATCTGGTGATCTCGTGATTCTAGAAAAGGAATTTTCGTCCTCTTCAAAGACCATTGTTGTCACGGATGATGGCAGTTATGGTGAAAAGGGCGTGGTTACGATGCCTCTCGAACGCCTCTTAAAAAAAGAGTCCATTGATGTTGTCTATGCCGTCGGGCCCCTCGTGATGATGAAATATGTATCTCTTCTTACAAAACAGTATCAAGTAAAAACCATCGTATCGATGAATTCCATTATGGTAGATGGAACAGGCATGTGTGGCGGCTGTCGTTTAACCATCGATGGAAAGGTAAAATTTGCTTGTGTGGATGGTCCTGATTTTGATGGTCATCTTGTCGATTTCGATGAAGCCATTGCCCGCTCAACGCTATACGCAAAACAAGAAAAGAGACGGGATGAGGCGATGTGTAATCTCTTACGGAAGGTGCCCCATGAATAATCGTCAACCTATGCAATCTCAAAACCCTAAAACAAGACGAGCCAATTTTGATGAAGTGAATTTAGGCTATACCCAGGAAATGGCCGTTCTTGAAGCAACACGTTGCCTTCAATGTAAACATAAACCTTGTGTTGCAGGTTGTCCTGTGAACATACAAATTCCTGCCTTTATTCATGAAATCATCCAAGGAAATATCCAAGGCGCTTACAACATTATTACTGAAGATAACCTCTTCCCTGGAATTTGTGGGAGAGTTTGTCCTCAAGAAAGCCAATGCGAGCATTTATGTGTCCGCGGAATCAAGGGACTAAGTGTTGCAATTGGTCATCTTGAACGATTTGTTGCCGATCATGTCCCTACATGTGAGGTCGTAATACCTCTAAAGAATTTATCTAAGGTGGCCATTGTTGGATCAGGTCCTGCGGGACTCACCTGTGCCAATGAACTTGCAAAAGCTGGCTACCAAGTGACAATTTTTGAAGCCCTTCATGCTCCTGGTGGCGTCTTAATGTATGGAATTCCTGAATTCAGACTTCCAAAAGCCATTGTGATTAATGAAATTCAAAAGCTAAGAGCCATGGGAGTTGATATCATCACCAATGCGATCATTGGAAAAACTCTGACCATTCCTCAATTATTTGAAGATGGATATCAAGCCATCTTCCTTGGAAGTGGGGCTGGATTACCTAAGTTTATGGACATTCCTGGTGAGCAATATAAAGGAGTCTTTTCAGCAAATGAATATCTAACCCGAATCAATCTCATGAAAGCTTATGACCCAAAAAGTGATACTCCTCTATACCCGGCCAAAAAAGTTTGTATCATCGGTGGAGGAAATGTAGCGATGGATGCCGCACGATGTGCCCTTCGTTTGGGCTCAGAGCAAGTCATGATTGTCTACAGGCGGACAGAAGAAGAAATGCCAGCAAGAATTGAAGAAATTGCTCATGCAAAAGAAGAAGGTATTGATTTCAAGTTTCTTACAAATCCAGTTGCAATTCACGCAAGTAATACGCAAGAAGTGACAGCCCTTGAATGCATCCAAATGGTTTTAGGAGAAGCTGATGCTTCTGGAAGAAGAAAACCCATTCCCGTTCCAAATTCTAATTTTTCAATTCCTTGTGATGAAGTGATTATGGCATTAGGAAATCATCCCAATCCTCTTCTTACAAAAGAAACAAAAGGATTAATGACTGACAAATATGGATGTTTTGTTGTAAATGAACACTTAATGACTTCTATACCTGGTGTTTTTGCGGGAGGAGATGCCGTCACGGGTGCTGCAACTGTCATTTTAGCAATGGAAGCAGGAAAAATTGCTAGTCAATCAATTAAAAAATACTTAAAGGCCAAAGAATAATATTAATCAAATCCAAACAAAAAAGTCTATATTTTGATATAGACTTCAGCCTGTTGACAAACTCCTTTTTTGAAAAGAGTAAAAAAAGGAGTTTTTGATTTTTCCCACATTAGCTTTATTTGGATTACTTATTAATATTCAATTCCAATATTTAATTACAAAAGGCAACATATTTTCCCACTTTATTAAAAGTTGTAACAAAAATGAAATGAGCGTTGACTTTGTCAACGCTCTGAAGTCTATATTTTGATATAGACTTTTTTTATAGTAATAGTAGTAGTGATACTATTATTATTGATATTGTTGTTGCTCTTGTTGTTCAAGACCTAAATGTTCGGTTAAACGAGCATAAATGGCATCATATCCAGCTGCTTGAAAGGTCGCTTTAGTTGCTCCTTCGAGGGTTGTGCCAATACTAATTAAAGCCGCTGTTTCGCCAATGTATAACATATCGAAATCTTCAACGCCATCCACCCAGAATGTTCCACTGTCTCCCTGACCAGGTCCCCACCCTTTACGAGCTTCGCTATAGGTCCGATAAATACCTTCATTGGCCGGATCTGATAAGTTGACCGCATAAATTGTTGATTTCCCTTCGTATTCTTTGGGTTCATCGCGTAAGAGTTCCAAATAAGTAATGACGAGGGGTTTTACACTTTCGCAATCAGGACAATCATCGCGATAGAACACGACAAAATAGGTCCCTCCTTGCGTAAAAATGTCTTGACCGGATAAAAATGTAACTTTTGTTTCTTTTTTACAACCACCTAAGGTGAGGGCTAGTATCGAAACGAGGACTAGCATAATGAGTTTTTTCATGAGTTTTCTTTCCTTTCCTCTAATATGTAACTTATGATATTTTTTTCTTCTTCATGGATCATCATCTTGGTATCGCGATGCGGGTCTCGAATAAACCCACAATGGATTAATACCTTTCCTGAGGCAACATTTTCCTGAACGTGGGACGCATAGATAGTCGTTTTTCCCATATCCTTTAATCGCTCGATGAAGCCGATAACTGCTTCTTTGGCATATCCTTTACCCCAATATGCTTCAGAAATCGCATAGACAATTTGACAAGTCGTTTGACTTAAATCATATCGTGATAATCCAATATAACCAATTACCTTATTTTCTAACTTATCTTCAATTGCTAAGCGATAAATCAAGCCTTTTGCGTATTCAGCTCGCGTTTTTTGAATTAAATCAATGGATTCTTGAATATTCTTATGAGCTTCCCACCCCATGTATTTTGCAACATGGATGTTTGAAGCCATTTCATAATAATCAAGGGCATCAAATTCTATTAATTCACGGATGATTATGCGCGAAAGGGTGATTTTTGCAAAGAAAATAGACTCTTTTGCTTCGTGAAGTTTGAACAGTTTCATCATGCGCGTATACTCACTCCTTGAAAGGGTCAAATACCCTCTTCCTCCATGACAGTTTGTATAATAACATTTTTGCTTTAAAACAACACTTTTAATGAAAAGAACAACTCCTAATCCTGCGAATAAAATCGCGAGTAAAAGATAGAATCCTCTCATCATGTCATTTTCAAAAGCGAACGCGAAATTTCGGTTAATTTGATAACTTGTTATCCCAAGAAAAACTATAAGCGAAAGTGTTGAAAACACAATACAGGGCAAAATAAGGGCTGAAAAACTACTCTTTAGAATGTTTTTAGAAAACATAGTCCGAATATAGGCGGTAGAATGAAATTCACCCCTAATTTTTAGTTTACACTGATTTTCATCTAAAACAGCAAAGTTACTGAGACGACAAAACCAATCTTTTTCGGAGTATTTTTGGTCACGATAAACATAACCATTTCCTTTTTGATAAAGGATTTGTTTTTCACTAGAACGTTTCCAACCATTTCGTGTTTTCATATGATTTATTATACCCTAAAAGTATTTTTTTTGGAAGAGATTTTCAAAAGTTCATCTCTTTATATGAAGATTGCGGAGCCTAAGAGCATTGAGTACCACTGAAACAGAGCTAAATGCCATCGCAAAAGCTGCAATCATGGGGTTTAAAAGTAGCCCAAAGAAGGGATATAAGATTCCTGCAGCGATTGGAATCCCAATTATGTTGTATCCAAATGCCCAAAAGAGGTTTTCTTTGATGTTTTTAATCGTTTTTTTACTAAGATAAATAGCAAGAGCAACATCGCGTAAGTCCGATTTCATGAGGACAATATCTGCACTCGACATCGCAATTTGGGCTCCGCTAGCCATCGCAATGCCAATATCACTTTTTGAGAGGGCAACAGAATCATTGATTCCATCCCCAACCATGGCAACTTTCCCGAATTCATCATGGAGTTTATCTAAAATAGTTCCTTTTTCTTCGGGTAATACTCCATAAAAATAGTGATTTATTCCTACTTCACGAGCGACATGACGTGTTGCTTCTTCGTGATCGCCACTAATGAGCGCAACTATTAGCCCCATTTGCTTTAGTAGTTTCACGCCTTCATAGCTTGACTCTTTGATGGTGTCTGATAAACTGACAAAACCGATGACTTCTTCTCCTTGACTACATAAAATGAGGGCTCGTCCCTGTTTTTCTTCTTCATTAATGGCTTCTTGAATCTCTTGAGATATCCTCTTTTCTTTCATAAAGGAAGCATTTCCCACTAAAATGGGGGTCTTATTCACAATTCCAGCAAGACCAAGTCCCTGATAAACGGTGAACTCCTCTACATTCAAGATCTTCACTTCTTTTAAAGTAGCATCTTTCATAATCGCTTTGGCTAAGGGATGATGTGACTTTGCTTCAAGTGAGGCCATTAAGGTAAGAAGTTCGTTTTCACCCACCACTGGACTCACAATCCGACATACTTCGACGCTGCCACTGGTAATGGTTCCGGTTTTATCCAAAGCAACCGCTTTTACACGATGCGTTTCCTCAAGAATTTGGGCATTCTTTATGAGAATACCCTGGCTAGCTCCAAGGCCTGTTCCAACAATGATGGCAATTGGAGTGGCAAGTCCTAGACTGCAAGGACATGCAATAACAAGGACTGATACCATAATCTGTAGCCCGAATCCAAGATCTTTTGCAACAATCCACCACACAATTCCTGCAAGAATGCTGATTCCTAAAACGATGGGAACAAAAACTCCCGACACTTCATCGGCTAAACGAGCAATAGGAGCTTTAGAATTTTGAGCTTCTTCAACAAGTTTAATCATTTTCGATAAAATGGTTTCATTATCAATCGTAGTGACTTCTACTTTTAAGTATCCTGATAAGCAAATGCTAGCACCCACCACTTGACTGCCTATTCCTTTATCAATGGGTAAACTCTCCCCTGTTAACATCGCTTCATCGACCGAGGCTGCTCCTTCAATCACAATCCCATCGGTTGGAATTGGACTCCCTGCAGCCACAAGAATGATGTCTCCGATACGAAGGGTTTCAACACCTACTTCATGATGCCCACCTTCATCCACTAAAATGGCTGTTTGTGGAGCCAGATCAGATAGTTTTTGTAGAGCATCTTTTGCTTTTCCTTTAGAAATGTTTTCCAAAGTTTTTCCAAGCATGACTAGAGTAATAATGACAGCTACAGCTTCATAATATAAATGCATAGAGCTCTCTTGGTTACCTCGTATCAAAGTGATTGTTGAGGCAAGACTAAACAAGAAGGCAGCAGTGGTTCCTAATGTGACTAGTGAGTCCATATTCGGATGCCACTTTATGAGATTTTTAAAGCCTCTTATAAAAATATGTCGTCCTAAAATCATTACTATGAGAGTAAGTCCTAATTGAATGAGAGCTCCTATCCATCCATGTTCTTCTATTGTCATCCACGAAAATATGGGAAGTCCTATCATTGGACCCATGGCAATATAAAGTAGTAACAAGGAAAGACCGATATTAATCCACAAACGCAAAGGAAAAGAATATTTTTTTCCCTTATAATCCTTCTTTTGGATTTCTAAAATTTCATATCCCAAGTCAACAATCATGTCTTTAATGGTATCAAAACTTATTTCTTCGGGGTTGCAAGAAAGACTCGCTTCTTCACTAGCATAATTCACTGTTGCACTCATGATTCCTGGCATTTTAAGTAGGGCATCTTCAATTGTTTTGCTACAAACAACACAACTCATCCCACTGATTTTTAGTCTCATTTCTTTTGACTTGGATACGACTTCATAGCCTGCTTCATGAATGGTCTTTTTGAAGACTACTTCATCAAAGGTATCCTCAATCGTCATCATAAGTGTTTCACTCGCAAAATTGAGATTTGCTTCCACAACACCAGGAAACTCTTTTGTTATGTCAAGAATGGTATTGCTACAAACAACACAACTCATTCCTAATACTTGATAGGTCTTTTTTATCATGATTCTAATCGACCAAATAATGCGATGACTTCTTCAATAATGGCATCATTTCCTCGTAAGAGTTCTTCTTTAATACAAGTTTTTAAGTGGTTTTTCAAAACAAACCGTCCCAAACTCTTGATGGAGTGTTCTACTGCTGAGATTTGAATCAAAATGTCGTCACAATATACATCCTTTTCAATCATTTGCTGAATTCCTTTGAGTTGTCCTTCGATACGATTTAATCGATTGTTCATTTGTCGCTTTTCGTTCACATCTCGATGTTTTATTTTACAGTTTTCCATATTATTCACCTCATCACAAGTATATACCCAACGGGGTATATTGTCAAATGAATTGCTTCAAGCCATTTTGCAATAAAAAACAACCTTTTTAAGAAGGTTGTTTTAATCGGTTGAATCAACCTCGTTATTCCTTAGGCGATTCAATTCGGGATTCCCATTCTAAATAGTATGCAAGGATATCTTCAAAAGTTCCTTGGTTATGGTGCTGTAATTGAAAAGCATCAAGATATTCTTTGAAGAGAATATTATAGTAGTTTTTTCGTTCATCAATTGATTGATGGTTTATCAAGACTTCATAGTTTTCTGAAAAAATTATGATATTAAACGCTAAAGAAGCCGCCTGTTTTTTAAGACTAGTTCCTTTTTTGGCGAGTTCTTCATTCAGAGCAAATTCATTATCCCACTCTTTTTTCACAATCAAAAATGTTTTTCGTGTTGTGAAATACCGCCAAATCATGAGTCCTATACAAAGAAGGTAAAAACAAAAAAATAGATCAACAAATATATTCCCCAAATTTTGATACAAGAATAAGAAGGCAAGTAAGAGACCAATACCTGCATACAATGTTTGATGAAGATGATCATCACACTTTTTCTTCGCCTCGCGATATCGCCCTTCAAATTGGAGGGAAGTGTCTTCTGTCCTTTTTGCAAGTTCTTTTGTCGTAAGGTCGAGTTCATGCATGGTATTCAAATACCCATTTCTAGCTCGTAGAAGGATTCTCATATGATAAAGCCCTCCTGAATATACATGATGAAATCATATCCTGACGTGAGAATGCGTAAGCAGTGTTTGGCAAAGTTAGCTGATTCTGGCAAGAGTACAACATAAGTGGTAAGGAGTAAGATGATAAAACCGACGATGAGAATAAAGGGGAACTTCACCTTTTTATAAAGTAAAAACGAAGTCGATACAGCTAGTAAGTAAGAAGGAATTATGAAGATAAAAACGAACCCAAAATAGCGGACTTCTAAGCCAAAACTAAAGAGTCCAATTAAAAAGGTAAGAATAAAAAGCACCCCAGCTAATATCCCAAAAATCACGGCATTTCGCCTATAAACAATGGGACGAACCTCATCGCTAAATACCATAGGAATCGCAAGACTAGAGAATAGTTCTTCATCTTTTACACGTTCAGAATTTGAATAACTATCTTCCCTAAATAAAGTATGAATGATTTTCAAATAAGGCTCTTCATCCATTTTTTGACGTATCAAAAAACGCTCCAAGGCTCCCACTTTTTTTGCTTTCGTGTGATGAATGATATGAATTGCAACTTCGTGAAGAAGATTAGGAGTCGTATCAAGAATCAAATCATAACGATTGGGATCTCCTTGGGCATAAAACAAATAGTATTTTACAACATCATTTTTTGGGTTTTCATTTAGGTATTCGCGTGCATATTCTTGAATTATTTCAAGATTATCAAGTCTTACACCACACATCATCATGCGATACGCATAACTGAGGGTATCACCCTCACTCACGCGATTTCCACAGTGACAACAAACTTCAGTTATCGTCAAGCGATTACAAAAAGGACATAGTTTTTCTTCCATAGAAAGAACCCCCAATGATGTTATTATTATAACACCAAACGGGGGTTCTTTCAAGAAAAATCAAGCGAAAGACTCAGGACTATCCTCTGATTTTGCTTGCAGTCGATAGTTTTTAGCCTGGGAAGTAAACAAGCGATAATAGAGGCTATCTTTCTTCTTCATCAGTTCTTTATGAGGAGCATAGTCAGCAACTTTGCCACCATCTATGATGAGTATTTTATCACAAAAGACAGAACTTGACATTCGATGGGAAATATAGATGGCTGTTTTATTTGTGACTAGTTCATTGAATTGTTGATAAATTTCAGCTTCAGCGATGGGATCTAGAGCACTCGTTGGTTCATCAAGAATCACAAGATCACTGTTTTTATAAAGAGCCCTAGCAATCGCAAGTTTTTGTTGCTGCCCACCCGATAATTCTAGCCCATCAGGATCATAGGCTTTGTTTAAAACGGAGTCGAGTTTTTGAGGAAGGGAGGCTACTTTTTCTTCTAAACCTACCTCGCGAATGACTTCTTCTAAACGAGAAGAATCCATTTCTTTGTCCCCAGCAATGTTGTTGGCTAGTGAATAAGCAAAAAGACGATAATCTTGAAACACCGCTGAAATGTGGGTCAAGTAGTCGAGATAATCATATTCTTCAATTGGGCATCCATTGACTAGAATCGCCCCACTGGTAGGTGCATAAAAACGACACAAGATCTTAATGAGCGTGGTTTTACCAGCTCCATTCAGTCCAACAATTGATATCTTTTCGCCCCGATGAATCACAGCATTAATGGATGATAACACAAAGACTTCACTCTTGGGGTATTTAAAAGAGAGGTCACGAAATTCAATTGTCTCAATCACACCCACTTTTTTGTCTGTTGCGTGAGTTAATGCTTCAGGTAGCTCCATAAATTCAACCAGCGGTGAAAGGTAACTTAGCATTTGTCCAATCACCATGAGATTGTCTACGAGATCAGAAAACGCCTGTGAAAAAGAAAGAGCAGATGTTGTGTACATCGTAAAATCTCCAATGGAGATTTTGGCTCCCCAAGAAGCGCTAAAGACACGAAAGCCAACATATAAATAAACGAGCCCCATTTGAATATAATTGATGAATTTAAAGACCCCTGTTACAAGTCCAGCTTTCTTAAAAAAAACGCCAAACTCCTCATTGATTTCCTTGTTAAAACGTCTGACTTTATCTAAAAAAATAGGGGACATTTGATCAAGTCGCATCTCTTTTGATAAGGTAAAATTAAAGGTTTGCTGTAAGTAATACCCATATTTACGATTGATGGGAAGAAGATTTTCATAAAAACGGACTTGATATTTTTTAAATAAATGATTAATGAACATGGCGCAAATGATTCCAATAAAGAGAACCAAAACCAAAACATAACTAAGGGTAAACATAATCACGACTAATCCGATTAATGTGAAAACATTGGATACGGTTTTAGAAAAAGCGTTGATAATGTTAACGAGAGCACCTTGATTCGTACAGGCGAATAAGGCTCGCTCTTTTAAGTCTAAATAATAAGGGTCTTCTAAATATTGATAATCCACAGCCATGATTTTTTCAGCCATGATTTCATGAATACGACGTTCAATATAGGCATTTTTTACATCTAATAATCGTTTATAAATTCGATCTAAAAAATTGAACAAAAGATTCGCTCCAACGATGAGACAAAACCATTGAATTAAAAGGGCTGTGTCTTGATTTCCTAGTAATTCTTCAATTAGATATTTGGGTAAAATGACATTAAGCAAGATGCGAATACTTGAAAATAAAGACCCAAGGATAATCATCCAAACATAACTTTTGGATGCCTTTTGCATGATGGAAAAAAGAATTTTCAGTTTTTTAGTTACCTTCATGCGCTTCACCTTCCTGATAGTATTTTCCTTGAACAACAAACATGTGATAGTATTCTTTTTTTAATCCCATGAGTTCATCATGGGTTCCATATTCTGCTAACTCTCCATGAGAGAAAAGGGCTATATGATCACAAAACTTGGTACTAGCCAAACGATGGGAAATATAGATGGCTGTTTTATGGCTAACGAGTTCATTAAAGTTTTGATAAATTTCAGCTTCTGCCAAGGCATCAAGAGCGGCGGTTGGCTCATCTAAAATGATGGCGTTTCCATTTTTATAAAGCGCTCTTGCAATCAACAGTTTTTGATTCTCACCCCCGCTAAAAATAGCTCCATTTTCATCAATCACTTTTAACATCATTGTGTCTAGTTTTTTAGGAAAGGCTTCCACTTTTTCCTTTAAACCAACTCGTTCTAAACAATCCCAAATTCGCACCTCATCATTGGAATGCTGGAGGGTAATGTTTTCACGAATGGTAAAGGCTAAAACATTGATGTCTTGAAATACAACCGAAAACATTTTATAATACTCTTCTTGATTAAAAGAATTGATATCTACTCCATTAATGAGAATACGTCCTTCGGTTGGACGAAATAGTCTTGTAATGAGCTTCACAAGGGTTGTTTTTCCTGCTCCATTAATTCCAACAAAAGCAACCTTTTCTTTCGCATGGATGGTGAGATTTAAATCCTTGATGATCCATTGATCGGACTTTGGATATTTAAAACTGACTTGGTCAAATTGAATGGAAAATGTCTCATCGATTAAGTGTGGTAATTCTCCAGTTTTTGTATTAAATTCTTTGGCCATAAATTCATAATAATCATTGACATATTGTCCTTCACCGACGATAAAAGAAAAATTTGTACTAACACTTTTAAACACGGTTGTGAGGGCTAAAGAAGCCCCGATATAGAGTGAGAAATCAGCAATGCTCATACCATCAATTACTTTTGTGATCAGAATATAATAGAGGAGAGCGTCCGCAATGAGGACAAACAACAAGTCGACAAGTGCAAGTAAAAATTCTTTGTTTTTAATCTTTCGGAAAACCGTAATATAGCTTTTAATTTCTCCTAAGTAACTAGCAGCGATTTTATCTTGAAAGCGATATAAGCGAATATCTTTTCCATACGCGAAATCATGGGTCATATTCGTAAAATAGTTTATTTTACGTCTTGCGTGTGCAAGAGGTTCTTTATGCTTATACTCGAACTTACGAGCGATAATCGAGCCCATTAATCCAATGGCAACACTTGCGATAATGGCAACAAATACGAGCCAGTCAAGTTTTAAAATAATCACGGTATAAAAAATGATGGATATCATGTTCGCGAATAGAGGAAACAGTTGCATCATAATGGCTTCAAATCCTTCACTCGATCCATTAACAGCTCGTAGAGCATCTTCATTCGAATCAAGAAAAGCAGAGTCTTCCATATAGGGATAATCTAATAAATTAAATTTATGAAAAATATCTGTTAATAGATTAATTCGTACCGCAATGATATCTCCTCGTGCCACACTATTGATGTACTCCACAATGACGCTTAGAATGGCAATTCCAACAACAATCAGTCCAACCTTTAAAGCTAAATCGACATATCGTAGGGCGGGATCTAAAAGACCCGATATTACAATTTTTGGAATGTAAACCGCAATGACTGGTAAAAATCCCGCAATGAGGGTATAAATTGCGAAATAAATGAAAACTTGGGGTTTTGCTTTTTTGACCTCAAGAATAATTCTATTCATTGTTTTATAAAAGGGATACTTTTTTTGCATGATTAAGAAGTCCTTCCAAATGATTCGTTTTCTTTTTTAGTTAGTTTAACACGATTTGTATATACATGTCAATCTATTTTTAATTACAAAAAAGTTAGATAATGCACTTATCTAACTCTTTTGTAATATTTACCTATTTCTTTTTCTTGTACTTAGCGAGTCGTTCTTGTTCAAGAGCTTTTTGTTCCTCTAGTTTGGCTTGCTTTACTTCAGATATTTTCATGATGGGAATAATGGCAACAAGCATGAGTAAACTAATGCCAAGAAAGACGAGTCCAAAGATATCTAAGGTCTGATATGCTGCGGTGATGTTGTCAGGATCGACTGATTGAACAATAAAACGAATGATGTAGTATAAGATGGCGACGAGGGCGAAACTCCCTGCAACCATATACCATACTTTTAAAAATTTGGTCTTCACATTATGCCTCCTATTTTTGTAATTTGTAATAACCAATTCCAAGGATTCCACATCCAATATGAGCTCCAACAGCTGGAGTAATCATATGAACTTCAATGGTTTTTTTGATGGTAATTTTTTCTTCTAATTCTTTTGCAAGTGCTTTTGCATCTTCTTCACGAACGGTGTGGAATACAAAGACTTTTAATTCTTTCGCATCTTTGATTTCATCTAAAATTAAGTTCTTAATCCGTTCAATGGCTGCATGATGCGTTCTTACTTTTTCGAAACTGATGATTTTACCTTCTTTATTCATTTCAAGAACGGGTTTAATTCGCATAAGTCCGCCTAAAAAGCCAGCGGCACCACTGATGCGGCCATTTTTCACAAGGTAACTAAGATCATCTACCACAAAATAAGCATGGCTATTATCGATGAGTTCGTAACTTCTTTTTAGAATTTCATCTACGCTTGCATGTGATGCGGCCATTTCTTTTGCTGTGACAGCTAAAAAGCCTTGAAGGTATGTTGCTGTTTTGGTATCAACAACATGAATTTTTAATTTTCCTTCAAATTCATCCCGAAGTGTTTCGACCATTTGTCCGATGGAACTTAGCTGATAAGAGATTGAATACATAATCACATCGGTGTAGCCTTCACTAACTAGTTTTTCTAATAACTCCATGGCTTCCCCAACGGTTGGGGCTGATGTCGATGGAATGAAAGAATCTTGTTGTAAACGACGATAGAATTCCTCAGCGCGAATATCAATACCGTCAACTAGGTGTTCGTGTTCGAAATTTATAATGGATCGAAGGACGGGAATTTCAGGATCCCGGCCAAGATAATCAAGACCCGCATTAACATCGGATATGATTGCTATTTTTTCCATGGTTTCCTCCTAATGTATTATTATTATATCACAATTTCCTAACTTTACAAGCCTTCATTATAAAAATACTCTGGGTGTTCCTTCATATCTTCAAATAATGTTATAAACGTCCCAATCCATTTTTGATCTTTTTGCCGTTTGGGAAGAATGATATGAATTTTTCGTCCACGATATTCAAATTTAAAGAGGGGGCTAAGTTGGTTTGCGCGCTGGAATAATTTTGCTCCATTCATGGTCTCAGAACGTTCGCGCAAGAAGTGAACACGTACTTCATGTGGAGATTCTTTCACATCTTCAATTCCACATTGACTCATGAGATAGTCGAGATACTTTTTTTCCATGTAAAAAGCAATCTCTGGCGTCAATTTCCCAAAACGATCCAAGAGTTCTTCTTTCAAGTGTTCTTTATCTTCTTTCGTTTTAATGCTTGCAATAGCTTTGTGAATATAAATTTTTACTTCATCATCACCCACATAAATCTCGTCCACATGTTTTGAAACTTCGATGTCCCATGATTTGTCTTCACTTTCGGGTTTTTTAATTCCTTGAGCTTCACGCATTGCATCAGCAAGTAATTTCATATACATATCAAGTCCGATAGAATCGATAAAACCTGATTGTTCGCGTCCTAAAATGTCTCCAGCTCCACGGATGGCCAGGTCTCGAAGCGCAATCTTATATCCACTTCCAAGCGTTGTAAATTCTTTAATGGCATTGAGGCGTTTTGACCCCGATTCCGTTAATACCTTATTTTCTTCAAACATAAAGTAAGCATAGGATACTCGATCACTTCTACCAACACGTCCTCGAATTTGATACATCTGAGCAAGACCCAATCTATCTGCCATATCCACAATCAAGGTATTGGTATTGGGAATATCAATTCCTGTTTCAATGATGGTGGTACAAAGTAAGACATCGTATTCGCGATCGATAAAAGCAGAAATCGCATCTTCTAAAGCAGTTCGATCCATTTGTCCATGAGCAATCAAAATACGTGCTTCCGGGACCAATCGTTGAAGACGGCGAAGAACACGATCAAGATCACTAATGCGATTATGCAAATAGAAGACTTGTCCCTCTCGTCCTAATTCGCGATAAATGGCTTCACGAATGATGGTATCATTTTGTTCAAGAACATAAGTTTGAACGGGATAGCGATTTTGGGGAGGAGTTTCAATGAGGGATAATTGACGAACGCCCATGAGGGCCATCTGGAGAGTCCGAGGAATGGGGGTGGCGGTTAAAGTTAAGACATTCACATTATGTTTAAGTTGTTTAATTTTTTCTTTATGAACAACCCCAAAACGTTGTTCCTCATCAACGATGAGCAATCCTAATTTTTTGAATCTTATCTCTTCGCCTAATAGTTTATGAGTACCAATTACAATATCGAGAACACCACTTTTGAGTTGTGTGGTCACTTCCCGCTGAACACTAGGGTCAACCATGCGATTGAGAAGACCTACACTCACGCCATAGGAAGCAAAGCGTTCTTTGAAGTTTAAGTAATGTTGTCGCGTAAGAATGGTAGTGGGGGCAAGATAGGCGACTTGTTCACCCGCTAAGACGGTTTTTAAGGCAATACGCATCGCAACTTCAGTTTTACCGTAACCGACATCACCGCACACCAATCGATCAACAATAATACCTTCTTCCATATCAGTTTTAATGGCTTCAATACTTTTTAATTGATCGGGTGTTTCAACATAATCAAAGTCTTCTTCAAAACTTTTTTGGATTTCATCATCAGCTCCATATTGCGTGCCTTTGGCTTCTTCCCTTAATGCTTGTACTTTAATCAAATCACGAGCAATACTTTCAAGTTTTTCTTTGACTCTGGCTTTTCTTTGTTCCCATTCTTTCGTACCAATTGCACTGAGTCGTGGGGTGCTTCCTTCGGTTCCTTGATATCGTTCTAGAAGATTGATTTTTTCAACTGGAATATAAAGCTCCATGTTCGAATAACGAAGCATGATATAATCGTTTTTCACATCTTGTAATTCGACCGTTTTAATACCCAAATATTCCCCAATTCCATAATCGAAATGAACAACAAAATCACCAGGTTTTAGTTCATCCACATCATGGAGCGGACTGGCTTCTTGATAAGCACTACGATACTTTGCTTTACGAGGACGATACTTCTTAAAAATACTCGATTCATGAATCACTTCAAAGCCATCGGTAAAACCAAAACTAACACCATTAGGAACATGAGCAATCATGATTTTTTTGGATGAATATCTTCCATCATAAGGACTCGATTCAAGACCTCGATCTTTTAAAATTTCCTCCAATAAAGCAACCGTTTCTTTTGTCGATCCCGTTAATATAATAGGACGTGTAATGGTCTTTAAATCTAAGGATAAATTCTGTAAATCATTGGCATAATCAATGATGCTATATCCATGTAAGTCAAACATAAAATCAAGCGAATATCCCACCAAACTACTGCGAAATTCCGAAAGGAATATTTGAGTTGAATGAAGCGGAAACATCGATGCAAAATCATCATAATATAAACATTTTATGGAAGATTTATTAGGTTTGTTTTGAAGATAATCTGTCACTTCTAAAACGAGTTTTTGATAACTTTCCTCACATCGCTTTACTTCTTCATAGAGAATTATTTTTTGGTCTAAATAGTCGAGTAAACTGCTGATTTTAGGACTCACATATCCAATCAAACGATGAAGTCGATCGAGGTGTTGGTAATTCCGAAAATCACTAAAATCCTCTTCCATCGCATCGGTTGCACCCGCTTCACGAAGGCGTGCAATGATGGCTTCCGGATCTGAATAGATGAGTTCATTCATGGGGTCAATCGTCACTTCTTGAAGGGGTGTTTTTGTCTTTTGGGTGATGGGGTCATAGGTCTTAATATATTCAATTTCGATATCGAATAAATCAACACGAATGGGTTCATCACGATTAATTGGAAAGATATCAATGATTTCTCCACGCACAGAAAATTCACCCACAGCCTGAGTGATGCCTACTTTTCGATACCCACTCTCGACGAGTTTTCGAATGAATTCCTTGGGGTTGATGGTACTATTTTTTTGAAGCGTGATGATGTGGTCGAGGATGACCTCAGGAGGTAAAAGGGGACGTACTAGAGCTCCGACATGAGTCACGATAATCTTTGCTTGATGAGACAAAATTGCGTTCACTGTATGGAGACGCTCATAGCGAAATTCATTCGAAGCCGCTAGTAACTCCGTTGCAACAACATCATCAGTTGCATAAAAATGTACCGATTCATATCCCATAATTTGACATAACATTTCATAAGCTGCAGTTGCTTTATAAATGTTGCTCGCAACATAAACAATTGGGTACTTCACTTCTTCCCATAATGAGGAAGCAAGTAGCGTATTAGTTGTGGGAGTTGAATTAACAACAAGCGTGTGTGATCCTTCTTGCCGGACGGCATGTAGAATCGATTGCACAGTGGGATATGTTTTAAAAAGAGTAAAACTATTATGCATAAATTCCTCCTGTCTTTCCATGGAAAAAAGGCTTATAAATCTTTATAAGCCACACTTACGATTATATTTATTCATCAGTTCATCAAAACTGAGTCGGACAAAATCTTCCGCCCACAAGAGTGAAGCGATTTTTAGGGCATCAATTTTGGCTTTATCTAATTTAGAAAACTTCCCTAATACATAATCAATGGTTTCTTCTTTGTCGGGTTTTTCAACACTGGTAATGCCAATTCGTATCCTTTGAATATCCTGAGTACCAAGACAATCAATCAGGGATTTCATGCCTTTTTGACCACCACTCGATCCCGTTGGTTTGATCTTATAACATCCGACTTCTAAGTCTAAATCATCATAGATGACAAGCACATCTTTTAAGGGAACTTTATAAAAATTAATGATGGCAATGGCCGCTTGTCCGCTCAAATTCATGTAGGTGAGTGGTTTTACCAAGATGACTTTTTCACCATCAATGGCCAGTTCACATGTCTCACACTTCATTGGTTTTGATAGTGTCCATTTCTTTTGATAATAAGTGGCCATCATATCAACCATCATAAACCCAACATTGTGACGCGTAGCACGATATTTTAGTCCTGGGTTTCCTAGTCCAATAATTATTTTCATGATTATTCCTTAAACTAATTTATAGCACTCGAGGACATTCTCCAACAGAGATGCAATGGTCATTGGTCCTATTCCTCCAGGAACAGGGGTAATATAACTACAAAGTGGACTAACCGCTTCATAATCAACGTCACCAACTACTTTTCCAAATACTCGAGAAATACCAATGTCAATGACAACTGCTCCTGGTTTAATCATATCTGCAGTAATGAAGTTGGGGATTCCAACTGCACTGCAAACAATATCAGCAGAAGCTATAATTCCAGCTAGATTGTTGGTTTTTGAGTGAGCAACCGTTACGGTTGCATTGCGTTGCATCAAAAGAAGCGCAAGGGGTTTTCCTACCAAATTACTTCTTCCAATAACAATCGCATTCTTCCCTGTCAAGTCGAGATGATAAGCATCAATGAGATGCATGACTCCTTTAGGAGTTGCAGGAACGATTCCTTTTTGGCCGGCTAATAGACGCCCTTGATTGACAAATGTCAATCCATCCACATCTTTAGAAGGAGCGATATGATTAATAATCACTTGTTCTTCTAAATGCTTAGGAAGGGGGAGTTGGACCAAAATCCCATGAATGGTTGGATCATTGTTGGCTTCATCAATGCGATTTGTGATTTCTTTTTGCGTAATATTTTCATCGAACACAATGGTGGTGGCTTCAATTCCGGTATCGCGACAAGCTTTTTCTTTCGAAGAAACATAGATTTGACTAGCAGGATCTTTCCCCACTAAAATAACTAGCAATTTTGCCGGTTTAGAAAGGGTTGAAGTTTCCAATTTTACTTGTGTTCTAATATTTTTTGCTAATTCTTTACCATCGAGAATATACATAATTCACCTCACATTAATCCAAATATTTCATATTGATCGTTCAGTTCAATGACCATGGCTTGTGGGGTTTTCCCCAGTCCTGGCATTGTCATAATGTCACCCGTCAAACAAATAATAAAACGACTTCCCGTTGCTAAGCGAACTTCTTTTACATGAATGTTGAAGTTTTTAGGGCGACCAATAACTTTAGGATTATCTGACAAAGAGTTTTGGGTTTTTGCCATGCAGATATAGAAATTTTTATAATCGCTGTGGGCAATATCTTTTAACATTTGTAGAGCTTCTTCACTATAAGTGACATCATCTGCTCCATACGCTTGAGTCGCAATTTTTTTGATTTTTACAAACACATCCTCATCTAATTCATATAGTGGGCGATAGGTTTCATCACTTAAATTTTCGAGGACTTTATTTGCTAAATCAACGCCTCCTAAAGAGCCTTTTCCATGAACCTCACTGAGGCTTAGTGGAACGCCTTTTTCCTTTGCCCAATCTAGTAATAAGCCAATCTCCTTTTCGGTATCGGAATCAAATCGATTAAGAGCAACAACCGCTGGAAGATGAAATGTTGCAACTGTTTCTAAATGTTTTTCAAGATTGGCAAGACCTTTTTGAAGTGCCTCTAAGTTTTCTTCTTTTAGCTTCTTTAAATCAATTCCTCCATGATACTTTAATGCCCGAATGGTAGCGACCACCACCACAAGATTGGGTTTTAAGCCTGCTTCGCGACATTTAATATCCAAGAATTTTTCAGCTCCTAGATCAACTCCAAATCCTGCTTCAGTGACGACATAGTCACTCATCTTTAAGGCTAGACGAGTTGCTTGAATAGAGTTACAACCATGGGCGATATTTGCAAAGGGTCCTCCATGAACGAACATGAGATTGTTTTCTAACGTTTGTACAATATTGGGTTTTAATGCATCCTTTAAAAGAACAAGAAGTGAGCCAACAATTCCAAGATCACCAATGGTGATGGGCTTGTCCTCATAACTTTTAGCAACAACAGTCGCAGTCAAACGGCGTCTTAAGTCAACAAGATTGTTTGATAAGCACAAAATGGCCATGATTTCTGAAGCAACGCTGATGTTGAAGCTATCTTGACGAATGACTTCTTTAACACTACTTTGTCCTACAGTCACACTTCGTAGGGCACGATCGTTTAAATCCATACAACGTTTCCAAGAAATCTTGGCAGGATCTATATGCAATTCATTGCCTTGATATAAGTGATTATCAAGGATAGCACTGACGAGATTGTTTGCTGCAGTCACGGCATGAATGTCACCCGTAAAGTGAAGATTGAGTTCAGCCATCGGATTAACCTGGGCATATCCACCCCCAGCCGCTCCCCCTTTAACTCCAAATACGGGGCCTAAAGAGGGTTCTCTTAGAGCTCCCACACATCGTTTTCCCAAACGATTGAGCGCATCAACAAGACCAATGGTCGTTGTTGATTTTCCCTCACCTGCAGGCGTTGGAGTGATTGCAGATACCAAAATTAATTTTCCATCTTTTTCATGATCTAATCGCTTTAGTGCTTCGTGCTCAACTTTTGCTATATAGTTTCCATAAGAAAAGAGTTCCTCTTCCTTTAAGTCATAACGCTGAATCACTTCACGAATGGGTTTTAGTTGACTTTGTTTGATAATTTCGATATCAGATAACATATAATCCCTCCCTTGTCATTATTATACAACAAATTCGTAAAAAATTCTATTTCTTTTTGTAAAAATATGAGGTATAATGAACGCGATGCTCTCATAGGTCAAAGGTAGACCGCAGCAATGGTAATGCTGAAATCGAAGTTCAATTCTTCGTGGGAGCACCAGATATGTTACTCCAAATTGATGCAACTAAACGCATCAATTTTTTTAATTTAATACTTATACCAATAAAATGAAGGTATTATTCGTATTATAGATGAGGGGGTATCCCCACCTCCCTCAATGAGGTTATAAACCTCATAATCAATGGTCATCCTCGCTGTAACCTTAGAGGTCTCCCTTCATTGACCATTGAAAGCATAAAACCTCACTTGCGATATAAAAAGCAAGTGAGGTTTTTTTCTTATTTGGCTTTTAGTCTTTCGATATGAAAATCATTTTGTTCCCACGTCATCAAATATTCAAAGTTCGTTTCGATTTGTCCGCGAAGGATTGCTTTCGCAATTTCTGTTTCAATGTGTTTTTGTATAAATCGTTTTAAAGGTCTTGCTCCGTATTCAAATGAGAAACTACTTTCAAGAACATAGTTCTTTAAACGATCAGAAAAGTCTACTGAGTATCCTTCATGTTCTAGTCGACTTCTTAGTATTTGTAAGTCTTTGGCAACAATCAAACGTTGAGTCTCTTTTGATAAAGGTTTGAAAATGACGATTTCATCAATCCGATTTAAGAATTCTGGTCGGAAAGTTCGCTTCATGAGATCGATAACTACTTGTTCCCCTTCACCTTGAAGCAGCGCTTCACTTCCAAGATTAGAAGTCATAATAATGATGGTGTTTTTAAAGTCAATCAAGCGACCTTGTGAATCAGTGAGTCGTCCTTCATCCATAATTTGAAGAAGAATGTTGAAAACATCGGTATGAGCTTTTTCAATTTCGTCAAATAGAACAATTGAATAAGGACTTCTTCGCACTTTTTCGGTGAGTTGTCCACCTTCTTCATAGCCGACATATCCTGGGGGTGCTCCAATTAAACGAGACACACTAAACTTCTCCATATATTCACTCATATCGATACGAACGATGTGATGTTCACTATCAAAAAGCGCATCCGCTAAACTTCGGGCAACTTCGGTTTTTCCGACTCCTGTAGGTCCTAAAAACATAAAGGAACCAATCGGACGATTTTCATCTTTTATCCCTGCTCTCTGACGAATAATAGCATCACTCACAAGACTAATGGCTTCATCCTGACCCATCACACGCTTTGCAAGAACTTCCTTTAGTCCTAATACTTTTTCACGATCACCTTTCATGATTTTTGAGATTGGAATATTCAAGTTTTTTGAGATGATTTTTGCGACCAACTCACTGGTTACCACTTCTGATATCAATGTGTTCTTTTTGTTTTTTTGTTCTATTTCATTCATCTTTTGGTCTAAAGCAGGAATTTCACTATATTTAAGTTCACTTGCTCGTTGGTAATCGCCACGACTAAGAGCTCCATCCAAATCAAACTTGAGCGTATCCATCTTTTTCTTCAATTCCTTTTGGGCATTGATGTCTTGCTTTTCTTGCTCCCAATGACTTTTCATTTCTTTTTCTTGATTAGTTAACTCATCGAGTTCTTCCGTGATTTTGGCTAAACGTTCTTTACTAGCATTATCTTTTTCTTTTGACAGTGCCAGTTTTTCAATTTCAAGTTGCATCATTTTTCGTGTTAGTTCGTCTAGTTCAGAAGGCATTGAATCAATTTCTACCCGAATTGAAGCACTAGCTTCGTCGATTAAATCGATGGCTTTATCAGGTAAGAATCGCTCTGTCATGTATCGTGCCGATAACGTTGCTGCAGCAACAATCGCTCCATCTAAAATGCGAACGCCATGATGAGCTTCAAATTTATCTTTGAGCCCTCGTAATATACTAATGGTATCTTCTACGGTCGGTTCTTGAATCATAATTTTTTGGAATCGCCGCTCAAGAGCTCGGTCTTTTTCAATATATAAGCGGTATTCATTGAGGGTAGTCGCTCCAATACAATCAATTTCGCCCCGAGCAAGCATCGGTTTTAACATGTTCCCTGCATCAAGAGCTCCATCAGCTTTACCTGCTCCAACAATCAAATGAATCTCATCAATAAAGAGAATGATTTGACCTTCGCTTTCTTTTATCTTTTGCAAAACAGCTTTTAGTCGTTCCTCAAATTCGCCACGAAACTTTGCCCCTGCAACCAAAGAACCCATATCGAGTTCGTAGATGGTTTTATTTTTGAGGGTCAGTGGGACATCGTCTTTCACAATTCTCATCGCTAATCCTTCAATGATGGCTGTTTTGCCCACACCTGGCTCGCCTATTAATACGACGTTATTCTTTGTTTTGCGCGCTAAAACCTGGACGATTTTTCTAATTTCTTCATCACGTCCAATAACAGGATTTACTTTCCCCTTTTTTACTTCTTGGGTAATATCACGACCAAACTTTTGAAGAATGTCCTGGTCCTTACTATAATCTGTTGGCATTTCCATAGTTAATCACCTCTTTGTGTGAAAATTAGCACTCTTATGTTTCGAGTGCTAATTCTATTATACTATGTCTATTTTATTTGTCAAGAGGTATGTATTACTTTTCTGTAGAAACGACAATGGTATACCCATCTGAGGTTAACGTAATCGTTCCATTGTCTTTGCTTTGATAAATTGTTGCTCCAACAGCATTGAGGCGTGTTAAGGCATCAATATGAGGATGATTCGTCGATCCAGGAGCAGTTGTAATGACCGCATAGGTGGGAGTGACAGCATTGAGGAAAGCCGTTCCGCTTGCTTCATCACTTCCATGATGACCTACTTTCAAAAAATCGCTGTCAAGAGATATTCCACTGTTTAGGGCTGTATATTCTCCATCTTTTGAAGAAGCAAACCCCGCATCTCCCATAAAGAGAAAACTTTTTTCTAGGTATGTGAGTTTCACACAAACGCTAGAAATATTAGGATTTGTTTCTTCTTTAATGTTTTGAGTTGCAACCACTTGCAATACTAAGCCTGCCTCATCAATAATTTTATCTCCTACTTCCACCGTATATATGACAAGACCCGCATCTGCTATGGCTTGCGTGATTTCAAGATACATGATGTTTGTCCGAGTGGATCCCGACCCATAAATTGATACTACCACGTAGTTTTCCAAAAGATCAGGAACAAGACTATAATGATCTTCGTGATTATGAGTTATAATGAGATGATCAATTTTTGTAATTTGATATCGAATGAGGGTTTCACTAATTTTAGCCCAGGAGTCAGAACGAGCTTTTCCACAATCGATCATCATCGTTTCTCCATTTGGTAGTTGAATTAAAATGGCGTCCCCTTGACCAATATCAATGATATCAATAATGAGCTCTCTTGAAGTGCCTGTGCCCACAGTTACTTTAATGTTTTTAGAAGATGAGGTTCCTTCGATGGTGATGGTCGTAACCCCATTATTGATGCCAGTTATTCTACCATCAACATCCACTGAAGCCACCAAAGTATCTTCGCTCGTATAACTAACAAATCCTCCAAAGCGAATCGTCTCATAAATCTCAAGATGAATGTTATCCGGAACGCCTTTAAATTCATCAACATTCCGTTCACCACACCCAGCAAGGATGAGGCAACTCAAGAGGAGTAAAAACAACCCTAATCTTCTCATGATTTCTTTTTCCGATCTTTAAATGATACAAAGAGTTTGGATGTCAATTCATCGATTTCTTTCTTAAGTTCTTTAGAAGGAGGTAACACATCCAAAATACGTCCATTTTCTACGCAAACTCGCATATCAATTTTTACATCTTGAGGAAATAAGTCGATGGGAAAAACATCTTTACTACGATCGTCATAGATGATGATGACTGATCTGTTTTCAATCATCTCAATAAAGCCTTTTTTCATATTATCCTCCTATTTCTCGGTTTCATATGTTAGGGTGAAGCCATTGGTTGTAAACGTAATGGTCCCATAATCTTTGGTTTCTAATATGGTGGCATTAACAGCCGTTAATCGATTTAGGGCTCCCCAATGAGGATGTCCAGTTGAAGTGATATTCGCTGTTGTAATAACAGCATACAAAGGAAGCACCGCTTGTAAAAAGGAAGCTCCACTGGAGTAGCTAGATCCATGATGACCCACTTTTAAAACATCACTTTCAAGATCAATTCCGCTTGCAAGAGCAATGGGTTCTCCATCATCTGCATCGAATCCTGCATCACCAGTAAATAGGAATGAGCGATCATAATAAGAAAGTTTCGTCATAACAGATGCATAATTCATGTTGTCATTTGCTTCAACAATTTGGGTTCCGACAACCTGAAGGGTTAGAGGGCCCTCATCAATAATAAAGTCTCCCGTTTCAACAACTTCGACACTTAAGCCAGCGTTTTCAATGGCGCGCATAATTGCTAAGTATTGAGAATTATATCGAACTGTTCCTGATGAATATACGTGTCTAACTGTATAGTTTGACATAATTTCAGGTACGTAATAATAGTGATCGGAATGGTTATGAGTAATAATCAAATGATCAATCACTTCAATGTTTTCTTCACTTAATACCGCTTGAATATTAGTCCATGACGGATAATTCTCATTCCCCATTGTAGATTCATAATCGAGTCCACAATCAATCATCAAGACTTCCTCGTTTGGTAGAATGGCGATGATGCAATCAGCTTGCCCCACATCAACAAAATGAACCGTTAGAGGAGCCGGGCTTTCCACAACTTCAATGGGAATCATGATTGTTTGAGTTTCTTTAGCTTCTATATAAAGGGTGGTGGTTCCTGGGATGAGGGCAGTAATAAAACCTTCGTTTGATATCGAAATGAGTCCTTTGGGGTCACGATAAGTGATGGGATTATTGTTTGGGTGATAAACTTCAAGTGAATAATGATCACCAACCATAAGATATAAGTGATCAGCTTCACATTCCATGGCATACTTTTTTTGGCATCCCATAAGAAATGATAAGATGAGTATCAGACATAACAATAGTGTTTTTTTCATAATAGACTCCTAGCGTATTCCTATTATAGCACAAAATGCCAAGAAAGTCTTGGCATTTTATTGCTATTTTTTATTTTCTATACTGGCTTTTAAAAATCCTATGAACAATGGATGCGGCCTTGTTGGACGAGATAAGAACTCAGGATGAAATTGGCAAGCAACAAACCATGGATGATTTTTAAGTTCAATTGTTTCAACAATGTTACTTTCTGGATTGATCCCACTAAACACCATATCTGAGTCTTCATAGATACAAGTGTAAGAGTTATTGAATTCGAATCGATGACGATGACGTTCACTAATTAACTCCTGTTGATAAGCTTCGCGAATTTTTGTTCCTTCTTGCAATACACATTTATAGAGCCCAAGGCGCATCGGATTTCCAATTCCTTTTTCACTATACTTCAAATCAATGACAGGCATAGCAGAATTTTCATCAAATTCTCTTGAAGTCGCTTTTTTATAACCTAAAACATTACGCGCATATTCAATTAAAGCCAGCTGCATCCCCAAGCAAATCCCAAGATATGGAATCTTATTCACTCTTGCATATTCAATGGCAAACATTTTTCCATGAACAGCACGTTCGCCAAACCCTCCGGGGACTAAAATTCCATCGGCTCCTTTTAGTTGTTCCTCAATATTCTCTGGAGAAAGGACTGATGCATCGACATAAGTAATTCTCACATTGGCTTCTAAATGGATGCCAGCATGATGCAGCGATTCAATCACTGATAAGTAGGCATCCTTAAGGGCAACATATTTACCCACCAAAGCAATTGATACTTCTTTCTTCAAATTCTTAGCTTTTCGAACCAATTCTTCCCATTCCGTCATATCGAGTTCTTTTACCTGTAATCCAAAATGTTTTACAATGAGATCATCAATGTGTTGCTTGGCAAGGTTTAAGGGAATTTCATAAAGGCATTTCACGTCTCTTGCCTCAATAACCGCTTCAAAGTCAACATCGCAGAAAAGTGCAATTTTTTCCTTTTCTTTGTCATTAATGGCTTTTTCACTGCGAAGAACGATTATATCAGGACTTATCCCTATAGAACGCAATTCTTTGACGCTATGTTGCGTTGGTTTCGTTTTGATTTCCTTAGAGGCCTCCAAGTAAGGGACAAGAGTATTGTGGATGTAAAGCGTATTATTAAAGCCGACTTCACGTCGAACTTGACGAATGGCTTCTAAAAATGGCAAGGATTCGATATCTCCAACAGTTCCACCAATTTCGGAAATGACGACATCGGCTCCACTAAACTTTGCAGCATCGTAAACCGCTTCTTTAATGACATTGGTAACGTGAGGAACAACTTGAACAGTTGCTCCACCATATTCACCATGACGTTCACGATCGATGACTTTTAAATAAATTTTACCTGTCGTGATGCTAGAATGACGTGATAAATTTTCATCAATAAAACGTTCATAATGGCCTAAGTCCAAATCGGTTTCTGCTCCGTCATCCGTGACAAACACTTCCCCATGTTGAAGGGGGCTCATATTTCCTGGATCTACATTAATATAGGGGTCAAATTTTTGCATGAATACTTTGCATCCACGATTCTTTAAAAGTCGTCCAATGCTAGATGCATTAATACCTTTTCCAAGGCTTGAAACGACACCACCTGTTACGAAAATAAATTTTGCCATTTTTCTTCATCTCCTAAAAAATAAAAAGCTCTCTTTTTGTAAGAGAACTTTTCGGGCTCTTAATTATTATACCAAATTTTAGTTTTTTTGCAATCCTTTTTAGAAAAATAGTTTGGAATTACTGCACTAAGCTCGTTTCTGAAAGGATATGACGTCCTCTATGATTGCGTTTTGCTTCATACATTTTATAATCTGCACAACTCAAAACTTCTTGAATATCACGACCATGTCGTGGATAACAAGCAATCCCCACACTATAACGAACCATAATAGATTGTGATAAGATATTTTGGGAAAGAGTAAATTTATCCTGTAGTTTTTGAAGCATCGCACGAATGGTTTGTTCATCATCTCCGGGCAATAGCATCACAAACTCATCTCCACCATAGCGGAATATCTGAGCATCGATTGGCATGATGCTTTTTAATGTTTGAACGAATAGTTTTAAGTATTCGTCCCCCGCTTGATGAGAGTAATGATCGTTAACCTCTTTTAAATTGTCGATGTCCATAAAGAGGATGGTGGCAGTCTTATTGCGAATAAACATGTCTTTTGCTCGTTGATAGAGAATATTGCGGCTATAGGCTCGTGTCAGTTCATCATACTCATATTGCTTTTGAAGTCGTACAATCCCATCATGTAAATCGATGGTGTTGTAACTAGATACATACGCATCTTTGATGTAGAACGAAAGTTCTTTTTCATTCTTGGCTTGCATTTTACACAAACGCTCTAAATTCGATAGATAGTCTTTATGTTTCATTTCTTTTAATGCTTGAGTTTTTAATTCTTGAAACCATGTTTTCATACGAATTGATGATGCTAATTTTAGGAAATAGGTGGCACGGCTCACAATGAAATCATAGTCTTTAAACACCATGAATCGATGTAAAATATGATAATCGATTTCATAGTTTTTCGATACAATAGTCGTTGGATATTCAATATAACATGCTGATATCTGTTTATAGTTTGCGAGGAATAATTGCTCTTCTTCTTTCGTTTTTGCATTCAATAATCCTTGTAGTATTTCAACAATTTGCTTGTCTTGACGACCAATATCTCGCGTTTCTTCATTGAAGTTTCCATCAACAATTTTTTTCATTTCTTGATAGCAATAACTCATATAATTAGCATCATTGTTTTCATAGCACAATAGAGTACAAATGGAATAAAAGTGGGTGATTTCGGGAATACTGATATTATAAATATAGGGATTTCTCATGATGTTTTCAGCAAAAAAACGACATTTAGCAAATAACTTAAATTCAGCAAAAATATGAAACATTAATAAATCAAAATTAATGTTTAGCTTTTGATCAATCACTTCAAGAGATTTAAATTGCTGGAAGAGGTTTAATACTTCTCCATATTGTTTTTGAAACATTGCTTCAAAAGTCATCACCAGATAAATGGTCGCCGTATCGACATCATCATCAACAAGCGGTAGATACTTGGCAAGGGATTTGGCAATGAGAGTACTGATTTTATAATTTCGTTCTTCAAAAGCGCTACGATGAAAAGAAACATGACCGATTAGAGCTTCTTTTATTTCACACGATTGCAAGTATAAAAGAGCATCTTGTGCTTGCTCCGTAATAATATGCTTTGCTTTTAGCAAAATATGAAATTGCTCCTTAGTCATGAAATCACTCCTTTTTAAACAATCTTAATAACGAACAATGTGAGCAAGAATCACGAGATTATTTGAAGACTCGTTTCGAATGCTGTGTTGTTCTCCTTTTTTGTTTAAGTGAACCATCCCTGCTTTGAGGGGAACCCATTCATTTTCTTGTAAACACTCGCCCATTCCTGACTCGATAACAACATATTCTTCATCTTCTATATGAAAGTGAGGACCGATGGATGTGTGAGGAGGAAGCGTAATTCGTGCGAAGGTTCGACCTTCTTCCACAATTTTTTGAATGATGAGTGTACCAACTCCATCTCGCATACCTTCGACAGAAACACTTGAAATTTTACTATAATCTAAAACCATATTTTTTACTCTATTCTACTTTCTTCTAATAGTTTAAACTTTTTTGAAACAATTGTCAAGAGACGAATTTTTGTTGTTGTGAAGAGTTTTCTCCAATGATATATGAATATTAGTAAATTTAATCATAGTACTAAATAACACAAACGAATAAACAAAACCCACTGCATTTAAAATCTCTAAATGCAGTGGGTATATGTCTATTTGTTTCTCCTAATCATATTATATGGTTCAGTTTAATGATTAATCTCGAAACCATAAATCATTTTAAGGAAACTTTTTTTAATGTTATGCAGCAGGCACGTATGCAGAATTATGTGGAGTAATTTCTGTTGCTACAGAGAAATCAGTTGCATTATTATTGGTGTCAGCTAATGTAGCTCTTACAATAGAAGTGGTATTGCTTGGAGCTGGAGCTGCTGCGGAGCCTTCAAATAGAGTTGCTGCTCCTGCACCTACGAAATCAATAACATTTTCTGAATTCGGTCCAACAGGTTTAACACCAGAATCGCATAAAGCAAGTTTAAATCCTGTTCCACTCATAGTTATAGTACCTATAGCATCAGGAGTTGGTAAATCAACTGTTCCGCCAGCTCCATCAGCGTTTTTAATTAAATAGTATCCATGAGCAGGAATTGATCCAGTCAATTCAACTAAAACACCATAAGTTGCTTCAGATGCAAGCTTGAATTCACCTGTTGTAGAGGCATAGAATAGGACCCATCCAGTTAAATCAATAGCTTGATCTGTTGTATTATATAATTCAACAAAGTCACTCTTTAGTAATGCGCCTGAGTTTCCTCCGCCTCCATAAGCTTGACTAATAATAACAGAAGGATCTTTTAACCATTTTGCATAGTAAGTAATGGCAGTAACACCCGATGCAGCATTGTATCCTGGATAGGAAGCAACAGGTTCACCTGTAAATGTTGCATTATCATACCATCCAACAAATGTACTGCCTGGTTTTACCATCATAATTGAGAAATCTTCAGGTAATAACATTGTCTTAACAACAGAAGTAATGGTATTGTCAAGGAATAAAACATCAATGGATGTAGTTCCTGTAACTGCACTTGGTAGCCATGGAATATAGATGAGGTCGCCAGCAGCGGCAGCAGCATATTCAGTTGCTAAAGTGGCTTTATAACTTGAAGTACAGGCATCATGATAGGATAGATAAAGGGTTGCTTCAGCATTTGTAAAGCCTGTGCCTTTGCCTACGACTTCATAGACACCAGCAGTATCAGTGGCTTTCATGCCAATAACATACCAGTATAATCCACCACGACTTGTTCCAACTGTAATGGCAGCACCGAGGCTATCACCGGAAGTTGAATATCTAGTAGCTTCAATGTAAGTACCAGTTAATCCACCATTTAATTGATAAGTAGCTTCAACATTGACTTGGTCTAAGAATAACCATTTTGAATAGAATACTTTATCACCAGTACTACCTTTTGCGATAGCGGTGATTGGGCTTCCTTCAAATGTGGCATTATCATACCAGCCTAGGAAATAGTGTTGATCTTTAGTGGGGGTTGGAAGAGTATAAGCCGCTTCATGAGTATAAGTAGTAGCAAGAGTAGTTAACTCAGTTGCATCATCAAAGAATGTTACATCGTAAACGATGGCAGCATATGAAGCATTAAGAATGATATCAGCAGCAACAGTTAAGCTTGCACCAGCTGCATACATATTTGTTCCATCAGAATACTCAACAAAGTTGTAGTTAGTTCTTTCAAGACCTGCAGGTAATACTAGCACTTCACCAACATATGTCATATCATAAAGACCGAAGTCACGATAAACTTTGTCGTTGAAAGTTCCAACAGTTGCATACTTGCTAGGAACGTTGAAATCAATTGGAGCATATCCTGCAGTAGCTGTTCCTTGATTGAAGAAGTTTGCAAACGAGTAAATCGAGTGCATCAAATTCCACAATTGATAGTTTGTAGTAGGATCAGTCGGAGTAGCAGGATTTGGAGAAGTTCCATTTCCTTCAATAGCGATTAATTGACGTTGTGGATGAATTCCACCTTGAGTTTGTAAATAATCAATCAACCATGCCCATTTTGGTCCATAAACTTCGTCGTGGAAGAATGAGTAAATGTTACTTCCAGAAACGTCTTTGGTTGTGTTTCCACCAGCCCCTATTGAAGCACTGTTAAAGAAAGCAGTTGGATCAAGAGTTGTGAAAGTAGTTCCAAATTTTGCGTTCCAATCAGCGATAAATACAGAGCGTAATTTATAAGGATTGGTTTCATATTGGTTGGAAGTGATTTCGAAGTTTCCAAAATCATTGAATCCAACAGCATGAGTTAATGGAGTACCAATATTAGGTGCACCAGCAAACTTCAATGGATCTGGAGTAATAATCTTTCCACCCTCTAAGTATGCATTTTTAGTTGCATCAAGAGTAACAGGAGTTGCAGCAGTTAATTCATCTTTAATATAAGTAGTTGTTGGAACATCTAGGAACTTATTATAGTTCACAAGAGCATGTGTTCCAGCGTGAACGCGGGCCATATGAATACCTACATTAACAGCCTTAAAATCATTATGTAAAACATGTAATGCATCAATAATATCACTATTATTCATCTTACCTAAGTAAACAGCGATTCCACCAACAGTATCAAATACGTTACCTTCAACAACAAGTGTCATTGTAGTACTTGGAAGTGGAGAAATCCAATTAATAGTAAGCGCATCAACAGTGACATTTTTGAATGTATTGCCTGCAACTAAAGTATTACCAGCGGTTCCTTTTGAAGTATCGTTAGCAAATACAGCAGTTCCAGGAATGTTTTCAAACACGTTGCCAACAATGTCTAGTCCGGCATTATTGTCGAAACGAATCATGTTAACAAGAGTGCTTCCTTCAGCAGTAACGGTGAAGTAGTTATTAGCAAATACTAAACCATGGCTATAGCTGTTAGCAGCTTCAACGAAATAAATCATTCCATCGCCAGATGCAAGAGCAGACTCAACGATGTTGTTTGCAAATGTGAATCCATTTAAGTTGGTCGTTACAGCAGTTGAAAGCCCTGCGGTTCCAGCAGCATTTAGAATGCGAGATTGACCAACAAATTTGAATCCAACGATAGTAATGCTTGATAATTCTTTACTAATGGAAATAACACCATCAACGACAGCTTCATCACCACGAGTATCTTCATTTGGATTAAGTGTTGAGTTAGGGCCAACAAATTCGACATCACTTACAGTGATAGCAAAGTCGCCTGTGTATGTTCCTGGAAGAACAACAACTGTGTCTCCAGTTACAACTGCAGCAGCTGCATCGACTAGATTGTCGAAATAGTTTACGCCAACTTCAAATACTTGTCCATTAATAACAACTTTGTTTCCAAAATATAATT
>JAQVOS010000018.1 GCA_028702495.1 Bacilli bacterium
GTCATTGAGTACATTATGAATTCCACCTTTGCGAGAGCTCGCAATGATAACATTGGCAACAGGTTCGATGTCGGTTGTATTCGCATTTTTAAAAGCAATACCACCAATATATAACATATATTGAAGCGTACTCGTTTTTACTCCTACCGTTGTTGATGATAATAGAGTTGTTTTAGTTGAATTTGTATAGTTTTTGATGGTGATATTACCACCATTATAACTATTATAAATGTGATATCCACTATTGATGGTTCCGACAAGTCCACTAATTCGCAGATTAGAAGAGTAATCTGTGAGAGTACCACTTAATTTAAATGTATTGACACTGGCATAGGTGATATCTATATTGATGTCGCCCTCATTTCTTGCTTGATTAAAATTGATATAATCGCCATAAGTATTTCCAGTTAACTGAACTTTTGGATTATACATACTCCGGGTTGTTACAAAACTAAGGGTTCCTGTATTAATCGCTTTTTCAACATTAATAACATAGGATGAAGATTCATTCAAAGAATAGATAACTGGTGCATATCGATAAAGAATTCCTAGATCAATGGTTTGATCAGCATCTTGGAATATTCCTTCTAAATTGGCCGCAGTTTGAGTATCAATAATGATAACACCTGTTAATTTAATGGCTCCCCCAATGTTCGTTGATCCTGCAGGATTGACAGTTGTGCCACCTGATGTATATAGAAGTGAGGAGTGACTGGTAAAAGAGGTGTTAAAAGTGTATACTCCACCACTGTAAGTATACGATGCTGCGATTTGAACGAGCCCTGAATTGGTAATATTAGAAAGTGATATTGGGCTTGTTGAAGAGGTTTTAAGCGTTCCAAAGCCTGATGCGTAATAATTTCTGATACTATTTACATTGCTTATTAAGGGGCGAATATCTCCATTATTGACGGTTTTTGTAGTAATGGCATTGATATCTGTTAGCACACTAATAATGCCACCAATGTAGGTAATGGGAATATAACCCGTCGCATTATTATGCGAAATGATGAGTCCGTTATTTACAACTTGTGAAAGGGACACATAGGTTCCTTTTCCAATAATGCCACCAATATAGGTAGTATTTGTCGTATTAGTGTTTGCACTATTGTCTTTAAAACTCATTCCAATGATGGTTGCATCATTTTTAAGGTTCGAATAAGTTCCACCCTCGGCAAGACCAATGATTCCACCAATGGCATTATTCGTTCTTATATTACCATTATTGTAGTGTTCACCACCAACAATGATTCCATTGAAAGAGGAATTAGTAATCGTTCCACTGCTTCTTCCTACAAGGCCTCCTACATAAAGAGAGCCATAGGTTGAGGAGGCACTATTGGGTACACTCATTGTTCCATATACATTGACATTAGATACAACTCCAGTACTCAATAAACGTCCAACAACACTACCTGTATAGGTTACGTTCGCGTTATAGGTTGCTAGATCAGATAGGGTTTGAACAATGTTAACAAAATTGACATTTTGTATAGTCCCGCTCAATTGATTGATGAATGCATAGGATGTAGTATCTCCAGAAGATGCTTTTGAAACGGAAAGATTCCAGATAGCATGGTATTTTGTGGTGGCTGAAGAAACATCGTGATTGTGAAGACAATTTGCATCAGCAACCTCACTACTAAATACCCCAGTAAATGTTTGTGTTGGGGATTGATAAAGATTTTCTGACACGGCTTTCATATCAATGCAACGAGTTAATATGAAATTCTTACCGGCCATGACTGAGGACTGATTAACCAGTTGCACAAAACGAATCAAATCGGTTGCATCCTCAATTTTATATGTATCGGTTGAGTCAAGATATAATCGATATCCTAACAAGATGGGGTAAGTACTTGATAAACTAACCCCACTGTAGGAATTGTTGAAGAACCATTGATTGACAAAATCAGTTGCAAACAAAGATGGAGTTTGGAAAGAACTGGTTTGTAATATTTCAGTAATGTCTTCGTTGATATCTCCGACATTCGCAGTGAATCTTTCGATATCATAATAGACATTGGTGATGGTTCCGGCATCAACAAAAATGACAGGATAAGTATCTAAGGTCATTCCTGTGGTTTCACCTTCAAAAGAATTACTATACATTCCACAAAAACTGTTTCTTAATATTCCTGTTGATGTGTTTTCAACAACCATAGACGAAACAACAGCATCACTATTGATACGGAAGTATAAGGGGGTAACACTTTGGTTGATAACAGCCACATTTTCAATGAGACCTTGATTGAGTCCTGCTAAAGGAGCAGCATATTTGATGGCATTTTCAATGGTTTCTACTTGTGAAGCTTGAGGATCAATCATGATGATATTTTTCACAACGCCTGTTGTTCCGATATAGCTAAATAATGCATAGTATTCTAATTCGATATCAATACCACTCATAAAATAGGTGGTGAATTCACCCACTTCGAGGGCTTTAATATGCATGTTCTGAAGCACAAAGCCTTGACCATTAAAGGTTCCTGTAAAAGGAGTGCTTTCTGTGCCGATGGGATAAATGTTTTGCCCTGTAAATGCAATATCATTCCCTAAAACATAGTTTAGACTTAAATACCAAGTAGGTGATTGCACAACTGGTAAACTGAGTCCTGTTGGTATTTCATTTACGAGCATGGTTACATATTGAAAGTCGGTTTCTTTTTCAATAACGACGCTAAAAGTATCGATATCTTTATCTTTATATTGATTAAGAGCTGGAATAAAATCAGAAAAATAGACATATTCCATGATGCTACTGCTATTTTCAATTGTATCAATCTCATAGACAGTGCTTAGATTTCCGTTCCATTGAGTGGACGATAAGGGTCTTTGCGTAATGGGTGTCGTATTTCGAGGTGTGAAACTAAAGCGTACCCCAATTAAAGCCACAATAGCAATGATGAGTAGGGCTGATATCTTTTTGATAATATTAAGTTTTCTCATAGGACACCTCACGATCCTGATACAGGAATGGAATCAATATTCCATATCTGCGTCATGCGATTTGATTGAACGAATTCTAGTTCAAAATCCAAGTACGCAAAATACTTGGTAATGTATGTGGTATTAGAAAAGTCTTTGTAAGAACTTAGAGATGGCGTTGCAACGATGCTAACAGTTCCAGATGTGGTAACGGTGGATGAGTAGTATACATAGTTGCTGGTTGTATCGTAGTACCAAGCAGCATTTAGTCCATAAGGCATCATATTTTCTGAGGATTGATTGATGGTATTATAAGTACTAAGCCCCGATGACCGGGATGTTCTCTCCATGAACCATTCATGATTAAAGCGTGCTCTCATATAATAACTTCCCTCAACGGTGATATTAGCTTGAATTCTTAATTTACCAATGTAATTAAGTGCAGTCTCATCGCCTGTTGAAAGAACTATCACCTTCAAGTTGTCATCGGTTTCTCCTGAATAATAGGTAGAAGCGTCGATGTCTGTTCCTGATTCATACGTTCCATTTTCGTTTTGATCAAACCATACGATATAATCAATGATTAGCTCGCTCGTATTACCCGGAATTAAATCTTCCTTGGTATCGGTTAACCATGCATAAATAGATAGCGTTGAAAGTGATAGGATGAATAAAAGTATTAATGAAAAAAATATCAATTTATTTTTATGTTTTCTCATTTTCATTTTTTCCTCTTTATTATTCCTCACTATTATTATACTATGTTTTTGATTAATCGACCCTTAATCTTAAATTTATTTTCTTTTTAAGGTTTATTATGATAAAGAGACTTGATTATTCAAATCAAGTCTCTTTATCATAATTTTTTATGCTTCTTCCACAATCGGAACCCATACTTCCGTTCTACAGCTAGGGTTTTTATCTGGATCGGAATAGTAAACTTCTAGATCAGGAGCTTTCGCATGGCGATACTTCCCGTTTCCGAAGAAAGAAGTAAAAATGTATTTAAATGTTTCGATGATGGCCTGGGGCATCGGTCCATTTACTTGAAAGATTGCCCACTTTGATGCAGGAATATTAAGAACTTCCCAACCTTCAGGTTTGGCGGTTGGCTCAATCCCAATGAGATATTGGAATGTTCCGTTTTTCCCACCATTGTAACAAGCTCCATAAAGTGGCCCTGTTCCTACTTTACATAGCGCATCAATGGTTTTATTCTTATAACTGTCTTCCCAAAATTGAGGGCATTTGTTGTCCTCATCCGATGTGTGAATACTCTTACCAACGATTTGAAATGGACCATGGTCCATAATTCTGTACACCATTTCTTTTCCTCCTTGAATGGATATTTCTAAGGTTAATTTAGGAAAATATTTCATTTGATGAGCCATTAGACGTGCTTGGGACGGAGTAATACGATGCCATTTTTTAAATGCAGCGGTGAAAGCATCGGGGGAGTCATACCCATAGCGCAATGCGATATCAATAATTCGATCCTTTGAGTACAATAAATCCTGACCTGCTTCGCTGAGACGACGAAGTCTTATGTACTCTGATAAGGGTATTCCAACAATGAGGGTAAATACCCGTTGAAACAAACCTGATCCACATATTGCAAGTCGATCGATTTCGGTATAATCGATGTCATCTTTAAGATGTTCTTCAATGTAATTGATGACAATCATCATTCGGTTCATCCAATTCAATTTTCCCAACTCCTTATAATGAAATTATACAGGATTAAAGATTATATTACCCGTCTTTTCATGGTCAAGATTTCACGGCTTGCGTATGTAATTTATAAATCACGCGATAAAGAGGGTCATATAACCACCATATCGATAAGAAAGAACTAAGAGCAAGTAATAGGGTAAATGGAATATCGGCTAAAAGATATTTGATAGGGTCAATTTCGGTGACAATGGTATTCATCACAAAGAAACATAAAGCGTAAACAATGGATAAGAGAATTGAAATGAACGCAAGGGATAAAGAGGAAGTCCATTTCTTAAAAATGGTTCCAAGACTAATGGGAACAAGAAGCCATCCAACAAGCATGGGAACAAAGGTAATTAGTCCCAAGCTTGAATTAAGAAGGCTATCCAAAAATACATAGATGGCAACAATTACAATGCTTTTTTTCATTCCGACAATTCGAGTATATAAAAAAATTAGTAAAAAGGTCATTTGAATGTTTGGCAAAAACGCTAAAATCTGTTCTTGAACGACAAGAATGGTTGTGAGGAGCGATAGGATCACAATTTCTTTAACACGCATGGTTGTTATAATCTCCTATCGGTGTATATACCAAGCGAATTTCATCCCCATCTTTGAAAGATAAGGCGTCAATGCCGCGATTTGCCATTTCGCAATTGATCCATATTTTCCAAAAGTATTGAGTATTATCCGCCATTAAACCATTCACTCCAATGAGCATCCCTTTATCGACAACAATCTCATAATGAAGGGCAAGAATGGCGTGTAACGTGATGGGGTTGTCCTCACTTGATTCATACGTCCACACATCATTTGATAGGGTGATGGGATGATCATGATCACTATTGTTTGAAATGATGATCCGAATTGATCCACTCTCAATCTTCGGAGTAGCATTCGCCCAGCAATAGATGGCAATCATTGCTGCAAAAACGAGAACACTTGCAACAATTTTTATTAATTTTTTCTTCATATTAGGCAAATAAATTGACGACTACGTTTTTTTCAACTGCTATTTTATAGGCGACGAGGGCACTAAATGCTTGGGGAGTTGCAAATAATAGGTCAACCTCAGTATCAGCTAATGTATTTTTTGCTGCACCCTCAACAAAATATTCTAGTAATACACTCACTAAATCAATCGAGAGAATGGTTCGTGGGTCTTCATCGATTGCAAGATACCCTAGAATTGCCATCGCGGTACTTGAGGCATTGGCCCCACTCCATGAACTTGCAATGCCGTCTTCGGTAACAGCATCTTCAATTAATCCTAAAAATAAACTTCTATTGATATCAAGATGAGCAGTTGCCATGAGGGCCATTCCCGCAAAATCAGCATCGCGAAAATCATTTTCTGTTCGAACAAGCATTTGACTTAACACTTCTTGTTTTAGGGTGTTGTTTACGCCTGTTTTTTCGAGGGCAATAAAGCCATAGACATGATTCCAGGTTTCAACACTTGAAATGGCTTCGAGAGCTGTCTTCGCACTCGCTGGCTCCTCTTCATATAAATCAGCAATGATGAGAGCTTTGAAGATATCTCCTAGTCCTGAGTATTCTTTGGACTCATAGAGGGATTGCATATCGGTTTTGGTAAGGTAATCGGATAGTTTCACATCGTATCCGTATTGTTCAAGTAATCCGAGTGCACGAGCAACATAAAAATCTTGTGATGTTACATTCACATACGTGGATGCATAGGTTTCAATGAAGGCATCAATTTGATCGTTGATGCGTTCAAGGTCTTGTGGTTGTTCTTTACAGCCTGTAATTCCAGCAAGCATGAAAAGAAGCATAATGGCAATAAACTTTTTCATTTCTTCCTCCGTTTTATTCCTCGTGGTGGTATCCTGACTCGATTTCTTCCTTCAAACGCCTTCCCGTTAAGTGACATCTGTTTGTCGTCCATCTTACAGTTGCTGGTACAGTTTGAGCATTACACTCAATTCCCAGGCCAAGAGGTATATCTATTATAACATTGATTCCACTTTTCTTCAACCCTCAAGCAAAAGAAACATCCAAGTTTTTATAAAACTTGGATGCTTTGTTTTGCGATAGATTGTTGAATATTTGCTTGTTGAGCCCGATACATGTTGGCATAATAGCCATTACATTTGACGAGTTCCGCATGAGTGCCTTCTTCAACTTTGAGCCCATGATCAAGAACAATGATTTTATCAGCATTATAGATGGTGGATAAGCGATGGGCAATGACAATCACGGTTCGATTTTCGCAAACCACCTTTAAAGCGGTTTTTATCATTTCTTCAGTTTCGGTATCAATATGCGATGTAGCCTCATCCATAATCAAAATGGAAGGATTATGCACCACGACTCGAGCGAGAGTAATGATTTGTTTTTCCCCACTACTTAAATTCACGCCTGAGCGGGTAATCTCATGATTGATGCCTTGAGGAAACTTATCGAGAATCTTTTTTCCACCCATTGAGGTTAAAATCCGCACCAGTTCTTCATCGGAGATGCCTTTCTTCCCAAAACGAATGTTGGAGGCAATGGTTCCTTTAAAGAGGGTTGGTTCTTGAAGAACAATTCCTAAATGTTCACGAAGGATGCGTTTTGGATATTTAGAAATATCCAAGCCATCAATCGTAATTTTTCCTGATTTTTCATCTGTGATATCATAAAAACGTAAGAGTAGATTCATGAGCGAGCTCTTACCTGATCCGGTATGGCCCACAAGACCCACCATTTCTCCAGGTTTAATGTCAATATTGACTCCTTTTAAAACGTAATTATCGCCTGAATAAGCAAACCATACGTTATCAAAATGAACACCACCCATATAACGTTCGATGGATCCTGTCGTATCATCTTCTAGTTCGCCTTCAATGAGTTTAGATATACGTTCAATACGCACAAGCGAATGTTGGAATTCTCCAACATTGACAAAGATCACATTGACTGGATCAATGATTTTTAATAGGTACTCATTATAGGCATAGATGAGCCCCGCTGTGATAACAATATCAGAAATGGATAAATACTGCCATCCGAAATAAGCAATGATAAGAGTGGTAATGATGGCACGAATGATTCCAATCATGTTCCATCCTGCTGTGATATGAAGTTTTACTTCTTTTAATTGTTCGTTTTTAAACCCTTCGTTGATTTGATTGAATTCTTTGACGGTTTGTTTTTGGAAATTGAAAATTTGAAGAATATTGATGCCATTGATAATTTCGTTGATTTTAGCGGTTAATAGACTTCGCAATTCGTTCACCTTTTCCGCGATTTTCCGTAGCCGTTTCAAGAAGAAACGAACCCAAATATAGATAAGGGGATAAATGATGAAAGTGAGAAGGGCAAGTTTCACATCGAGGATGAACATTCCCACATACGCTAAAACAAAACTGAAAATCGTCGAAATGACCGCATTCACACTGAGGCGATACATGGCAATCATCCCATCAACATCATGGGTAATGCGCGCCGCCATTTTCCCCGCCGGTTCTGCTTCAAAATATTTAATAGGAAGACGCTCAACACTCTTCATGGCAGCGGTTCGAGCATCGCGCGCGATGAGCGAAACCACACGGTTTGTGGAAATGTGTTGAATATATGTCCCAATGATCACCAAAATACTTCGTAAGAATAAAATACAAATTAAGATGATAAGAATGGGGATGATGGGTTGATAAAAGGAAAATACATCGCTCGCTGAAAGTTTGACTGCTTCAAATGTGAGAATCTCACCATCATGGCGTTCTACTTGAAGGATATTTCCTGTGAGTGATTTTTGTCCCGGTGGAACGATATCGTTTACGATATAAAAACTAGTTTTATATAAGACGATACTTGCTTTTTGAAGGATGACATCGTCATTGTCCAAATGTCTTGTTTGAATATAGTAATGGTCATCATAGAAAACAGCTTGTTCATCATTCGATGCCACTTCATTCCATTCGTATTCAATGCCCATGATATAGTCATCGAGAATTGCTTTTACAATCAAAGGAGAGGCAAAGCCTAGTCCTTGAACGAGAATAATCATTAGAATGCTTAAGAAGAATAGACGATATCTTCCTTTTACGTACTTGAAAACACGCTTGATATTATTCATAAGTATCACCTTTGATTTGCTTCAAGTATTGCATTTTATACCAGTTATCATACGATAAGAGTTTTGTGTGTGTTCCGACATCGGTAATGGTGCCATTTTGTAAAACAATGATTTTATCCGCTTTAGCGACGGCTGAAAAACGATGAGCAACAATGATGTTGGTTTCTTCACTTCTTGCCTCTTTCAAAGAAGCAATGATGTTGGCTTCAGTCATCGCATCCACCGCCGATAAAGAGTCATCAAGAATTAAAATTTTGGGGTTTTTTACGAGCGCACGGGCGATGGAGAGACGTTGTCTTTGTCCTCCAGAGAGTGATCCTCCGAGTTCAGCCACCATGGTCTCTGAACCATCTGGCAGCTCCTTTAAATCTTTTTTAAAATCAGCCAGCATAATCGCTGTATTCACTTCTTGAATGGTGGCATTGGGTTTACCAATGAGGATATTATCATCGACACTTCGACGGAATAAGATGTGATCTTGAGGAACATATCCTACCAAATCATGCATTCCTTCAATTTTTAAATCATTGATGTTAACTCCATCTACTTCAATGGTACCACTCGTAATATTAAACTCTCGTAAAAGTTGCCGAATTAAAGTTGATTTTCCTGCTCCCGTTGGGCCGACAATACCGATGGTTTCACCTTTGTTAATCGTAAACGTGATGTTTTTAATCACGGGAGCACTGTCAAATGGATACTGAAAACTGACATTTTTGAATTCAATAGACTTGAAGTCAAACACTTCTTTTGCTTCTTCGTGATCTTTCACGGAGGGAACCATATCCATAATTTCAAAATAACGTTGATCAGAGATAATAATGTTATTAACTGTGTTCAAAACATTGGATAAAGCAATTAAAGGGCCATAAAGCATTCCAACGTAGATGAGGAAAGTAACCAATTCTCCTGGAGTAATTTGACTGGTAATGACCATGTATGATCCAAAGGCAATCCCCACAAAATAACAGAATGCATAGACGAGTTCAAATAGAGGACCATAGATGGATTCAAACTTTAGAATCTTCCACCATGATTCAATGTCTTTATCAATAGCAACTTTTGTTTTTTGAAAATCATTTTCTTCTTGACCATAAGCCCGAACCGCTTTAACACCTTCGATGGATTCAAGCACTTTTTCAGTCATATCTCCATAAACTTCATGATGAATCTTATAATATTCGCGTTTTTTTGCTCGCTTTTTATTGAGCCAAAAAATTGAGAATGGCATGATGATGATGCTAGCAAGAGTAAGGAGAGGATTGATCATTACCATCATCACAATTGCTGTAATCAAAACACCGAAGTTAAAGACAACCGTCTGAAGGACATTGGTTGCAAGGGCAGTCAAATTCTGAAGATCGTTGGTAGCCCGTGAAATCAAATCACCTTTAGTATACTTTTCATAAACAGCAGCATCTAGCTCAAAGAGATGATTGATATAGTTTTCCCGCAAATTGAATGATAGTTTATGACCTAGTTGGTTGATGTTATAATGATAGAAAATATTCAGCAGATAACGAGCAAGAGGAAATAAAAAAAGCCCCAAAGCTAAAACCACGAGACGAATGGGGGTGAGGGTTGATGCAACAATTTCATCGATGGCCACACCCAAAATTTTAGCAGGAATTGCAAGCATGATGGATAACATTACGAGGACAATCCCAACTACAATGTATTTTTTATATTCTTGTTTGATGAACCACCAAACGTGTTGATATGCATTCTTCACTTCAATCACCTTGCATTATTATACCAAAAATTACTAAAAAACTCAATCTTTTACATAAAAAGAGGTAGCGAGTAAAACTCTTTACCTCTTTTAGATTATGATTTTGTGTTGAACTCAATGCTATCAGAATACATGAATCCATCTCGACCAATGGCATGAACGATAATCTCCATTTCCGTATTCGGTGGCAATCCTTCAAGAAGAATGGATGTAATCGCTTGGAAGGACACATCTTTCGCATTGAAAGTGCCAAGAAGAGTCCCTTGTTTGTTATAGACTTCATAACGCTTAATATTGGCTAAGTTATCTTCACTTGGAGCATTAAAAGTAAGGGTGGCAGTGGTTGAAGTGGTCGTCACTTCAAGCCCCATACCTCCACTTAAGTTTTGATCAAAGGTGCGAATCTCTACGGTGTCATCCATAAAGACAACAGTTACGACATATTGATGGTCAAGCGAAGGTGTGTGATTTTTAAAGGTCGTTTCAGTGTACCCTGGAGTTGGAACGATGGACTCAAATGTTGCTTGTTCACGGTAAGTTTGAGTAATGGTAATAGACTTCACATTTTTATAAGCTTTTTCACTCCAATAAAAACGAATCGTTTCATTTTCAAGATTTTCCTCATAGTTGAATGAGGCCATGATTTCTTCAGGGGTAGTGGTTTCTTTGGGTGCTAGTTTATAATTTTCAATCGTGTATTGTTTTCCAAGAACCCCATTCCCATTGATGACTTGAATGGTAATGGCGGTATCACCAACAGAAATGACATATCCTTTCGCAAAATCTTTAGGATCAACTCCGCTACCAATGCCTTTGATTCCACCTCCGGCTCCCATGAAATAAGCAACCCCAATTTGAGAATTGATGGGAGCTTCATCAAGATAGGTGCGATTATAGTCTTGACTATGACTATGTCCAGCGAGAACCAAATCAACAGCATATTTTTCCATGACGGCCATAAAAGCTCGATTGTAATCATTTGATCCAACATAATTCACAGGAGCATGGGTTCCAACAATGATAAACTTGGTTGGATGTGCTTCGATTGTTGAGGCAATCCATTCGAGTTGCTTTCCTTGATCATAAGGCGAATCGGTATCGACTTGAATGAATAGGGTATCGTTGTGGATAAAGTAATAACTGGTTCCTCTAAAGGACTCAATTCCATTATCAGGATAGTTAAAATATGAGGAATAGATGCGATTTTTCATCGATCCAACAAAATAATGTTCATGATTACCCGTAATACCAGCAACAGGTAGAGTTTTGAAATGGTTAGCATGGGTAAAATACTTATCCCAATCATCCGCATTTCCACCCGTATCAATGATGTCTCCCGTATTCAAGACAAAATCAATGTTGGGATTATAGGCTTGTGCTTGTAAGATAACATCTTCAGATACCTCGGCTCCATCGTATCCATCATAATAATGGATGTCGGTCATAAAGATGAAATCTGTCGTATCGTTCTCTCCTTCGGTGCGGAAAGAAAATACTTCGGTATATGTTCCATTGCCTTGATTGATACGATAGTAGTAAGTGGTGGCGGGTGTGAGATTCATGAGTTCAACGCGACAAATGTTACGACCTGTAAACACTTTTTCCATCTCATCAGATAATGATTCAAAATAGGTCATAGTTGGATCCACTCTAGTGGGTAATGAGAAGTTTACATCAGTATCATATTCAAGATAGGTTAGGATGTTCTTTGCTTGATAGTTAATGTTCATTCGTGTGGTGTCCTCACCCATGTTTGTGACAACGTATGTGACGATATACTCTTCTAGCTCCAAGAGAGGATGAATAATTTCTTCCCATTTTGCGTAAAGGGTGATAGCCCCCGTGATGAGTTCAGTTGAAAGAAAAGCATTTTCGAGTTCAATATCACGATACCATCCTGCAAAAGTGTAATATTGACGTGTGGGGGTAGGGAGAGTGATGGGTTCTCCATGAAGAGCGCTCATCGGGGATATCGCAACTCCTCCATTGATCACAAAAGCAATTTGATATTGATTGGGTATCCATTTGGCATAAATGGTGATGGAAGAAGTTGGGGTGTATGATAAATCTAAAGGTGTGGTATATTCGGTATCTAAATACCACCAATCAAAGGTGTATCCTTCTCGTTCGGGATCATCAGGGATCATCATGATCATCCCTTTTGATATATCTACAGAAGGAATACTCGTTCCATCAATGGTATCAAAGGTAATCGTATAAGTCTGGGGAGTAGTTACCTTACAACCCACGAGAGCCATGAGAATTAGTAAAAACGTGCATAGTTTTTTCATGAGGAAGCCTCCTATTATCGGTCTTTATTATACATTATAATGTGAAGATTCACAATGATTTATACTAAAAGTTTGGTTATTTAATTTGAACTTTAAAAATTGGTAGAGGGAAGTGACTCCCCCTACCAATTTACTTCTTTACGATATGCTGCAACTAATATTTTTCTTATTAGGGTTTTGATCCCAAACATCTTGGTATTCTTTGTTTTCAACAAATGTTTTATAAACATAAGAACAACATGGGACAATTTTTTGTCCTCTTAAACGTGCCTCAGCTACCAACGTATCAACTAATATTCGTGCGAGTCCCAACCCACGATGGACGGGATTAACAAATGTTTTTTTCGCAAGAATCGTATTATTGTGATCAATTTCGTAAATAATTTCTCCCATCAAGATACGATTTTCATCAACAATTACAAATTTATTAAGACCTTTTTTAATTTCCATATTTTTCACCACCTTCATTATAACAAGGGGAGGATTGGATTGCAAACAAAATGCTTTATAAAAAGACCTCACCTTAATTACCCACACCCACATAACAAAGATCACTTAAGGCTGCTTCAGTCACGATCTGACCTGGTTCATGGATTGCTATTGGATATGGGTAATTAAAATGAGGTCCACCACTATTATACCAATTTTTTTGATTTTTGGCGTAGTTTTTTGAAAAAGTTCTTCATCATGCTTTCAATTTCTTCGGCACATACTCCTTTTTCAACCTCAACGTGATGATTGAAGGGATAATCTTGAAAGACATGCATGATGCTTTCGCTACAGCCAAATTTAGGTTCTGGGCACCCATACACGATTTTTCTAACTCGAGCTTGCAAAATAGCCCCACTACACATCAAACACGGTTCTAGGGTGATATATAAGGTGGCATCATCTAAAATCCAGCGATTTAGTTTGCGGCAGGCACGTCCAATCGCAATCATCTCTGCATGATCTAAACTGTTCTTGCGATTATGACGAAGGTTATGGGCTCGCGCAATGATTTCATCGTCAATCACAACCACACATCCGACGGGAACATCACCAATTCGCTCTGCTTTTTTAGCTTCTTTGATGGCTTCCTTCATAAAGTCAATGGTTGTCATTTTTTCCTGGAACGATGTGGCAATGCCGACAGCGTGCTTCATATTGTTCTTTGGCTCCAACTAAGATAATGGGGTCTGTATAATGAGCAGGTTTTCCATCGATGATGCGTTGAGTTCTCGTCGCAGGAGCTCCACACACCTGACAAATTGCATTTAGTTTTGTAACATATTCAGCACGGCACAATAAATCAGGCATCACCCCAAAAGGTTCTCCCCTAAAATCACGATCAAGCCCAGCAACAATGACACGAATGCCTTGATCAGCGAGTCTTTCACAAACATCGATAATGTCTCGATCAAAAAATTGAACTTCGTCAATCGCCACCGCATAGGGATGTGCTTCTTTCACATAGGGTTCAATCTCACTTGCATGTTGGATAATAATTGACTTTTGTTTAGAATTATTATGCGATACGATTTCTTCAATACTGTAACGTTGATCAATTTTAGGTTTAAAGACCAAATAAGTTTTTTTCGCATATTGAATCCGCCGTAAACGTCTGAGTAATTCTTCTGTTTTCCCCGCATACATACTCCCAGAAATCACTTCTATCCATCCATCTTTTAGTTGTAAATCCATGTTTTTTGTCCCCCTTCTTTTCTTCCTTAAGTATACATCAACCCAGGGGTCAATGTCAATTCATGATGCGAAAATCCTTTTTTTTGAGATTAAAAAAATCATTCATCACCTATTTAATAAGTCATGAATGATAAAGGATCATTCTTCTTTTTGAGGACGACTTCTATGAAGAGGCCGACTGATAAAAGAAGCGGGAGCATTAGTAGGGGAAAATTTACAACTCTATGCATGTAGACTTCTTGTTCGGGACGAAGTGTGGGTGCTTCCGGTGTCATGGTGAGGCCGTATCTTAGAACAAGTGACTCAATGTTAATAAAATGAGCAACTGGCAACCCTTGTTCAAGATAACGATGGATGAGACCACGATTCTCGGAATAGGTGCGTTTTGCATGTAGAAGAAGCCCATTTCCTTCAAGATAAGTGGCATAGCCTTCTCCTAATGATGAAAAGTGTCCCCCAATATTGATAAACATTTTCATTCTGGGAAGTTTTTGGCTAAAGGCATCCATTCGTTCATGAAGGGAAGCCTCAAGTGTCCCGCCTTGAAGGAGTGGGATGCCACTATTATCTATGCGCATTTGTATCGAATCATGCACTTCTTGGGGAAACTCGGATCCCGTATCGTCAAGACCGCCCCAAGCCACATAGTCAAGCGGAAGCGATAGAATATTTTCTTCTTGAAGGAGAAGTAGCATATCGAAAAGTGTAAAATCGGGAATATTAGCCCCATAGGAGGAAGCCCCAATGGAAGCAATCGTACATGTTTTCACACCCATCTCTTCTAAACTGCATAAAGTAGCAATCGCAATCGCAGGAAAAGATCCCGACATCACCACTCCGATTTCATCTCCAGGACGAAGTCCTGCTTGATAAATCATATCGATCACAACAGCCGCAAAATTAGGATTGACTGAAAGACGTTTGGCATCAAGTGACCCTGACGTTGTCGTAATATCGGTGAGCCAATATCCAATGAGTCCTGTTTCCAAGGGATCCATGACTTCATTCGCACGCGTTGGATCGGCAAATGCAATCCCACGAGTCATACGTGCTTCATGAATCACCTGATATGCGGCAAGGGTTCGATGACTCGATGCGACTTGAAGGTCATAATAAGTGTTTTTTGTCTCGACTTGCGAGATGATTAGGCCAAGGGTAAAGGCAAGTAGAACAACAAACCATTTGATATAAAAGGATGTCTTCATATTACAATAGCGCCAATCCCCATACCACTAATTGGGTAAGTAGTAGGACAATTCCTAAAGCAGGAATGGTTTTAAGAGGTCCTTGACGATCGATGTTACTGGCGATGATTCCTGGAATGGTATAACCTATGATGGATAGATTAGCCCAAGAAGCAGGAATATAGGAGGTAATACGTGACAAACAGAAACTTAAAACCAAACTTACAAGGATGTATAAGACAAATTTTCGTTTACCAAAAAGAAGAACATATTTAGATAAAAGTTTCATGAGGAAGGCTGTCAATAGGGCGATGCCCACCGTATAGATGATCCAGTCCCAGCGAGCAAAATACATGGCCAGTAATCCAGGAACGATGAGGCCACCTGGAGAAATCTCAGTAACTTCATAAAAGACGATGGCAATGATGAGCCCTAAAAGAATCGTATTAATGACCATGATGTTTCCTCCATTCTTCACAAGCTTTTAATATTTTAAATCCTTGTCCCCCAATATTTCCAAACGCAAAGACAACTTCTTCATTGAGAATATCTTCAATATGACGATAGATAATGGGTTTTATGATCTTCTCAACCTTTTTTTTCACAACATACGCATTGTCCCCCGCAATATACACACAGTGTGGCTTGATGGCCTGGATGAAGGCAATGCTTTGCAGCGTTCGCGTGGGGCGATCAGCCCGATTATTAACAAGAAGGGCAATCCTCTTAGGAGCAAACTGAGATTCTATTGCTCGATACAATTCCATTGTGGAATCAGGATCGTTTGCTGAAAGGGCATTGATAAAGATCATTTGACCCAACGACTCGATTATAAAGGCTCCGGGATCAGGGTGGTATGATTCGATGCCATGCAACGCAATGTCTTCACTAATCCCCAATATTTGCGCTGTTTTTACGGCTACACTGATGTTTTCTTGTAATAAGGGAATCATATTCACATTTGCAATCGATGGAGCAAAAACGAAGGATGCTCCTTTGGGAAGGACTGCTTTTTCAATCAAATCAGCATGCATCGCATCAGCTGTAACGACAATCGTATTTTTTGATGCCGTGTTACCAAGAGAGGTCGCAATAGCCTCAAGGCTCTCGCCCATGAGGTCTAAATGGTCACGACGGACATTGGTGATAATGTTAATATCAGCGCGAAGGATGTGGGCTTCTGTATGCCATTGTAACAAGGGATCAACCGCCATACATTCTAGGATTAAGGCATCCGCGTGGTGACGATACGCTTTCCACATCATTTTCATTTGTTCACGAATATTGGCACGTCCCCACCGATGAATCACTTCTTCATGACCATCAGGGTAGCGCATCATGGGAAGCGTTCCCGTGGTTTTTGTGAAAGGATGATATCCGGCTTCGCGAAGAATGGCATCCATGTAACGACTGACCGTACTTTTACCACGTGTTCCATTAACATGAATCACTACTTTGAAATGCTTACGAAGCCTCATGAGAATAACTTGCTCGATGATAAGATAACAAATGGCAAGAGCTAAAAAACTGATAACAACAATCTCGGTGATATCTCTCATAAAGTCACCTCAATGGGGCTTGTTTCTAAAAGATGTTTTTTTTCAATAATCCGACGAGCGATATATGTAACTACCGTCGCAATCATCACTTTTATCGGAACAACAATCCATCCTAGTGCTCCAAGTGAGGTAAAGAGGAGTGTATCTTCAAAGATGGCATGACATAAGAGTAAAAATATACTCACAAGAATGACATCTTTTTTACTCATCTCTTTGTTATTGTAACTAAGAAGGATGGCACCTGCCCCATATGTAATGCCAATGGTGACTCCAATTAGGAGTGGAAAGGAAGCTTGGGGTGAAATGCCTAAAAAACGCGTAAAAAAGTATAAACGTTTATTGAGCCATTCCAACACATGAAGAGCTTTTAACACCTCGATCACCACCATAATGATGGTAATAATAATGATGATTTTAAGTAACATTTCTCCCAAAGAAATGATTGTTGGAATCATGAACTTTTGAAAGAATTCAATGATTTTATTCATGATACCCTCCATACCCAATTCATAATGAGACCTAAGAGGATCATCATCCCAATACGAAGGATGAGTTGCAGAGAACGAGGAACGTGAATTCCATGTAATATGGTTGTCTCTAAGAATAAAGAGTGCGATGTTGTAATCATAACTGCTAAAATGGTTATTTGTTTCGTCGTGAGTGTTAATGATCCAAGGGTGGCAATTCCAGCATAAATATTGATGGTATTGGCTAAGATTAGTGTAATCGCTGTTTCTCCAGGCAAACCAAAAATACCCATGATTGGGGCTAAAAAAGCCCCAATCGCAGGTAAGATGTTCATGTATTTTAGTAACTCAACCAAAATATAAACCGGTATCATAATTTTACATATTTTCCAAATCACTTTGATGGCATTCTGAAACGCTTGTTTTAAAATACTGAAGAGGGTTGGTTTTGTTTGCATTTGATTCATAGATTCCTCGTTGCTATTCAAACAACCACCAGAGTTCTGGTGGTTGTTCTTGAATTGTTTGTTTTAATTCATTTTTCTTACGAAATAGGGGTTGCACTACATTCACTATAATTCACAATGGACAATTGGAAATAAGTAGAAGTCCTCCAACCAATGACCACATACATGCTTCCAATAAATGGTTTCGCTGGGTTGGTTGCAGATGGACCAACAAAGGCGGAAGTAACACCAAATAAATCAGCAAGCCATGATGCGCCAGCATTGACTGTGTTGACTGAATTCTTTAATGAGAAGGTTTGGCCCTCATATTTAGTTCCAGTGTTATCAACAGCATTGGTTTTAAATACCTTAACATTCATATTGACATAATCAGAGGAAGATGATCCACCAATATAAATTGGATTGTCCATCGTTCCAACAATTTTAATGAGTTGCCCATAAGGAACAGTGGTTGCCACGGCCATTAATTCTTCGTTAGTAGTCACGACAATCGCGTTGGCAGTTTTCCAATCAATGGTTTTCTTATCTTCAGATAAGCGTTTCACAATTGATTCAGTTGTAACTTCAAGATATTTTCTACCAGTCTGTACAGGACCTGATCCTACAGCAGCAGAATTAAGATAGTATGTTCCAACAATTTGTACTTCATGTCCAAATTCAAGAGCATTTTGATAACTATCGATATAAGCACCATAAGTACCACCCACTTGAGCCATGGCATTCACAAGAAGTAGTTCTCCTGTGGTTTCATCGAGAAGAATGATACCATCACGAGCAGCATTGGCATTACCATCAGATTGATAAGCAACGAAAATACCTTTTACTTTGACTTGTGATGCATCTTCACCATTCGCTAATAGTTCATGAATAGTGAGAGCCTGTGTACCAAGAATGGTAACGTCATAAGTACTTGTTATTACTTCTTCTTTATAAGTATAAACAGCAGTTAAAGTGACGACTGTATTGACTTCAACGCCTGTTACTTTTCCGGTTGTTGAAGAGATGAGGGTTTCGTCAGTAGATGACCAAACAACGTTCCCAGTAACACCTGGATGCGTGGTTGGAAGAACAACTTCTCCATCTTCTAAGGAAGCAGGAATGCCTGCACCTAAATCATATTCAACGGAAATAGCATTTTCATAAACCCATAAGGAAGCTTCAGGCACTACAAAAGCAATATAAGAATCGGATACATACATTGCATAGGCATAGAAGTATCCACCATATTGTTCAGCTGGTCCAGAAATGAATGGAATATCAAACATCTTATGCCATTTTTCAGAACCAGTTGCTTCGTTATTGGCAGCAATTAAGAACGCATAGTTATGAACGCCATCATGTTTTGTATTCGCGGTTGTCTCACTATACCCCAAACGAACCCAGTTGGTAATGGTTGGAGTGGTTGAGGTTGAATAATTCATAAATGGATCGACAAACTTAATGAGTTTGCTGGAATATAAATCATAGTTTGCGCCAATTGCGGCGAAATCTTCTTGTGAATCAACAACAAAAGCACCTTCTGTATCATGAGTCACAGGATTATTCGAACTAACGATTTCAAGAGAAGTTAAAGTATGAACGGTTTGACGCGTAATGGTTCTAAAAGTTCCTCGAAGGACTACTTCATCACCTAATTTTAAATCAAGGAATTCTTGACTTGATTGAAGGATTTGATTATCGCCAACATCAGCGAAATCAACGGAAATAGTATCCGTTCCAGTTTTATCCTTTAAAATAATCGAACGAAGTGTAAGGCTTTGGTTACGAGTAAAGGCGACAACAACACCACGTAAGATGACGGTTGAACCATCCATCGTTGGCATATCAGAGAATAATTCCGTTACTGAACGTTCAACAATGCTCTTTGATACAACATTGACCTCTCGTGTTGTACTTTCATCGCCATTGGTAATGGTCACAGTAAAGACCACTGGATGATCAGACTCATCTGTTACAATGATGACTTTTTGATTTTCATCAATGGTGACGTAATCATTGGTCGCAACTGTCCATGAATATTCCAAGTAACTAATGGTCGGATGAACAGTAGGAAGCACAAGCGCTCCATACACATCCGCAGGAACGGCATCATCAATATGAGTCATTGCTGTTTCAACAAGGGTTGCAAAACTAATAGGTGTTGCAACAACGTCAGTAGCTGTTCCAGCAAATGTGACCCGCCAAGTAAGATCAATGGCATTGTATTCATGAAGGATTACAGGAACGGTAACCCGCTTTCCTGTTGATGCTTCGAGAAGCGTTTGGTCAGTAATCGTGGATAGGATTAAGGAATGGTTTTCATCACTTTTAAGAACAATTCCTGTTGTTCCTTCTTCTAATGTTACAACCAAACTAACATATTTGGCATATGAGCCAGTTTTCGCGGTTCCTGAGAGAGCAAGAACTTGTTCAATCGTCATGTTCTCAGGGGTTGGAAGTGTTTGTTCGCTTGCAGTGACTACAACATTGCTAACGTTTTTAATACGAGGCATGTTCGAGACAATGCCATAAACTCCCGTTACTTTGACTTTGTCACCGATGGATGCAGCCGTTGCATGAGTGACGAAAATCTTACCGAGATTCGAATCGGAAACATAAAAACCAGTAGTGGTTTTTCCATAAATCACTCCTTCTACGACAACATCTTGATTGTTTGTAAAAGTGTTTAAAACATCGACGATGGGAGTAATCGTTTCAACAACAGGTGGTTCCTTCTTACATCCAACTGCTACAAAAGTGAGTAGGATGACAAGAAGGATTGAAAAAATTGTTTTTCCTTTCATAATTCCTCCAAAAAATTATATTTTACTTAATAATATTTCTATGAGTGCGAGTTGTTGATCCAATCGTTGTGATAAAACGAGTTTACGATTGGTTTCAAAAGTCATCACAAGGGCATCAAAGGTTTGACTACAGTAATTGTTGAAAGAACCTGCAGGGGCACTATTTTCGACATGAAAGGGAGTATCAAAAGCGGTAATGTATAATTCATTCATTCTTTCAGTCATTTCAAGCGCAAATAGAGCAGTTTTCACATTACAATAAATGATAGAGTCTCCTAAATATCCACCCGTATAACTATCACGAGATTCATGTAAATCAACAATGATGTCGGGATCAAAAGCGGTTACGACTTCAATGATTGCATGGGCAATGCGTTCAGTGGGGTTACCGGTAGCTGATCCAGGAAAGGTACGATTGAGATCGGAATATGTAACTCCTTCATAAAGACCATTGTTTCCTTGACCAGGATATCTTTTTTCCAATTGGCAAGCAAGAATACTTGCTTGGGGAATGATGAGATAGCTTCCTTTGGTAAATGAATAGTCTAAAAGGTCTAAAGCCACGTTCCACCCTGCAATTTCATCTCCATGAAGCCCACCCACGAAGACGACACGTGGTCCATCCACATTCGTCGTGAGCGTATAAACGGTGGTTTCATATAAAGTCCCTTCCATAATGGAAATTTGAGAGCGAGTAATTTCGACCTCAGTGGGCTCCGGCTCCGTTTTGTGACACCCCGCTAATACCACCATTATGAGTAAACATAGTAGGGTTATTCGACATCTCATTTTTTATTCAATTCCAAACAGAACTTTAAATGCAGGCACTAATTTTGATGCACTTGAGAATAAGTATAGTGGAGCAGTATCACTTGCACGATCAGTAAAGAAATCATCAGCATCGCCTGTTTGAACGACGAGTGCTAAATCACCCCCAGAAAGAGCTGATGCGATAATGGTATCAGAAAGTTCGCCGCGACGGGCAGTTCCACCCACATGAACGACAATGAGGGCGATATCGCCAAGATTCGCTTTTGAAGCAAATGCTTGAGCGCGAACATTTTCAGCGGTAACATCGGTCCCAGCAGCACCAAGTCCTTTTCCTGAAGAGCCAACAACCATAATGACGACACTTCCATTGGTAACTTCTGCGGCTGTGAGAAGATTGTCTTTGGTATAAGCTGTCTCAGCAACACCTGCAACCCCCAAAATGTTTTGAACTATTTCAACATCCGCTTGGCCACAGGTGGTAAGATAAACCGTTTTTCCAACTAATTCTTCTTGCCAAGTTAAAGCAAGCGCGATGTCTACGTCTTTTTCAGTTGGATCTTCCTCTTCTTCTTCGGGTGTGCATCCAACGACGGCAAAGCTCAAAACGAGCACCGATAATAGTAACCATATTTTTTTCATAATATTTTCTCCTTGTTGTATTAATTTATTATTTTAAATATTTTCCAATCCCTTGATCCATGACATCATTATAAGATGGCATGTTATTGAGGATTAGGCTTTGACCAGGGATGCTCCCAGGATTATAGATGGCATTATAACTTGTAACAATTTGCATGATGGTGGCCATATGACGTGCGACACGTTCATGAATCGTCGTTGGGTTTGCTTCTAATAATCCAAGTTCTTCTGCTTTCTCGTAGAACTTGTCTTTCCCTTCCACAATCAATTCTTCGGTAAATTCACCATGAATTCTTCCTTGTGATGCATTGGATGTTTCACATAGGAAAGCAAGTGTATCGGTGTAGAGCCCAAGTTCACGATGGGTTAACCCACGGAGATTAACAGGGGAAGTTTCTGTTTTAATGATAATACCTGCAAGTTCTAGGTATAAATAGGCATGAGCAGCGATGTTCATGGCATCTCCAGGATGAGCAACAATGGCATTGTTGGTCATATATTCGGGAGAAGCTTCATGTAAATCTATGGTGATGGTAATATTGTTTTGAATGATGAGTTGTGTAATCGCATAAGCAACTCGTTCCGTATAATAACCATCAATTCTTCCAGGATAACTTCGATTCAAGTTTCTCGTATCTTGATTGGATAGTTGTTGTCCCGAAGCGGGATGAACAAAGATATCAGGATTAGGCCATTGGTCAACAAAACTAGTTGCTCGTGAACCAAACTTGAAGGTGCGAATACCCGATTCAGTTTCGATGTCATAATACATCGGGGAGCCTTCTTGAGGGTTGGTCGCTGAATAAGCACTACGATTGGCTTCGGTCACAATGTACACGGTCCCATATTCAACTTCAAGATTTTCTAAAAATAAAACACTCGTGAGTTGACCGGACGGTTCATTGGGGTGTGTTCCACCCAATATCAGTAGACTAGGTCCAATGGGAGATACACTTCCTTCAAGAATGAAGATATCGGCATCTCCTACAGTCTCTTTTAAATTAGGATTGTAGTCACTAAATTTTTCAATTCTTGTGACATTGGGTCCGATGATAAATTCTTGGTCATCGTTGCGAAAATCAACAAATTCTTTTCCAGCAATAAACGCAATCACTACACTGGCTAGGATTAATACAAGGGTGATGATGAGATTTATTCGTTTGTTTTCAAGGTACTTTTTCATCATTGCACCTACTTCACAAGCAACAGACGAAGCAAAAATAGAATGATGGCTATCGCCCCAATAATTTTGTCTGTTAATTTTTTAGAAGTAAACATAATCCAAATCACCATTGCACAAACAAAGGCTAAAATCGCAAGATACAAAACTAAAAGAATGGTATTTAGCATATGAACCTCACTTCCAAACCGTAGCAACCACGGTTAAAAAGAGGATGCAGTAACCAAGCGTTACCGCAAGGGGAACAATGGAAGCTTTAGTAATGTTTAAATATTTGGGTTCTTCAACGGTTTTTGCCGCAAGCGATGCTGACATCGCTGTTGGAGGTAAGAATTCCCCCGTTGAAGCAATCATTGAAATGGTAGAAGCAACAACGATTTGGTTGCTTGCAAGCAGTGACATCACGAAGGGCCCCCCCAAAACAGAGGCTGATCCAAAGGCTGATACCCCTCCAAATAAAGGAAGTGTCACAAGCATGGAGGCAATCTTTAAGAAATCCCCCGGTAAACTAATGGCATTCAAAACAAAGTAACCACGAACACCATTTAAACTAATGGTTTGAATAAACATACCCACACCCATTAAGAGAGCAATGGCTCCAAAAGATTTGTATACGCCCGTTTTTGCCGATTGGAGAATAATAAATTTCTTCCCAAAAAAGAAGGTTGCAATCGCACTAAGCGTAAAGACAAGGGGAAGGCCTAAAACACCAAAGACCATGGGGAATATATTTTGTAATAGGATGAGGATGATTAATAGGAAAAGCGGAATGAGGGAGGTCCAATTGACGGGTTCCTTCATTTCAAATTCACCTTTAATGGCTTCATAGTCAATGACTTTTACGTACCGGTAACCAAGAAAGAGAATTGTGAAAAAGGCTAGGGGGACGCTTAAAAGAAGTAAGGGAAGGGCAAAGCCAATATAGGGCATATCCACAATGTCACAAATCACCATGACAGGAACATTGATGGGGGGAGCAATCATTCCGAAGATGGCTCCAAAGGCAATAATAGCCCCAACTTTTACTTTTGGGATTCCAAGTTTTATCATGATGGGAGCGAGTAACACCCCCGAACTCACAACAGAAGCAACCGAGGAACCGGTAATCATTCCGGGAAACATGAGTACTAACATAAAGCACAGTAACATTAAGATGGGTTTTTTATGGAGTTTTTCTACAATCTTCATGCTGATGTAATTGAGGGCTTTACTGTCTTCTAATCCTTGCATAAAGACCATGGCCATGACGATGACTAGGATGGTATCCAAATACCCAAAAGTTCCTTCGATTAAGTGGCGAAAGGGAAGTCCGTTTCCACTCACAAGCATCCCTACAACGGCAGAAATCATCATGGATAGGCCGGCATGAATTTTCAAGACGACCATACACACAACAAATACTGCAATCATCAGGATAAAGTATAATAATTCGATTTCAAAAAACATAAGTATCTAATATCCAAGTGCCTTTCCATCACGACGGCGATCGGCGCCTCCGTGAATGTTTCCAGTAAGGTAATCAATGGTAATCCCTTGGACACCACCAAAGAATAAATCAACATCTTTAGCTCCATGTACAGCGACATCATATCCCATGAGTTCAAGAGCAGTTCGAGTAGCTTCAGGAATTCCTTTTTCAACATCTAATAATTTTTCTGTATCACTCGGTTCATCACTCGATTTTGCATAACAGAAGAAACGAGGAGCTTCAATGGCTTCTTGAATATTCATACCGAAATCAAGCATATTGACGACCACTTGTATGACCGCTGATGGAATTCGCATACTTCCAGGAGAACCTAAAGTCGCAACTGGATCTCCATCTTTCATGATAATAGTCGGCATAATATGACTGACAGGTTGTTTCCCAGGTTCGACATAACTAGCACTCGAACTTGATAGGGAAAAACCACTTAATTGATTGTTCATATGAATGCCATATCCTTCAATGACTACACCATTTCCAAAGAAATAGTTAATGGTCTGAGTAATCGAGGCAATGTTTCCATCTTTATCAATGACTGAGAAAGAAGTCGTTGAATAATGTTCTTCCGCATCGGCAACATCATAATCAACAGGAGCAGTTGGCATGTAATTCCAAGGATTACCATAAACACCTGTACTACTTGAGGATGCAGGTGAGAACGCCGTTCCAACATTGTAATATTGATCAAAACGCTCTGCAGCAAAATCTTTAGATAAAAGACCTGCTAAAGGAACGTTAACATATTCAGCATCGGCAACATATTTACGCTTATCACCATAAGCAAGTTGCATCGCAGTGGCTAATACGTTGATATATTCAGGACTATTATGTCCTAGATCAACAAGATTACCATAATGTTCTAGCATATTGAGGGTTTCAATGAGAATGATTCCTCCAGAAGAAGGAGTATTGACACTCACAATGTCATAACCTTTGTAGCTTCCTTGAGTTGGAGTTGCAACTTTGGTATAACCATTGGCTTTGTCTAGGTCGGCTTGAGTAATAAGCCCGCCTTGAGCTTCAAAAGTATCAATAATGGCTTGGGCAACAACCCCTTTATAGAATCCATCACGACCTTGATCACGAATGAGTTTTAAGGCTTTCGCGAGGTTTTCTTGAACCATGAGGTCTCCTGCTTGTAATGGCGTAATTCCATCAGAGGTATACACAGGAATTGTTTCATCTCTTGTTCCATATCGCATCAATTTATAAAATTGGTCACTAATGGCATTGGCAAGTTCGGGAGTGACTTTCACTCCATTTTCAGCATAATCAATGGCACCCTTCATGACTTCAGCACGAGATTTTAGACCATGATTTTCAAGAATGGTGAGAAGCCCATCGACTTGAGTGGGAACTCCACTTGCTTTGGGTCCATCATCTAAATCAGCATCGCCATTTGTAAAAGCGCTTGAGACTCCAGCTGCAGGAACAAATTCACGGAAATTATAAGAAAGATATTTTCCTGTGGATGCTTCATATCCTAACATAATTCCACCACCGCCCAAGCCTGAGGCATTGGGTTCACAAACACCTAAAGCAAAAGAAATGGCAACAATCGCATCAAAAGCATTTCCACCTGCTTTTAAAATATCTAGCCCTGCTTTTGCAGCATAGGGATTAGCAGCTGCAACCATTCCATTGGTTCCGATTGCATCACGAACGGACAAATCCGTAAAATCGATTTCTTCTTCAGGGGTGTTTTTCTTACATCCAGGTAGAATTAGAGCAATTAGAACAATGATAATGGCAATAAACCATCGACGATAATTTTTCATGTATTGATTGTCCTCCTTATAAAAACGCTTTCATTACACATTGCGTATTATCCACGTATTATTATATCACTCGAGTTTTGCAGTTGTTATGCTATAAAAAGTAAATGGTGTGCCTTTTCGCTTGAAATGGCACTTTTTTAGTCTTTTTTCATTAAAAATACCCCTTGACAAAAATACACCGTTATGCTAT
>JAQVOS010000066.1 GCA_028702495.1 Bacilli bacterium
CCTAAGTTACTCGCATGTTCTCCGCGAATGGCTTCTTTTAATTCGTGAATCATTAAATCATTGACTAGATAAGTTCCACTAGCTAAAGGACGATTGATTCCGCCTCTACCGCATATGGCATCAAGTGTTTTCATGTCGAATTTATTCTCGTTTAGAAAATCAAGAATCATTTGCTTACGAAATTCAAATTGACTAGCAACCGTTTTAAACGATTGGATTTCGGCGGTAGGATGGGTGATGGTCTTTTCAAGAATGGGCTCTTCATCTCGATAGACGGCAATTTTTGTTGAAGTTGAACCGGGATTAATCACTAAAACATGTTTTGACAAGTACAACCACTCCTTTTTATAAACAACATATGCATAAATATTATATCATTATTATTCATGCTTCACAATAGATATCCTTAAAAAGAAACAACCCCTATCACGAACATGATAGAGGTTGTTTTTGAATGAAGGCAAGAAAAGTTTCGAGTTTTTCCACCATGATCTTCAAATGAAGACCTGGTTTTCCTTCAACTTGTCCTTCATAATAGGGCAAGTGAATAAATAAGGTATAAGGATGATTGAGTAAAGCATGATAATAGGTTGCATTACAAATATATCGACCAGGATCCTCGCTGATGATAAAATCGAGATATTCTAGCTCTTTTATCCAACGATCTATTGGAACCTTTGTGCTTAGTGCTTTTGGACCACTCATATGAAGTGGCCAGTGGTAACCTAAGATGCCATCATTATCGGGAATGGAAGCATGGGCTTCATTATATGCTTTTCGTTCAATGCGAATTTTTGGTGTGTTGCCTGCTTGCCCCAAACAAATAAGAAGGTCTGGTTTTTCCTGGCGGATGAGGGTTGTGATTTGCTTCGTTGAATGTTCATAAGACACAGGAAGAAGAAACGTTTGATATTGGGTATTTAAATGAGCTAACACTTCTTGACTAGAATTGGTATCTAGTCCATTAAAAGCCTCGAAAGCGGTTAAAACGATTTTCATCAAGGTGCCTCCCATTATTGAAATCTATTTGCATCCACAAGTATACTCAAAGAAGCATGTACCTCAATCAGGATTGAGGATGAAGTTCTAATATATATCGAATTGAGGCAACACCATAACTTGGTAATGATTGTAGTTTGCATATGTTTCCTGAAGTCGTGTTATGGAGAAGCCATGCAACACCATCTTCATCAACTCCCAAGAGCATGAGTACATGCGATGAGGTATAGAGTAAAGTACCAGGCATTAAAGAAGATATGCTTGATATAGAAACCGTCTCCAATGTTTTTCCATAAGTGGAAGTTGCCCAATGATTGGATGTGTTGCGTCCTAATTGAAAGCCAAAACAATTGTAAATCGCTGCTTGAGTCGATGAGCAATCAAATCCTATCGGGTTTTTGTCACCCCAACTATAAGGAGACCCCAGTAATTTATAAGCTTGAGCAAATAAAAGACGATATGTGTACGATAGATATCCAACATGGTAACTGTACTCTGGTAATTCTACCATTTCGATTGCAAGTGTCCCATTTGCTAGTCTTGTTGGAAAGCGAACTTGCGTGCCTTGATCTAAAGGAAGTCTAGTTCCCATCCGAACGTGAGCATCCCCAACCAGAATATAAGGACTTGTGATGATGAGGAAAGAACTTGGGTTTACAAATTCTAAAAATGTCGCCCGATCACACAAAGCAACCTCTTGCTTATTCACCCAACCTGCATAATTAAACATTCTGATGAAATACCATTCTTGATCGAGGCTCGTATGATACACAATCATCGGCACACCAGCTCCAAATCCAGTTTCCTGGAAGCGATCAATCGCCATTGAGGATGAATAATGGTATGTTGGATAAGAACGTACATTGGTATGTTGGGTAGAAATAGCGTAATGAATTGTGGTTGTTTCAGTGATACCACTTAAATTACGATTTGCTAAAATGACATTTTTATCTGTTGAAGTGAGTGGTTGCGAGCCAGAAGCATTATAAACAGTATACTTATCCATTAATTGATAAACATTAATGAGAGCAGTTAGGCTTGTTTTATCAATGGTTTCACTCACATCCTGTAAACGAAGCGTATTTGTTTTAGGAGTAGCAAGGACAGATTCATTAAATGAAACGATTTGTGAGGGCGTCATAATCACTTCATCTTCTTGTTTTCCAAGAGCGAGAACACGACTAGAAAAGTAGCCTGCATCTTGCACAGTTAACACCTTTGCTTTCGTTGTCGCGATATAGGTTCTTGTTTCTTCGTATCCCAAATAAGAAAGGGTACAAGAAATAGTCACTTCTTCTGCGTTTTCGGTTTGAATAAACTGGCCTTCGTTTGTGATAACATCAAGATTACTCGAAGACCAAGTAACCTGAATACCATTGACGGTTGTTAGGGATGTCATGATGGTTACATCACTTTCAATAATGGGAAAAGTAATGCCATCAAATATCTCAGCCATGAAGGTTGCGATGGGATAAGCTTTAACCATTACTTGAAAGTTTTTTGTAAAGTTTGTATCATCAATGGTAGCCGTTAACATCACATCATGGTCTTCCAAAGTTGTATTAAGATATACTCCATCATGAGATAAATACTCTGGATTGCTACTACTCCATGTAAGAGAATATTCGCCGACTGATTCGGGTAAATCAATCGCTTCAGTGATTAAGGTGGGTACTGATAATCCTTCCAGAGCTTCTAGTTCTGGTAAAAGGACCCATCGACCATAGAGGGTTTTATCTTCGCTGAGGGTTAACTCAGATACTAACTCTTGATAAGAAACATCGACATACCAACCATCAAATTGATAACCACTGGGAGCATCAGGTAGAGTTAATTGATTTACTTGAACCGTTCCTTCTTGAACCTCATAAATGTTAGCTGTCACTCCATTAATAACCAAGGTTATTTCATGGGTTTTTAAAGTGCATCCACTTGCAAGAATCCCTAATAAAATAATGAATATCATTGTTTTTAGCCGCATAAGGACTCCTTTCATGATAATTTATCTTATTTTACCACAAATTTCTCCAATCTTCCAATAAATATGAAAAAACTCAAGATTGATTGGACCAACCAATTATTCTTGAGTGTTTGTTTGGATAGAATGTGCTTTAAAAATGCGGTTGAATACCAAAAATTGTAGTGGTATTAGAATCATGGTCGCAGGAATGGGAGCCCATGGTAGCATAAAGTCCCAGCCTTCTTTCATGATAATCCAGTTAAAAATCCAAATTAGAATATCACTTAAAACAAGACGAGCAACAAAGGTAAGCGCTGATAAAAAGAAGGATACTTTTCCTACTTTTTGCCGATATGTAAAAGTTGCATTAGCCCAGTATGAGAAAATGGAAGCAACAATAAATGCAAGGGTATTTCCACTGACAACGAGTAATTCCTGAGTGAAACCTGGAATGTTGATGACGGCGTTGTAAACACCCAAATGAACCAAGGTATTCAAAACACCAATGATACAAAAGATAATGAACGTCTTTGAAAAAAAGGTCTTAAACAATTTACGAAGGAAGTTCATCATGAATATTAGTCTCTTTCTGAATGTAAATGGGGCGATGTAATCCTTGATCACGGATATCATAGAGTAAAATCGTTAAATAGCGAAGGGTCATCGCTAGCAAAAAGGCAAAAGCATCAATGCGTAGCGCGATGAAATTCATATTTTGGTTGATGATTCCCATCGTAATATCGAAAGCGAGAACCAAGAAAATGAGGATACTAACGATAGATGGAATGAGGACATAAACACGACTAAACTGTTTAATACCTAAAAGCGCATATCGCCATAGTTTTACAAACGACCATTTGGTGGTTCCAGCAATACGGGGAGGGCAATCAAAATCCAAGCATTTCTTTTCAAAACCAACAAAAGAAAAAATTCCCTTGGTGAAACGGGTATAGTCTTTGATGGAAAGAAATGCATCAATGGCATCACGATCAATTAAGCAAAAATCGACTGCTCCATTTTCCATGTCTTTAAAACCAGTTAGGAATGCATAAAAGCGATAAAAAGTTTTTACAAAAAAATTATGGAGGAACGATGCATTTTTACGGCCTCGTTGCCGAGCATAAATATGTTTATACCCTTCTTCATAGTGGGTAAGCATATCTTTAATTAAAACAGGGGGGTGTTGCAAATCAACATCAATGATGATGGCGGCATCTGTATTTAATTGTTTCGCCATTTCTAGTCCTGCAAGCATCGCACTCTCTTTACCAAAATTGCGTGAAAAGGACATATATTTTAGATGATTGTTTTGTTTTGCAAGAGCTCTCATTTTTTCAAGCGTCTTATCTTTTGATCCATCATCAACAAATACCATCCACCAATCATAGTTGGGATTTAGGTATTGTTGAATCTCAGAGTAAAAGAGATCAATCATTTCTTCTTCATTATAACAAGGAACAATGAGGGTTATTTTTTTCATGGGTTAGCTCCTTTATGAGCGATACTACTTGGAAATTATAACACAAAAACAGTGAAAAGTAAAGTTGTAATTGAAGTCAAGATTGTTTTGTGATAAAATAGAATATATTGTAGGGATATCAACATGAAAAAAATTTTAACAAAACCCATCCTAATATATACGATACTCTTTTTCGGTTTTTTCATCATCGCTACCATTCCTTCACAAATTCGATCCAATACCTTCTTTGGCTTTGGACTCTTTACCGATGGTTTTAAACAACATCTCATTTTTATGCGTGATTTTACGATGCATATTAAAGATGCCATCAACGGAATGGGGTTTGAATGGTTTCGTTATGATTTGGGTTTAGGGGGAGATTTCATCACCAGTTACACCTACTACTCCTTATTTGATCCCCTTACATTCATTGCTTATTTAGTCCCTAATGAAGCCATCGAATTTACCTATTACTTAATTGCCATTCTTCGGTTATATCTATGTGGTTTGGTTGTCATGTGGTGTGCAAAGACATTTCAGATCAAGCATCCACTTGCCCTTATCAGTACCGCCATTTTCTACGTTTTCAATGTTACTGTCATCTATTCTGCCTTAAGACACCCCATGTTTGTCAATGGACCACTTCTATTTCCACTCATCATCATCGGAGCTGAACGGCTATTTAGACATCAAAATCCAGCTTTACTCATAGTGGGAAGCTTCTTATCTCTCATCACTCAATTCTATTTCTTCATGTTTGTCTGTGTTGGTTTTGAACTATTCGTCATCATCCGTCTCCTCATAGAAAAGAAAGATAAAACATGGAAAGAAATCTTTACTCATTTCTTTTATGTCAATATCATGTATCTATTAGGGGCTTTATGTGCAGGTTTTATCTTGTTCCCTCAATTTATCGCCACACTAAATTCGGGAAGAATTGCTGGAAAAGGAATCATTTTCTACGATGCCTTGGACTATACCATCTTTTTTGCTTCCTACTTGGTCCCAGTTATTGGTGGACACTACACTTCTGCCATTGGAAACATGGTCGTTTTCTTTATTGTAATTGCCTATATTAGAATTCGTCCCAAAACATGGGAAAGCATTCTCTTCTTGGTGTTATCAGGGATGATGCTCCTATCTGTCTTTGGCTATATGTTTAATCTTTTTTCTTATGTCAATAATCGTTGGACCTTCCTCATGATGCTACCAACGGCTATGATACTTGGTAAAACCATTGATCAACCAGAAATCATCACCAAACCTGCGGTTTCTAAAGCTTCACAAGTCACTTTATTTGTTCTTGTTCTCATTGGAGCATATGGTATCATCTATGCCGCATCATTATTGAATCAGACTGTTATCACTCTTGCAGCAATTGGGATTGCGATTGTCGTCGTTTTACTCCTATACCGCATCATCTTTAAAAAACCTAGGGGAGAGAATCTCATTAAGCATTTTACCCAAACCAAACTTGTACGATTAACACTCATCACCTCTTTTTCGGTGGTAGCTATCATTGCTTCCGTTTACTTCTTCACTATGACTTCAAGTGCAGGTCTATCCTCCTATGAAGATGAAGAAACCTTTGCTTTGATTCATGAAGATACATCCTATTATCGAGTTGAACAAAAAGTTTATGCTTTGGGGACCAATTATCTCGCCAATGACAATCTTGTGGGGGAATATAACAGTACCTATAGTTACAACACCATGGGCAATGGATATGTCAATCAAGTTATTTCCTATTATGATGTTGTGAATTTAAACTCCACTGCTGGTTATAATGGATTTAATAATCGAAGTGCGCTCATGGGAATCAACCATGTAAAATATGTCATCATTAGAGACTCTGAAGCAACTCCTGTTCCATATGGTTTTACCCTCATTGGCACAACACAAGTGAAAAAAACCATTCCTGATCAATATAATATGGTTGATATCGGTTATTTAGAGTTAGAGAATGGTGAAATCACTTACGAAAATGCTTCCATCTATCGCAACGACTCATTCATTCCTTTTGGATTTGTTTATCATGAAGTTATCACAAAAGCTGATCTTGAAGCACTAAATCCCTTGGAAAGAGAACAAATTCTCCTAAAGGCAGCTTTAGTTGAGGAGGAGGTAATCCTACCAACTCATACACCCACCACCTCCATTGAAGAAGCTACACCCACCAT
>JAQVOS010000067.1 GCA_028702495.1 Bacilli bacterium
TCCTCCTCTAATTTTGGAAGTGCCTCTAGAGAATAGAAGATTGAATTGGCATAATCGTTGATAAAGTAATAATTGAGAGAGATTTGATATAAGATATAGGGAAATAACTTAGGATATTTCATGGAATCCAAATAGACTTGTTTCGCATAGCGAATGGTATTACCCTTATCGTGAACCAATGAATAATAGCAAAATTGGTAGTGCTCTAGTAAGAAGATGAATACATCAAGGAGATGTTCTTCGAAACAATGGAGAATCGCAAGAGATTCTGAGATTTTATCAAGTTCCCCACGCATGGGAGAACCCATGTAATAAATGAGTCGTGAAAAATGATAAATCGAGAAAAGAATGCTGTTTTCACATTCTTTTGCTCGATTTTCAATTTTTTGGAAATAAAATTCCATCTTTTCAACATCATACAAATACAAATATGTATATAAGAGGTTAAAGTCTTCATTGATTTCCTTTACCAATTCTCGATTGTATGTTGTTGAAATACCAAAATAATTAGCTATTTTTGTAAGGATTTCTGGATGATCCACAAATTGGGTGACTTCAGCTCGCCGGTAAGTGGCATGAGAAATGTTAGCCTCTTTTTGAATTTGTTTCTTACTAATGGATTTTGCAATACGATAGTAATCAACTGCCCCCATTAAAAACTTATTCGTTTCATAGTACCTTTGAATATTAAAATCAAATAAAAACATAAGTCACCATTCCTTAAAAAATAACAATTATTTTACAGTTTTTGTGCCTGGTCTTACATACGAACTATATGAACTAGTTGTGCAGATATATCCAATTGGACGTTCATCTGGACCTGGCCCTGGGGGCGTTCCTGGACCTTGCTTCATGACGGGAGCAAAAGTCATTAAACCAACCATTACGAGAACAAGAACAAATTTAATAGCTTTTTTCATATTTTTCCTCCTTCTATTTCTTTGTTTTCATTGTTGTACTAGTATAACAAATGTAATCAATCGGACGATCATCAAAATCAAATCTGGGGACTATTCCCGCTCCATCTTTGATTCACGGAACATAGCATAGTATTACTGTGAATACTAGGCACCAAAAAACATAAATTCTTTTTCACTATGTACCTCCTTATCCTAGAAGGAAAAATCTCTAGATGATTCCATGATTCATTATAACAAATATAAAAAACTTTGTCAATACTCATTATGATGAGTTTTTAATATTTTTTTGAGTTTATAATAGAATTATTATATTATAAACTATCACTATTTTGAGTTTCATTAAAAAAAGCCAGCTTTATTAACTGGCTTTTTGACATTTTTTTACTAGAATGTCATTTTAACATCTTGACGTTTAGATTCTTCTGCTTCAAAGAATTCTTTCTTTTCCATTTTAATGGCATTGGCAACGATGCTTTGAGGGAAGGTTACGATGATGTGATTGATTGCACGAACATTTGAATTATATAAACGTCTTGCAGCTTGAAGATGTTCTTCAGTGTCCATGATGGAGTTTTGTAAATTGGTGAACATAGTGTTTGCTTTTAAATCAGGATACTGTTCAACAACAACATTAATCCCATTGGCTACTTTTGCAAGTTGACTTGCAAATTCTTGTTTGTCTTGTAAAGTGGCATCACTAGGAATTCCACTACGCCATTTAATGACTTTTTCAAGAGTTTCAGATTCATGTTTTGCATACCCTTTTGTTGTATCGAGCATTTTTGTTAATGCATCAAAACGCTTTGTTAATGCAACATCAATTCCACTTTCTGCTTCTTCAACTTTTACTTCTAATTGGCGTAATTGGTTCATAACTCCAATGTACCAAAGAGCAACAATCACGATGAGGGCAACGACCACAATTGCAATAATACCACCTGTTCCAAGTGCTAAAAAAACTAATTTCATATATTTTCCTCCTTAGTTATAAATATATTTCTATTTAAACGTAACTCTTCAATAATATTCTCAATAACTGCAAGCTCTTTCTTCATTGCAACAATGGCTTGATCATTAATTTCACTAAATAATTTCAAGTCGAATGTATCACGATTATTGTTGACGATGATGGTTAAGCGATTTCCATCGAAGCTGCAGGCAATCGTTCCAGGGTTTTGACGTTCAAGTTCCATGAGCGATTCCATTAAGTGAGGGGTCAAGACATAGAAGGTGTTAAGTTCGTCACTCGAATAGGTTTTGAACTTCTTGTTAAACTCCACCGATTCCAGTTCCATTTTTTTCAAATTGGTAAACCATGTCATTAGACTTCCTTCGGACACAATAATTTTTCCTTTGAAATTTTTAGGAAATTCAAATTCAAAAAAGCGGCCAAGAAAATAAGTGACATAATAGACTTGCGTTCCGTTTTTTGTGTGTCGAACATGCCGTTCTTCCAATTTCAAATCACATGTTTCAAATTGAACATCTGAAAAGGATCCTGTAATTAAATCTTCAGAATGATAACGATCTGCTCGTTTCAGTAAACCGCTGCGATATACTCGTGCTTCTGGTAATCCTGCTCGAGGATCATATGTTGCATTCTCGTATAATCCAAGGATAACTTTCTTTAAATAGACTTCTTTGAACTGCGTTTTAATTTGTTGGAATTTGCTCACACCAGTACCTATAAGAACGCCTCCTCCAATAAAGAACACGATTCCTAAAAAAACCACTTGGGGAGGAGCCATAAAAAGGATACCACCAATAATCAGTAAGGGAATACCAAATCCAACTAGGTTGGCACATTTTTTGCGTTCAATATTGAGGTTTGTAAAATCATTCATAGTTATTAACTCCTTAAATATGCCACCATATTAATGATGGACATGACTGTTTCTAGTAATAAAATGGCATGGGACGTGATGATGAGGATAATGGGCAAATTAAAGAGATGGTGATCTTGGAGTTCAGTGTGATGATTCTTGATAAAGTAATTCTTAACCCGATGTTTGTAGATATCCCACAATAAAAACATCACATAAAAAATGAGGGTTGCACTGGCCAATCCAAGACCTATTTGCCAAGGCTGATTGGTTATAATGCCCAAATCCACTTTATAAAGCACGAACGAACAAATGATGAGACTTGCTAGTGATAGATATAATAAATTGAGCACTGTGCATTTAAAATCTTGTTGCAAGTTGTTTTCAACAAACGACGCCGTACTGGACCGATATCGACGAATGTGATGGCCAATGTACCCAATAAGCATGGCTGAATATAGAACAATGATACAATAAAATACAATTAGTAAGCCCATAAAAAACTCCTATAAATATTCTACCATAGATTATAAAATAATACAATGTGCGATGCATCATTTTATAAGATTATTTTGCATTATCAATCATAAAAAACATTTATGTAGTATAATAGATAAAGAGTCTATTGGCTCAAAAAGGATGTGAATAACATGTCACAAAAAGGAATCCTCGTTGGGGCTCAACTAGCCTCAGCCATTCATATTGAAGATGAGATGGAAGAATTAAGAAACTTGTGTTTAGCTTGTGAAATAGAAGTTATAGATCTTATCGTTCAAAAAGCAAACAATATTAATCCGCAAACATATATTCGTAAAGGAAAACTAGATGAGATTAAAATACTTGTTGAAACTCAAGACATTGATGTCGTTGTGTTCAATGACGAACTAACACCCTCCCAAATAGCAAACATTCAAGAGGTGATTGGAACTTCGGTATATGATCGCACTTATATGATTTTAGAAATCTTCAAACGTCGTGCAAAAACAAAAGAAGCTGTTTTGCAAGTTGACATTGCATCTCTACAATACCTCATGCCTCGCTTAATTGGACTCAGAAGCAATTTGTCGCGACAACGAGGAGGCGGTGGAAATGCTGAACATGGACGTGGTGAAGGAGAAACCAAACTAGAACTCGATCGCCGCAACATCGCCGATCGTGTTGCTCTTCTAAAAAATGAACTAAAAGAACTCACGGAAGAGCGTTCCCTTCAGCGGAAACGTCGTTTAAAAAATGGTATTCCTATTGTCTCCATTGTTGGCTACACTAACAGTGGAAAATCAACCACTCTGAATGCTTTACTTAATTACTCTTCACACATTCGAAAAGAAGTTTTCGAAAAAGACATGCTGTTTGCAACATTAGAAACTTCTTCTCGCCTAATTCGTCTTGATAATCGTCATGAGTTTATACTCATCGATACGGTCGGTTTTGTTCATAAACTGCCCCATCAACTCATTGAAGCTTTTAAATCGACTCTTGAAGAAATTAAAGAATCCCATCTCATTTTACATGTGATAGATACTTCTAATCCTCATTTTATGGATCAAATCAATACCACCAATATGGTTTTGCACGAGATTGGCATTCATGACATACCCATGATTTATGTTTTCAATAAAATGGATTGTCTTACAGGAGAATTCTTTATTCCTCCTCAATTTGAAAAAGCCATCATTATCAGTGCAACTCAAGGCACCAATACAGATAGCTTAATCAATATGATTGAAGACGAATTATATAAACATGAAGTAGTTGTTTCCTATCTCATTCCCTATCATAAGGGAGAAATCATTTCCTTACTAAATCAAGAAAGTTCAGTGATTGAAGTAAAGTATTTAGAAAAGGGAACGCTCCTTACAACTCGCATTAACCCTGTTTTACGAAATAAATTACAAGGATATGAACAAAAAATATAGGCAATTGATATGATATCTCTAAAGTAGACAGAGAATAAAAGTAAAGATAATAACAAAGGGTTAAAGGGGAATGTGTCCCCTTGATCTCTCTGATAGAAAATCGATATTTTTCACTCTGAATACTTTAAGGAGGTATCATATTTTTTTATGGGAAGAAAAAGAAAATTTACTCAGGAAATCATGTTACAAGCAATTAATGATTATAAGTCGGGAAATAAAAGTATCACCCAAATATCTAATGACTTAGAATGCAGCGATTTCTCCATTAGAAGTTGGGTCCAAACTCATGCTTCTCTTGGAGAAGTTGCATTACTAGATAGTAATCGAAACAAAATATATTCCAAAGAATTAAAGAAGCAAGTTATCAGTGACTACTTAAGTGGTAAAGGTTCCGCAGCTTATTTGAGTAATAAATACAATATATCATCATCTTCGATTGTAACTAACTGGGTTTTCAACTATAATAATGGTATAGAGATACAGGATTATGATCCGAAGCATGAGGTATATACCATGAAAGCACGTAAAACCACTTTAGATGAAAGAATTGAAATTGTCGAATATTGCATAGCAAACCATCTATGTTATAAGCTAGCTGCTGATAAATATAGCATTCCTTATAGTTTGGTGTATCAGTGGGTTCATCGATACTTAAAAGAGGGAAACGTAGGATTGGGTTATTCTAAAAAAGGCCCTCATAAAAAAGTAATCGTTCCAACATCAGATCAAGAACGATTACAATTGGAAAATGAACGCTTAAAACAAGAATTAGAGAGAAAAGAATTAGAGATTGAAATTCTAAAAAAAAAGCAGTATTTCGCCGAACTTCTCTACTCTCCAAAGTCAAACAAGAAGAATCGTACATAACTATCAATTATTATCATGAAAAAGGACGAAAAATCGACTATGTTTGTGCAGTATTAGGATTAAATAGAAGTTCTTATTACAAATGGAAAAAGCGAATAAAGCCACAAAAAGAACTTCAAGATCAAGAACTATGTGCATTAATCACTGAGTATGATGCATCTTATCACCATATCCTGGGTTATCGAAGAATGAGGTTATATATCAACCGGTTTAATCACGCCACTTATTCCATTAAGTATATTCATCGCTTAATGAGACACCTAAATATTAAAACTCTTATTCGGAGGAAACGATATAATTACATCAAAGTAAAACCAGAACAAGTTGGAGATAATCTCTTAAATAGAGATTTCACTGCAAGTCATAAAAACGAAAAATGGTTGACTGATGTAACCGAGTTTAAAGCGATTGGTTGTAAACAAAAATTGTATTTAAGTGCGATTATTGATTTATACGATAATAGTATTGTTGCTTATAAAATGGGATTATTTAATAACAATCAACTAGCATTCGCAACTTTTGATGAAGCAATTCATAAGCATCCAGAAGCAAGACCAATATTTCATAGTGATCGTGGATTTCAATATACATCGAAAATATTCAAAGCAAAGCTAGATGAGCAAGGAATGATTCAAAGCATGTCGCGAGTTGGTAAATGCATTGATAATGGTCCAATGGAAGCTTTTTGGGGAACATTAAAGTCTGAAGAATATTATTTACATAAATACTATTCACTTGAATCGCTTCAAGAAGCAATAGATAAGTATATACAATTTTATAATACAGAAAGGATCCAAGCAAAATTAAAGAGCTTGACTCCGCTAGAATATCGGAATCAAGCTCAAGTTGCTTAATTTTTTTGATATTTATTCCTGTCTACTTGACAGATACC
>JAQVOS010000068.1 GCA_028702495.1 Bacilli bacterium
CATGGTCTTCATCAAATCCCGAAGTCGCAACGGTTGAAGATGGATTTGTAAGTGCTCTTCGGTGGGTACAACCACTATTGAAGTCGAAGTTGTTGAAGATTCAACGCTAACATCCTCACTTCTTATCACCGTTTACGATGATGCGAGTGACTTGGAAACCATCACAGGGATTATTAATACCTTAAATACCCTCATTCCAACCAACATAACCACTGATATGACCTTCCCAACTCGCTTACAAGATGCAACCATCACTTGGGAAAGTAGTGATTATAATTCTATCAATCGCAACGGAGTTGTTACCCGGAGTCGCATCGATCAAGAAGTCACGATTACCGGAACGATTACCCTCGCAAGAAGTGAAGGAGAATTTCATAAAACTGTTATGGTAAAAGCATATCCTTTAAAAGATTTATCCAATCGTAAAGTGGCATTCACCTATTTGTTTGATCCGAATTTCACTGGATTTAGAGAAGGTGATTTGGATCGTATTGATGTCATCAATTATTCATTTGCTGGCATCAACAATCATCGAATGAGTGTGAATGGCCTAAGAAATCTTGCAACCCTCGTTCAAGATGCCCATGATAAAGGCGTTCGTGTCGTCGTGGCTATTGGTGGTTGGGGAGTTGATGGATTTAGTCAAGCATGCTCAACTCCAGAAAATCGTACAATCTTCATTAGTTCCATTATGGAAATCATTCAAAGATATCGTTTGGATGGTATAGACATTGATTGGGAATACCCAACCTCGACCGCAGGTGGTCTCATCGCCTCGTCTCCCAATGATCCTACGAATCTCACCTATTTCATGCAGGGATTACGAGCTGCCATGGATGAAGTTGATCCCGATCTCATTTTGAGCATGGCAGTTGCGGCTGGAACTTATGCCGCAAGCACCTATTATAATATGGCTGTACTTGGAAATGTGATTGATTATTGTCATATTATGACCTATGATATGATTAATTACACGTCCTATTCGACAACACATCATACAAATTTGTATCCATCTAGTTACTCTACGTTTAGTGTCTCGCAAGCGGTGAATACTTATGCAAGTAACGGGGTTCCCAAATCAAAAATCGTAGTGGGAGTGGCTTTTTATGGCCATGTCTTCATCACCACATCTACGGGAACGAATGGAATAGGAGCAACTTCAGGAAAAACAGGAAAAACGACATATCGTTATGGAAGCATCGTTGCCAATTACTTGAATAATCCTGCTTACACCCTTTATTACGATGACGTCGCGAAAGCAAGCTGGCTTTATGGAGAAGGAGTATTTATCTCTTTCGATAATCCCGATTCCATCGCTGAAAAAGCTCTATATGTTCATAGTGAAGGGCTTGCAGGACTCATGGCATGGGAATACTGTCAAGATGATGCCACCTCTAGTTTAGTGAAAGCCATCTATGATGGCATCATGAATTGAGAAATTGCTAAAATAGATTTTACAAATAGCACTCATTATGGTATAATAATAAAGGAATTAACGAAAGGAAAAGGTGTTAATTATGGGAAGAGCTCATGAAGTGCGCGCCGCCTCAATGGCGAAGACTGCCGCAGTCAAAAGCAAACTAAATGCAAAATATGGAACGCTGATCTACATGGCAGCGAAATCTGGAATACCCGACCCTGACGTAAACTTAAATCTTAAAAGAGCCATTGATAAAGCAAAAAGAGAACAAGTATCTGCTGATGTCATTAAAAGAGCCATCGATAAAGCAAAAGGTGGAAGTGTAGAAAGCTATGAATCGGTCCGTTATGAAGGATTTGGTCCAAATAATTCGATGTTTATCGTTGAATGTATGACCGACAATACCAATCGAACTTATACAGAAATTCGAACTGCTTTTTCTCGCTGTGGATTTAAACTAGGGGTTGATGGAAGCGTCATTCACATGTTTGAAAACAAAGCTGTATTTGGGTATGAAGGACTCGGTGATGAAGAAACCTTAGAGATGCTCGTCATGAATGACTGTGATGTGGATGACATTGTTCTTGATGACGGACTCACCATTGTCACTGCTCCAAGCACAGAGTATGCCAAGATTCGCGATTGTTTACTTGAAGCAATGCCTAATCTCAACTTCTTGGAAGATCATATCACTTGGATCCCCCAACTTTATGCAAACTTTACGGAAGAAAAAGACATTGAGCATTTAGAACGGTTTAAGAATATGCTCGACGAAATTGACGATGTTCAAGATTTATATCACAATGTAAAACTACCAGAAACGGAAGAAGAATAGCAAGGAAAACTCCTTGCTATTTTTATTTCACTGAATTTGTGGAGCGTTTTCTAAAAAAATATGTTCGAAGGCTCTTTACTATCTTTTTAAGGTGTGTTATAATACTCCAAAAGAAAAAGAAAATGAGGCTCGTCTATGAAGACAAAAGCAACCATCAAAACCACCATTGAACAAGAAAACGTTCGATATTTAAAACTTCAATTTACAGACATGCTTGGAACCACTAAAAGCGTCGAAGTTCCAGTTTCTCGACTCGATGATGTCTTGCATGAAAAAATCATGTTTGATGGCTCAAGCATTGAAGGCTTTGTTAGAATCAAAGAAGCCGATATGTATTTGTCTCCTGACTTAGATACTTTTCTCATCTTGCCGCTTGAATCCAATGAATATGGAAAAGTCGCGCGGTTTATATGTGATGTAAAACTTCCCAATGGACAACCTTTCTTAGGGGATCCACGGACCAACCTCAAACGCATCATTGAAGAAATGAGAACCTTGGGATTCAAAGATTTAAACATTGGTCTTGAACCTGAGTTTTACTTGTTTAAACAAGATGCTGCTGGAAACCCAATCATGGAATTTTCAGATAAAGGAAGCTACTTTGATTTGGCACCTCTCGATGGGTCAGCCAATTGTCGCCATGACATCGTTATGGAACTTGAGCGATTAGGTTTTCATGTTGAAGTGAGTCATCATGAAGTAGGTCCAGGACAAAACGAAATCAACTTTCGCTTCTCGAGTGCCATTGAAACCTGTGACAACGTTCAAACCTTCAAACAAGTTGTTAAACAAATTGCGCGTAAACATGGACTATATGCTTCCTTTATGCCGAAACCCGTTGAAGGGATGGCTGGAAATGGGATGCACACCAATTGCTCTCTTTCTGATTTTGAAGGGAATAATCTATTTTTTGATCCTAATACCAAAAACAATCTAAGTGAGTTATGTTTACAGTGGATTAGTGGCATTCTTCTCCATGCACGTGAATTTTCTGCTTTAACCAATCCAACCGTGAATTCCTATAAACGATTGGTTCCTGGATATGAAGCTCCGTGTTATATTTGCTGGAGCGATGCCAATCGAAGTTCAATGATTCGGATTCCCGCCATTCGCAATGCGGCAACGCGTACTGAAATTCGAAATGTGGATTGTTCCGCCAATCCTTATCTTGCCATCGCTGCCATTTTAGCAGCAGGACTAGATGGTATCAAACAACAAATGAAACCGACCGAACCGGTCTATGACAACATCTTTGAATATACCCGAGAAGAAAGAGAACAACACGGCATTAAAAACCTTCCCGAGAATTTAAAAGATGCAATAAAAGAACTCAAGAAAAGTGAGCTCATGAGGAAAACCTTAGGAGAACACATTTTTCAAAAATATATTTTTGCCAAAGAACTCGAATGGAACGAGTATCGTACACTCATACATGAGTGGGAATTGAAGAGGTATTTCTAATGAAAAAAATAAGTTATTTACTCATCGTCCTATCAATGCTTTTCATGATTGCTGGATGTAAAAAACCACCGATTGAAGAAACGATTGTCCCAGAAGAAATTACAATTAGTGGTGATACCCTAATTGACGTTGGAGAATCGACTCCATTCACGGCAACTGTTCTCCCAACAGGGGTTGCACAAGATGTCTTATGGAGTACGAGCGAGAAGAAGATTGCTTCCGTGAATGCTGAAGGACTTGTAAAAGGTGTCAAAATCGGAACCATTACCCTTCGTGCCACCTGTGCAACGGATCCACTTGTGTTTGCGGAAGTCACTGTTGAGGTGAGTGTCGCCAAATTGACCGGAAGTCGCAGTCTAAAATTAGGTGAAGTATTACAATTTGAAATTAACGATTTTGTGACCATTGGTAACACAGCCAACTGGATATCAAGTGATGCGACCATTGCGACTGTTTCTAATACAGGAGTGGTAGAAGCCCTTGCAATAGGTGAAGCTACCATTACTGCTACTCTTGTGGAGGATCCATCCATCGTTCTTGTTTATCCCATTCGCGTGACCAATCCTGATCTTGCTAGTTTTGATACGTATCTTGATCAGTTGTTCTTAGACATGCTTGGAACAGATCCTATGAACATCAATTTTACCCTCTATGATCCTGAAACCTATGGATTAGCAGATTGTGTTGTTGAAGCCTATACCTTCTCAGAAGAAGACGAAGCAGAGTATTTCCAAGAACTAAAAGATATGAAAACAGCACTTGAGGCATTTAATGATGTTGACTTATCGGAAGAACAAATTCTCGATAAAAAAGTATTGGTTGATTATCTCAATCATCAAATTGCTTATGAAGGCTATTATTATTACGGATCTAACCTCGGAAGTTATCTTGGTTACCAAGCACAACTCCCTATTATTCTTGCAGAATATCGCTTTGATGATTTAACAGACATTGAAAACTATTTTGATTACATTGAAGTAACTCAAAATACCTTCAGTGAAATTGTGAAGTTTGAAAAGGAAAAAGCTGCTCTTGGCATGGGCCTCACAGACGTCATCATTGATCGTGTCATTGAACAATGTGATGATTTCATCAATGCTGAAGAGTGTTATCTCATCCCTGTCTTTAATTCTAAAATCGAAGAATTAACATTCTTAGATGAAACACAAAAAACCAACCTCATCGCTGAAAATGTAACCTTAGTGAATACCCAGTTCGTTGCTGCCTATATCCAACTTAAAACCGAATTGCTCACAATGAAGGGTCAAAACACGGGAACAGGCGCTCTTGCTAGTTATGAAAAGGGAGCCCAGTATTACGAGGTGCTATTTCAAGATGAAATTGGAACCCACCTCACCATTCCTCAAGCCAAAGCGTTCTTGACAACAACCCTCAATCGATTGATGTTAAGCTATCAAAACAACTATTCTGATTATCAAAAATATACAAAATATACCGATTTAATGGGCGATATGAAGATAGACGGCATTATTCCTCATCTTTTAGAAAAAATGGCTTCTGATTTTCCATCTTTAGGATTCACCCCCAATTATGAGATTAAAGAAATTCACGAATCCTTAAAAGATCACTCTTCTCCGGCTATGTATTTCCAATCTCCACTCGATGACGATAGAGGCGAATCTATCTACATCAATCCCAATGAATTTACCATTGAAAACAACTATATGTATCAAACCATCGCTCATGAGGGTTGTCCAGGTCACCTATATCAACATGTTTACTTAAAGAATACGGATTTACCATTGGTTCGGAAAAACCTGAATGCGACAGGATATGCTGAAGGATGGACCACTTATATTGAAAACTTTATTCTAAAATACAACTCCTATAGTAACAATGCCACCGCTCAAAAGGCTTTTGAATTTGATGACTCTATTTCATATGTCATTTTAGGACTTGCAGATATCGGTATTAACTATGATGGTTGGACTCTTGAAGAATTAGGTACTTACCTTGAAGAATATTTTAGCTTAACGCCTGAAGAATTAGAAGATATTTATTATGATATGACTGAAATTCCAACGAACTATCTACAATACTATTTCAGCTATTACCAAGTACAACTTCTAAAATCCAATTTCAAAGAAGCCATGGGTAGTGAATATACCGATTATCAATTCCATAAGGTATATCTTGAAACAGGCCCCACTTCCTTTACCATTCTTGCTGAAGTTTTTGATCAATATGCTGAGGATTATGGTGAACAATAAACCATCATCTCATGTAAAAGTCTTCCTGAAAGGGAAGACTTTTGCATTTTAAAAACCATCCTTTATGTAGACAATAAATCCATGAGTGTAAACATTATTATCTTGCGTCTAGTCCATACTCGTGATATAATTGTTTAGTGTGAGGTGTTCAACATGATCAAGCGTTATTCCAGTCCAGAAACGGCTGCTATATGGAGTGAAACGAATAAGTTTCAGTCCTTTTTAAACGTTGAACTGGCAGCCCTTGATGCATATGCATCCTTAGGCATCATTCCCGAAGCAGATGTTCGGGCGATTCATAAAAACGCT
>JAQVOS010000019.1 GCA_028702495.1 Bacilli bacterium
GTGCAAACTGCGTGTAATTTTGTGGTGACATCATGAGGAAGATGTGATACAATATTCATGTGGTTTATAATCCTTTCTATGAATTTGATTCGTACTCTAGTTCTAGAAAGATTATAAATCACTTTTGCATTTATTGCAACTTTGGTCTCACATCAATTGTAACACCACAAAAATAGTAAGGTTCTTTAAATAAAAAGATTTGCCTTTTCAGTGGATTTAGAGTATAATAACTTTTGTCCATTTGATGCACCTTTAGCTCAGCTGGTAGAGCAATTGACTCTTAATCAATGGGTCTGGGGTTCGAGTCCCCAAAGGTGTACCATTCGAAAATATAGACTAATACTTAACGTATTGGTCTTTTTAAATATTTAGATACTTTACTTTCTATTGGTTTAGCCATTTTAAATAGTTCCTATTTGTCATAACTTCAAACAAAAAAGATATAGAATCACTAAGCAAGTAGGTTCATATGACAGGTGTTTATAAGGAATATTTCTAAGAAAAGTGCATATCTATAGATAAGGGGAAAAATATTCGTTATAATAAATCATATCAAACAAGGAGATTTCATGATAACCATTGAAAAATTTATAGAATCAATTACTCAAGATGAAGAGAAGAGGCGAGTTGAAGAAATCATTCAGTGGATTACAAATCAATTTCCCGAACTACAACTCGAAATAAAATGGAACCAACCAATGTTTACTCACCACAAAACTTTTATCATTGCTTTAAGTATTTCCAAGCAACATATTGCCATTGCCCCCGAAATGAAAACCATTGAGCATTTTACTCAAGAGATTAAAGAAGCTAGATATGATTATTCACCAAATCTCCTGCGAATTCGTTGGAAAGATGATATTCCTTATGAACTATTAAAGCGTATGATTGAATATAATCTAGCGGATAAAGCCAATAATATTCAATTTTGGCGATGAATCACCCTTGTTGTTACTTGGCTCACCGCTTTACTTACAAACAAAAATTCAATTTAGGAAAAGACCTATATTTTTTATCCGATTTATGTTAAAATGTATAATTGATAAAAGGAGTCACGATTTATGAAAAAAATAATCATTATTTTTGCTGGTCTTCTATTTCTATTGAGTGGGTGTGTGAATAAAGAGATTGACATCAATGACGAAATTGAAGCTTTACCGAATGTCGAAGAAGTTGTGATTTCGGATGGTGAAGCCATTGTTGCAATCCGAGAAAAAATAGATGCCATGAGTGATGAGGAATTTTTAATAGTCACCACTGTAAGTCTTGAACGTTTTTTAGCCATCGAAGCACGTTTTCATGAACTCATTCAAGAATTTGCGAAAGTTCAAGAAGTAAGAGACATTGAAGCAATGTTTGACTTATTACCTCTCATTGAAAATCTCTCTGTGAATGATTATGAAACCCTTGAAAACATTAAAGGCGCATATAATGCTTTAGATGAAACCCAAAAGGCATTGTTTGATCCAGAAAAAAAATTACTCCTCGATGATTATGATGATAAAATGACCTCGATTCTAGTTCCTGACCATATACTTGTTGAAGTGTATGCCGTTCAAAGTGCTATGGATTACATTGATTCTATGGTACCAACCGAAGTGACAGAATCCATTACGCTTCCATTCGAATATATCGCAAATGCTGCTTGTTTCCAAATTACATGGCGATCCCACTCAAACTTAATTACCGATGAAGGAGAAATCACTCGACCTGACTATGATAATACGGTCACACTGACCGCTACTTTAACTGGTTTCTTCATTGTTGAAACCTATACGATTGAAATTAAAATTAAAGGAACGCTCATCGTGAATCTTCCTATTCTTGATGGCAGCAAAAAACTCACTTTTGCTTATCTGCGAGATGTAGGTTATGGAGACAATCTTGTCAATCGCGACTACATGAAAATTGATGTTATCAACTACTCTTTTGGGAAAATTGTGAATGGTGAACTCAGTGTGCGAAGTTTAGAAAATCTTCAAAATGTTTTACGCCTACGTGCAAAAGGTGTTCGTATCGTCATTGTTATTGATGGCGTGAGTACTAACACACGTGAAGCCTTTGTTCAAGCGGCTAGCAGTGAGGAAAATCGCGAAAAATTAGCGACTTCCATCGCCAATGTGATTGAACAATATCAATTTGATGGAGTAGACCTCGATTGGGAATTCCCGAATGGAACAACTGAAAAAAATAACTTTTCTTTACTCGTTAAGCGAATTCGAGAAAAACTCGATGAAAGTGATCGAGATTTGATTCTTTCTGCAGCTGTTCGCTCGGGAGGATATAGTACCCACTATAATTTGGTTGAACTCAATAAATACCTTGATTATCTTCATATTATGTCCTATGGGATGAGTGGTAGTAATACAGCTCGTCATCAATCGGCTCTTATGAACTCAACCTATTCCTCTTTTTCTATTAGTTCCTCAGTGAACATGTACATTAATGGAGGAATGGACCGAGACAAGGTTGTCTTTGGTATTCCCTTTTATGTAAAAGTGGGAACTTTGGCAAATCCAACTTTACCCGCCTTAGGACAAAGTTTAAGTAACTACTATTCAGTGGGATATTCGAGTTTTATGGCAACGACTTTTGTGCAACAAAATTTCGTCGAGTATTTCGATGCGGCTGCCCAAGTTTATTATGCAGTTGGTACGACACAATTTGCCTCTTATGATAATCCAGAATCCATTCGCTTAAAATGTGAATGGGCGATTGAGAATGGAATAGCAGGAGTCATGTTTTGGGATTATGGTCATGATCAAGCAGGAGGAACCCTTCTCCAAGCCATCTATGAGACATTTAATCCGATTGAATAATCACAAAGCAATGTAATTAGCATTGCTTTTTTTAGCATATTAATTTTTCTTCGTCCTGTGTTCACTTTACCAGACGTTTGTGGTATAATGTATAAAGAGTAGGGAAGGAAGTGGAACCATGATAACTGTATATTACACAAATGAAGTACTAGAAATTACCAAAAGCTCAGAAGTAGCAAACATCTATGAGTGTATTAAGCGAAAGTCGTGGATACACATGACTAGTCCCACAGAAGAGGAAATTCTAAAAATAGTTGATATTACAAAAATTCCAGAACAAATGTTAAGAATCCCTCTTGATGAAGAAGAAACAGCTCACATCGACATTGATGATGATGTCACCATGATTGTTGTTGACATGCCTTTTTTAGAACCAGAAGAAAATTACCCCGAAATTAATAAATACTCGACAACCCCCTTTGGTATTTTATTCAATGAAGACTATTTTGTGACAACTTGTTTAAAATCAGGATCAATCATCACCACCCTTGCGGGGAGATGGATGAAAAATTTTGCAACAAACAAACACATTAAACTAACAATTCAACTGTTGTATCGTAACGCCTCAACTTATGTTAGTTTACTAAAATTACTTGATAAAGATAGTGAATTTGTCCAAAGAAAATTACATGAGTCCTTGAAAAACAAAGAACTATTTCAACTCATGAGTTTAGGAAAATCACTCGTATATCTTTCTACAGGAGCAAACTCTGATGGACTGGTGCTTGAAAAACTGAATCGTTTGGAACAATTCCGCAAATATGAAGAGGATTTGGAACTCATTGAAGATGCGATAATTGAAAATCGTCAAGCCATGGAAATGTGTTACATTCATCGTGACATTTTAAATGGTACTATGGATGCTTTTGCATCGGTCATATCTAATAATGTGAACACAGTCATGAAAACACTCACCGTTGTTACCATCGTACTAACCATTCCGACGCTTGTTGCGAGTTTTTTCGGAATGAATGTAGAAGTCCCTTGGGAAGGTGATGCAATTGGATTTTGGCTTGCCATAGCCATTTCAATTATTATTTCTGTTGTGAGTGCGGTTTTCTTAATCAAATATACTAGCAAAGTTAAAGACTCAAAGAAAATCTATCGTCGCAAAAAATAAATCAAACAAACAATAGAAAAAAATGCTTATACTAAGCATTTTTTATTGGAGAACCCTATGTTAGAAATACAAAATCTAATATTTGGCTATGGAGATAAAGAATTATTTCATCAAGCCGAATTAAAAATATATCAAGGTGAACATGTAGGAATTGTTGGCTTGAATGGAACTGGTAAAACAACCTTTTTGAACTTGTTATGTCATCGCTTGCTTCCTGATGAAGGAAATATTTCGTGGGATCGGCATACCACATTTTCTTATTTGGATCAGCATCTTGCCATCTATGATGATCAAACAGTTCAAGCCTATTTATATGATGTTTATCAACCTCTCTTCCAAAAAGAAGAGGAGATGAATCGATTGTATCAAAGTTTAGAAACGGTTGATCCCTCTCATTATGATAAAATTCTCGATAAGGCCTATCGTCTTCAAAATGAATTGGAAGAACATGGCTTTTATATGATTAAATCACGCATCGGCAATGTCATCAATGGACTTGGAATTCGCATTGAAGAACAACAACTCATTCGTCACTTAAGTGGAGGCCAACGAGCCAAAGTCTTTCTTGGAAAAATGCTTCTTGAAGATAAGGATGTGTTAATCCTCGATGAACCCACCAACTTTCTTGATGCACAACACGTCGACTGGTTGATGAAGTTCCTTAGTTCTTATAAGAATGCTTGTCTTGTCGTCAGCCATAATACTGAATTCTTGAATGGTATTGCAACTGCTATCGTAGCCATTGAAAACAAAAAACTTGTGAAGTATAAAGGCAATTATGAAGATTACCTCAACCAACGCACAATGAAAATAGAAACCTATGAGAAGGAATATCAAAGACAACAAGAATTCATCAAAAAAACTCAGGATTTTATTCAAAAAAACATTGTTCGAGCATCAACAACCAAACGAGCTCAAAGTCGAAGAAAAATGCTTGAAAAAATTGACGTTTTGGAAAGACCACAAGCAGAGAAAAAGGTTCACTTTTGCTTTGATTTTACCAAATCGTTTAATACTAAGTGCGTAGTTGTCAATCAGCTTGCCATTGGATATGATTACCCTATTTTGGGAAACATCAATTTTAACATCAACTTTGGAGAAAAAGTTGTGATCATCGGAAAAAATGGAGTTGGGAAAACAACCCTCCTTAAAACTCTTTTGCAAGAAATTCCTCCTCTAGAAGGAAATTTTAAAGTTTCTCCCTATAATGATGTTTCCTATTTTCAACAAGAAGTACCCATTCATGACACCACCGCTATTGAGTTCTTTCGGGAAGATTATCCATTAATGAATGATCTTGAAATTAGAAACATCCTTGCCCAGTATGGCATTATTGGTGAACTTGCTATAAAATCCATGAAGCAACTTTCGGGTGGAGAAGTCACAAAAGTACGCTTTGCAAAAATGAGTCTCACATCTTCAAACTTCCTCATCCTTGATGAGCCAACCAATCACCTTGATCGCAATGCGAAATCATCTCTTTTTCATGCGATTTCAACATATCCTGGGACTGTCATTTTGGTATCCCATGAGAAATATTTTTACAAGCAATTAGCTATGAGAGAGATAAAATTTTAGGAGAATATATGAATATTAGAAATATTGCGATTATTGCCCATGTTGACCATGGGAAAACAACATTAGTTGATGTCTTGTTAAAAAAGTCATCAACCCTTTTAGATCGTGAAAAAATTGAAGAACGAGCAATGGATTCCAATGATCTTGAACGTGAACGTGGAATTACGATTCTTGCAAAAAATACCGCCATTAAATATCAAGATTATAAAATCAACATTCTAGATACCCCGGGGCATGCTGATTTCAGTGGCGAAGTTGAGCGTATTATGACCATGGTGGATGGTGTTGTGCTTGTGGTTGATGCTTATGAGGGACCCATGCCTCAAACTCGTTTCGTGTTAAAGAAAGCACTAGAGTGTCATTTAAAACCCATTGTTGTCATTAATAAAGTGGATAAAGATAGTGCTCGTCCCGATGAAGTGGTGGATGAAGTCTTAGACCTTTTTATTGAATTGGGAGCAACCGACGAACAAGTTGATTTCAAGGTTGCTTATGTCAGTGCAATTAAAGGAACTTGCAGCTTGGATAGTCGATATGAGACTCAACAAGATTCTTTTAAACCAATCTTTGATTTAATTATTTCGGAGATTCCAGCCCCTGAAGTAAATCGTGAGGGACACCTTCAATTTCAAGGATCATTACTTGATTACAATGAATTTGTCGGGCGGATGGCGATTGGACGCATTAAACAAGGAACCCTAAAAAATGGTTCGATCGTTTCTTGTGTTCGTAATGACCATTCCATCAAACAATTTCGGATTCAAAAACTATATAGCTATTTAGGACTTAATAAATCTGAAGTCGAAGAAGCTTATGCTGGCGATATTGTTGCGCTTGCTGGACTTTCAGATATTTTTGTTGGAGAAACCATCTGTGATGTTGGCTTTGAAGAAGCACTTCCTCCGATTCATGTGAGTGAGCCGACCGTTGAAATGAACTTTTCGGTCAATACTTCTCCCTTTTCGGGGAAAGAAGGAAAATTTGTTACTTCCACAAAACTTGACGAACGTCTGTTCCGTGAAACCCAAAAAGATGTGAGTCTTCGTGTCAATCGCATTGGCAACGGTGATGAGTGGGTTGTTTGTGGAAGAGGAGAACTTCATTTAGGGATTCTCATTGAAAATATGCGTCGTGAAGGATATGAATTTCAAGTAGCAAAACCACGGCCAATCATCAAATTGATTGACGAAGTGAAATGTGAACCTTTTGAATATACTCAAATAGATCTCCCCAATGATGTCGTTGGAGCAACCATTGAACTCCTTGGTAAACGGGGTGGTCTATTAGAAAATATGGACAGTAGCGTTTCAGAAACAAGATTGATTTATACCATCCCCTCTCGGGGGCTCATTGGTTTATCAACTGATTTCATGACAACGACCAAAGGATATGGAACTTTGAGTCATTACTTCCTCGAATATCGTCCCATTGAAAGTGTCAATGTGGGCGAAAGAAAACTTGGCGTCTTGGTATCCATCAATGAAGGCATGACGACTACTTATTCCATCGGTGGGATTGAAGATCGTGGTGTTTTGTTTGTTGAACCAGGTGAGTCCGTTTATGAAGGTCAGATTGTTGGTGAATGCAACAAAGAGGACGACTTAGCGGTTAATGTCACCAAACCCAAAGCCATGACCAATCAACGAAGTTCAAATAAAGATAACACCATTGTTCTAAAAAGAGCCCGTAAGATGCCTCTTGAAGTTTGTCTTGAATACATCAATGAAGATGAACTCGTTGAAATCACTCCACGAAACATTCGTTTACGTAAGAAAATTCTCCATACAGAATCTCGTAAAAAGTTTGATTCACGAAAAGTAAAAGAATAATCGTTGACTATCAACGATTTTTCTTTTACAGTTAGAACGTAAAAACCTACTAAAAAGACCCCATCCTATGGTATAATAAATAGAAGATGACACATTAGGAGTTTATATGAAAAAATTAATCGCTTGTTTTTTACTGATACTGATTTTGGTAGGGTGTAAACCCCCCCCTCAAGATGTCGATGAACTCACAATTCTTACGCTCAATGATTTTCATGGAGATGTTTTAGATTCTGATCAAAGTTTAAGTCGCATTGGTCAATATATGATGAGTCAAAAACGAAACAACCCCAATACTATTTTATTGGCGAATGGAGATATGTTTCAAGGCTCAGCGATTTCTAATATTACTCGAGGAGATGTCATTGTTGAAGTGATGAATGAAATTGGAATGGATGCAATGACCATCGGGAATCACGAGTTTGATTGGGGAACAGATGTTATTTCCGGATTTAAAGATGGAGAGAAGATGGATGCTGACTTTCCCCTCCTTGCTGCCAATATTTTTGATCGTTCAACTAACGCCCTCGTTACTTGGGCAGAACCTTACGCGATTATCAATCGTGGAGATGTAAAAATAGGAATCATTGGACTCATTGGTGAAGACTTAACAAGTTCAATTTCTCCTTCCATTATTAAAGACTACTACTTTGAAGAGGAACTTCTCACGATTCAATACTATACGAACCATCTTCGAACTGTGGAAGACTGTGATATCGTTATCGTCAGCATTCATGGGAATACCCAAGATAACAATCAACTAATCGCTAACTTTAGTGGAGTTCAGCAAGTTGATGCCGTTATTAATGCTCATACACACTCATCTTATGCGGATGTTTATATCGGAAGTGATATGATTCCAATGCCTGTTGTACAAGCATCCTCCCATGGCAAAAAAATAGGGAAAATTGTGTTGTCACTCAATGATGACAACAATACCATTGATGCAACTGCCGATTTGGTAACTGTATCGAGTGCTCTATCCTATGAGAGTACAACTCTTAATACCATAGTTAATCGCTATTATCAAACAATCCTTCCCATCACAAGTGAAGTGCTGGGAGAAACTGGAACAGAATTATCGAATTCTGAGGGAGCCATTTGGGCTGCAAATGCTCTTCGTCTTGCAACGAGTAAAGATCTTGCGATTATCAACACCGGAGGAATCATCTATAATGCCTTTCCTATTTTTGAGGGTGAAATGGTCACTGTGGGTCATATATGGGAAATTATGCCATTTGATAACATTGTAAAAACAGTTGATATGACCGTGGAAGATCTCATCGAAAGTTATTATCGAACAAGTTGCCGTTTAAGTAGCAATGCAATCATCTATAATGATGTTTTAACCCTCAATGGAACGGTGATGGATGCATCAGACATCGTGTCCGTTGCGACCATTGATTATTTATTTGATAACCCCTATTATTTTTACATGAATGGGACCAATCAGGTCAATACCGAAATCATGTTTCGCGATATGCTAATTGCTAACTTGAGAAATCTATGTAAGGATGGTGCAAAATGGTATGGGAATGCTGAATAAACGCTTGTGTTTTACCATCAATCAACATCGAACTTTGGATGAAATTAGATCTTATCGCTCCTTACTGACCTCGGGATTATATCAAGGCATTGAGATATTTTATCCTTATGATACAGACACACTTCATCAGGATGATTATCGAAAAGGAATTTTCGAACTCTGTGAAGAGCACCCTGAAGTGGTGCTTCATCTTCCCTTTGGTAAAGATAATGATTTGTGTTGTCTAGAAAGTGCGAATATCACCCAAAAACGCCTCATAGATGCCATCAATTATGGGAAACAATTTCATGTAAAGAAGTATACGCTTCATTTAGGATATACTCGCGAGCAAGATCGAGGGATGCTATACAATCATCTCCTCCCCCTTATAAGACAATTATGTGATGCAACAAAAGCCTTTATCATGATTGAAAACATGCCCAAAGAAACAGAAATGGGAGTTAGTCCAGAAGAAATTAAAGCTTTTATTGATCAAAGTGAGCGTTCCAATTTGTCTTTCATTTTTGATACAGGTCATGCCAATTTGAGTGGGTATACCATTCGTGATTATATGAAATTTCTATACCCCTACCTCATGCACATGCATTTAAGTGATAATCGTGGAGAAAAAGATGAACACAAGCCCATCGGAACAGGAACTGTGGATTTTAAAACTTTAATAGATGAGACACGACATTATTCTCATCTTTATTGTTTAGAAATTATTTATCAAACGAATGAAGATTTACAGGACTATGCGAGAGCCTTTCATCGTCTTTTAGATGAAACCACTTTTTCATTTATTGTTTGATTAGAAATTAATTGTATGGTATAATAAGTGAGTGTTGGAGGTGCTAGTATATGCGAAAAGTGAATATTATTACTGATTGCACAAGTGATTTAACCCCTGAATTATATGAAAAACATAATATTCATGTTCTTCCCTTATATGTTACATTTGGGAATGAAACATATCGTGATGGCATTGACATTACCACAGAACAACTCTATGAAAAAGTAAATGAATATAAAGCATTGCCTAAGAGTGCTGCTCTACCTCCCTTGGTTTTTGAAGAAGCCTTTCTGAAATATCCTGCGGATGAAGACATCATCTTCATGGGGATAGGATCCGGATTTTCTGCTTCATATAATAATGCGGTGCTAGCATCGCGTCATTATCCCAATGTTACAGTGGTTGATTCATGCAATTTGTCTTCTGGTATTGGGCTTCAATTATTGAAAATGTGTGAGTATCGCGATCAAGGGCTTCCTGCTCCCGAGATTGTTGAAAAGATAAAAACAATCACTCCTTTGGTTCGCTCCCAATTTGCGATTGATACTTTAGAGTATTTGCATATGGGAGGACGTTGTAGTGGAACTTCTCGTTTCTTTGGAACCATGCTTCGGATAAAACCCATCATTCGTGTCGTAAATGGTGCGATGGAAATTGCTAAAAAACCTCATGGGAAATTTATTAAAGCTCTCGATGTTTTACTCGATTACTTTGCCCTCGATGCCGAAAACGTCGATCCTTCGTGTATTATGATTACCCATTCTTTGGCTGATGAAGATGCAGTATATCTTACCAATGCTTTGAAGGTTAATTATGGATTTAATAACATTGTGGAAACAAGAGCGAGTGGGGTTATTTCAACCCATTGTGGACCAAGAACAATTGGAATCTTATATATATTGAAAAATGAAGTGCTATAATCATAGTAAGTGCTATGATATAGCACTTTTATTCATGACTTATTTATGGTATAATATATCAATAGGAAAGGATCATGACGATGCAAAAAAATACCTATCTAGAATTTGGTCACGAATTCGATCTTGAATCTCGACTTAACCTCATCAAGTCAACCGGATTTGATGGCATCTTTATTTGGCAATATGAAAATATTGATAAGCTTGAAAAAGTCATCGCCCTTGCACGTGCAAAACATTTAAATATTGAAACCATGCATCTGCGATTCGAAGGATGCAATAATCTATGGTTAGAAAATCCCGAAGGGGAAACTTATGTGGAATCGATACTAGAAGGCATCAATTTGGCTCATCAATATCACATACCAACCGTCATCATGCATACAGTCGCTAAAGAAGTACACCCTCCCGTAAGTGATATTGGATTAAAACGGATACGTATGATTCTAAATGTTTGTGAAGCGAAGAATGTTCAATGTGCGATTGAAAACATCCGCGATTTGGAATATATTGATACCGTCTTTGAAACATTTTCATCCCCTGTTTTAAAAATGTGTTTTGACTCAGGGCATACCAATTGTTTTTCATATCGACTTCCTGAAGTTGATTTTCAAAAATATGCCAGAAAAATCGTTTGTGTTCATCTTCATGACAATCTTGGGGATTATGATGCTCATCTTGTTTCTTTAACTGGAACCATTGATTTTAAACATATCATGCAATCCCTGAATACTATTGGCTTTCAAGGTCCACTCACTAGTGAAGCTCATATTGGTGAGGATGAAATCGTCGATGATGAGGCCTTCTTGAAAAAAGTTTATGCATCTTTGGTCCAACTCGAGCAATTGATGGGTGATACAAATGAATAAGCCTGAATTATTAGCCCCTGTAGGTTCTCGTGAAGCTTTTTATGCAGCGATTTCTCATGGAGCTAATGCTGTTTATTTTTCAGGAAAAAAGTTTGGTGCTCGTGCCAATCTCAATCATTTTACAGAGGATGAAATCATTGACTTGATTGAGGAAGCACATCGTCATCAAGTTAAAGTATATATCACAGTGAATACGATTATCAAAGAAGAAGAATTTCATGAAGCTACCGCATGGGTTGATTTTTTAGTTGCTAATGGGGTTGATGCCATCATTGTTCAGGATTGGGGAATTTTGGATTATATCCATCGCTCTTATCCTACAGTTGCAATTCATGCTTCCACACAGATGAATACACATAATATCACGCAAGTCAAGAAACTAGTAGAATTAGGCGTTCGTCGCATTATATTTGCTCGTGAAACAAGCCTTGATGTCATTCGTGAAGTGATCAATACCATTCCCGTTGAAACTGAAGTATTTGTTCATGGAGCTTTATGTGTATGTCATTCAGGCAATTGTTACCTTTCCTCTCTTATTGGAAAAAGAAGTGGAAACCGAGGACGATGTGCCCAACCTTGCCGCCTACCCTATGAACTCGAAGGCGTCACAGAGAATGTTTATTTATTGAGTCCTAAAGATTTAATGACTTTGGATGATGTTAAAACATTGATGGAAGCGAATATTACCTCCTTTAAAATAGAAGGAAGAATGAAACGCCCCGAGTATGTGGGCGTGATTACCAAAGCCTATCACCATGCCATTAATCAAGAACCCTATGTTGATGCGATAAAAGACATGAGCGTCATGTTCAATCGTGGGTTTACAAAAGGCTTTCTTCTAAAAGAAAAAAGCTTTAATATCACCAATACTAAATCTCCCAATCATATTGGAGTTCCTGTTGGAAAAGTCATTCGATATGCCAATGGTTGGATTGATGTTGCCCTAATTGATCAGATTGCAAGAGGTGATGGTCTTCGCATTGTTGGTCAAGAAGAGGATGCCGTGATTGTGAATGAAATCATGACGAAAGATGCAAAATTGACCTTAGCGAATGCCCCAATGATGGTTCGACTTCGCGTTCATAAACCCATCAATACAGGAGCTCTTGTTTTAAAAACGACGGATGCACATCTTACCGAAAAGGTTTTGAAGCAAACCATACCTAAGATACCACTCCAAGCGGTCCTCTCGCTTGAGGATGATTATTTGGTTCTAATCGTTACAGATGGCCTCCATACAATTCGTGAGCGTTCCGAAGAACGCACAGCCCCTGCAACAAGCCTCCAATTTAAGGATCGCATTCGCGAACAACTACAAAAAACAGGGCAAGACGACTATGTCTTTACCTCCATTCAAATGAACATAGAATCCGTCTTTTTACCGATTAGTCAAATTAATGAATTAAGACGACAAGCATTATATGCGATTGATGAGGCTCGCATACAAGAGAAAAGTCCAAAAAAAGTGACATGGGTTGCTCCCACTTGGATTCCAGTAGAAACTCATCGTCTTTACTTCAAAGTCAAAACGAAAAATCAACTTGAAGTGTGTCTTCGCTTAGGGGTAAAGAATCTCTTGGTTGAGAATAAAGAATGGTATGTCTTTCAAAATGAGACAACAACCATCACCTATATTCCTCCACGAATCACCCCCATTCGCTGCCAAAAGCAACTTCAAGAAGAAGAAAGTCCCATTTCTGGTGTCTATGAAAATATTGCAAATGCCACCAGTCTTCATCACTTTCATATGCAAGGAAAAGCGGTTGTTGGATTATCTATTGAATTATCGCTTGCTGAAATCGAGATCCTATTGACAAGTTATCGTAAGCAGTATTGCTCAGCTGCCAACGCCATGGTGATGATTTACGGATATTATGAACTCATGATTACCAAGCATTGCCTCATCAACAAAGCCCTTGGGCTTACTGAAAAATATTGCGGGAAATGCCATGAACAACCTTATTATTTAAAAGATCGCTTGGGTTTTCGGTTTCGTTTACTCGATGATGGGGATTGTAACCTTATTTTATACAATAGCAAACGCCTTCATCTTTTGGGAAGCATTTCGCAATTGAAAAATGCTGGCGTCAATAACTTTCTCGTTGACTTAACTTATGAGGAAGATATCGAAGCAATCATACAAGCCTATATGCACTCATTTGAGGGCACTCATGAAACATTAGAATTGGTTGATGCTACCTATGGGTACATTAAGGAAGGAGTCTTATAATGGAATTACGCAAATGGTATAAACTAGATAATGCTGGGAAAATATTTCCCTCCGTCTCAACAAAAAGCCGAACCAATGTTTTTCGGATTTCTATTGATATGGTGAAGCCTGTGGATCCTTTAATGTTACAAAAAGCAGTTGAACAAACCATCAAACGCTTCCCCGCCTTTAATGTAAGGCTTCGTCGAGGTATGTTTTGGTATTATCTCGAATCCAATGACCATTATCCCCGGATTGAAGAAGAAGGGCCTTATATGCTGCGTTCTTTTGAACATTTTCGTGACAGTTATGGATTTTTATTTCGCGTTGTGTATTACCAAAAGCGAATTGCTGTCGAGATGTTTCATACTCTGACCGATGGAACGGGAGCTTTAGAACTCCTAAAATCGATTGTTTATACTTACTTAAGATTGCAAGGCATACCCCTTCCAGATAATGCTCCCATTCTAACAGAAAACATCGAAAAGATTAAAGAAGAAGAACAGGATAGTTTCAATGCGAACTTTAATTCACGTTTACGTAGTCCACGTCGGGAAACTACGTCTTTAAAATATAAAGTTCCCATTTATAAAGACAATTGGTTAGGTTTTATTTCGGGTACCGTTCCCCTAAATCAAATTAAAGTTCTTAGCAAACGATATAACGCTACCATTACTGAATATATTGTTGCTCTATTGATTCAAGCGGCTTATCAAAATAAGGAAATTTTTCAAGATAAAAATCTTCCATTTACGATTATGGTGCCTGTCAATTTACGACGTTTCTTTCCTTCTAAAAGTCTTAGAAACTTTAGTCTTTTTGTGAGCACTTCTGTTGACATCGACAAGCCAATGCCATTTACAGAAATTATTAATCATGTCAGACATGATATGACTGAAGAATTGCAGAAAGACAAACTACAAGCTCATCTAACAAACAATGTACGAGCTGAAAAGAACTTCTTTTTAAGAATTGCTCCTCGCTTTTTGAAAGAATTTGTTTTAAAAATCGCTTACTTAACCCTTGGAGACCGTGTTCATTCCATCTCTTTATCAAATCTTGGCATTGTGGATGTTCCAGAAGAAATGAAACAGCACATCGAAAATTTCAATTTTACTCCAGGAGGGGGTCGTACTTCTCCACTCAATTTAGGAGTCATCACTTATGAAAACATGGTAAACATTACTTTTTCTACCGCACTCGTTAATCGCGGCATCGAAAAAGACTTCTTCTCAATGTTGACCAAAGAAGGAATCAAGGTGGTCATTGACCACAATGATTTGGAGGTGTAAGATGAGAAAATGTCCAAATTGTTTAGTGGAAGTAAAAACCAATCGTAAAACATGCCCCCTTTGTGGACAGCTGTTAACGGGGGATGGCTCAAATTTGCCCACCCATCCTCCCTATCAACCTCAAAGCAAACACATTAATCTCTTTTTAAGAATCACTCTATTTATCACCATTGTGGCTGGCCTCGTCAGTGTTTTAATTAATATTTTAACCTATGAAGGAGTTATGTGGGCAGGATATGTTATTTTAGGCCTCATTTATATGTGGATTATCATCAAATCAACCATTTTATCCCGAAGAAATATCGCCAAAAAATTACTCATTCAAATGATTGCCCTCTCTCTTATCGTCATCGGAATTGAAAATCTCTCACAAACAAGTGGGTGGGCTCTTGATTATGTTGTCCCATCCATATGTGGATTATCGGTTATTGCAATTATTATTTTAATCGTTAGTAAAAAGATGCGATATAACGATTACTTACTCTACTTGATTACAACCATTCTCATTAGTTTTGTTCCCATCATCTTATATTGGACAGATGTTGTGGGAGTTTTGTGGCCAAGTGTCACATCTGCAACTATTGGAGTCATCACAATTGTGGGGATGGTCATTTTTGCAGATACTGCTACGAAGGATGAATTAAAGAAAAGATTTCATATATAATCACTCTAATGCAAGGCAAGGATCTCTTGCCTTGCATTTTTACACCTTTCAAATTATGGACAAAAAGTATAGCAATAATTTCCAAAATATAGTATAATATGATTAATATGAAATCGTTTACTTAATAGCAAGGAGGAAATTGAATGAAAGAATATCATGCAAAAGCGATTAGAAATGTTGCAATCTTGGGACACTTAGGAAGTGGTAAAACTTCACTATCTGAAGCATTATTGTATATCGGTGGTGCCATTGAAAAAAAGGGCGAAGTTGAACGAAAAAATACCGTCAGTGACTACTCCCTAGAAGAACAGACACGTCAAACCAGTCTATCTGCCAGTTTGATTCCCGTTGAGTGGAAGGAACATAAAATTAATTTCTTAGACACTCCAGGATCTGAAGAATTCATCGGAGAAGTTGAAAATATTCTCTCCGTTGTGAAGGGGGCCATTCTATTAGTCGATGCTACCAAAGGCGTAGAAATAGGAACAGAGCGTTGCTGGGAAGAAATCCGTAAACGTAATTTACCAACCATCATTTTAATTAATAAGATGGATAAAGAAAATGTAAAATTTGAACCAGTTCTCGAATCCATTCGTGAAAAACTAGGAAAAAGGGCCGTGCCTTTCTGCTGGCCACTAGGTCATAGTGATTTATTTGATGGATTCGCCAATGTTGTTACTAAAAAAGCACACATTTATAAGGATGGTAAGATGGTTGAAGAAGCCATTTATCCCGATAAAATGGGAAAAATTGATGAATTATACAATGATATTAGTGAAGCGGTTGCTGAAACAAGCGAAGAACTTCTTGAAAAGTATTTCTCTGAAGGTGTTTTAACTGAAGAGGAAATCAAAGAAGGCTTACGTATTGGAACTCTCACTGGTGATGTATTCCCTGTTTTAGTTTCTTCAGCTTTAAAAAATATTGGAATTTCAACCCTTTTAAATATGATTGTTGATTATATGCCATCACCGATAGATTTAAAAGCAAAAACTGGGAAAGATCTAAAAGATAATGAAATCGTTCGTGGATCCACAGATGATGCTCCTTTTTCTGGTCAAGTCTTTAAAACCATCATTGATCCATTTGTTGGCTCCATTAGTATGGTGAAAATTTATTCTGGTAGCCTTAGAACTGGTCAAGAAATCATGTTGTCAAATAAAGAACAAATCCTAAAAACCAACCAAATCTTCTCTCTTATGGGAAAAACACAAATTTCGGTTGACGCTGCCTATGCGGGCGACATTGTTGCTGTGGCAAAGATGCAAGACTTGTTTACCAATTGTACCATTTGTGATAAGAAAGACCCCATCGTATTTGATAAAGTCGAACATCCTACACCCACCATTTATGTAGCCATTCAGCCTAAAAACAAACAAGATGAAGAAAAAATTTCTGTTGCTTTACAAAAATTACAATTAGAAGATGAAACATTTGAAATTAAACGGAATCCCGAAACTGCTCAACAACTTGTTGGTGGTCAAGGAATCACTCACATTGGATATATTCTTGAAAAGCTTAAAAATACGTTCAAAGTTGAAGTTGAAATGACTGAACCCAAAGTCGTTTATCGTGAAACCATTAAAGCCAAGGGAGAAGCACAAGGTCGCCATAAAAAGCAATCTGGTGGTGCAGGTCAATTTGGTGATGTTTGGATTCGCTTTGAACCTTGTAAAGAAGATTTCGTCTTTACTGAAGAAGTATTTGGTGGATCCGTTCCAAGAAACTATTTCCCTGCTGTTGAAAAGGGACTCATTAAAATCCTTGAACATGGACCTTTAGCTGGATTCCCAGTCATTGGTGTCAAAGCAACTTTATATGATGGAAGTTATCATCCAGTCGATTCCAATGAAATTTCATTCGTATTAGCTGCAGGACTTGCTTTTAAAGCAGCTGTTGATAAGATTAAACCGACCATTCTTGAACCTATTATGAACCTATATATCACAGTAAAATCAGAATATTTAGGAGCTGTCATGGGCGATATGAATAAGCGGAGAGGTCGTATTTTAGGAACAGAAGATTTACCAGGTGGAAAAACCAAAGTCATTGCTGAAGTTCCTGAAAGTGAAATTACAAAGTATACCACTGAACTTAAGGCTATGACTCAAGCCAGTGGACGATTCGCTCGTGAATTCAATCGATATGAAGAAGTTCCTGAACATTTGATCAAGAAGATCATTGAGGAATATAAGAAACAAATGGAACAATAATCATTACTTCCCAAGTCGCTTGACTTGGGAAGTTTTCTTATCCTTGTTGCCGTATCAAAAAAAACGTGCTATAATCATCTTATGAAAATAAAATACATCGTTCAACAAAATGAAATAACGGTTCGTGACTTCCTTCAACAAGAAGGATTTTCCCGAACTTTTCGTAAAAAAGTAAGGATTCAAGACATGGTTTTTATGCAGGATCAACCCTTACGAAATCATGATATTCTTCATCAAGGGGATTGCATCATGATTTGCATCGATGAAGAGTTAAACCCTAATTTTTTACCAAGCACAAGAGATTTAGAAGTTCTTTATGAGGATTCTTATTTACTCATCATCAATAAGCCGAGTGGTGTATCATCCCAACCTTCACGAAAACATCCGATGGACAATGTTATTAGTATGGTGGCAAAGTACTATCAAGAACAAGCCATACAAGCGAATATTCATATTGTGACACGCCTCGACTATCGTACAACTGGAATTATGGTCATTGCTAAAAGCGGTCCCCTTCAACAAATGTTAACTGAAAAATTTGTGGGAAAGAAATATTTGTGTTGGATTGTTGGGTCTCTTAATCCACTTGAAGGGATGATTGATTATCCTATTGAATCCCAAAAAACCCACGATATTCGTAGGTGGGTTGGACCTAATGGTCAAAATGCCCTTACAAAATATCGAACCCTCCTTGAAGAGAAGGGGAAAAGTCTACTAGAAGTAGAACTACTCACCGGTCGAACACACCAAATTCGTGTACATATGGCCTACCTTGGTCATCCAGTGTTGGGTGATAATCTTTATAGTAATCAAGAGGAAAATTTACATCTTCATTGTTATGAGGTTGCTTTCCTGCACCCTATCACCCATGAAAAAATTACGATTACTCATCTACCTCTTTGGCTTAAAGAGAAAGATATTTGTCATCTGATACGGAAATAATTATTTGGTAATAAAATGAATCGGTAAATAATAATAAGAAAGAATATTTCATAATCACTCATTTATTGACAAAAGTAAGAAAGATGGATTTCACCATCTTTCTTTTTTTGAAAATGTTTACATCCAATTGAAACTATGATATACTATAAACAAGCATATGAGGAGGATTTATGAAGCTTAATGTGAAGAAAACCATTTATGTTGGTTTGGCTTTTTTAATTATTTCCATGTTTTGGCAAGTGTATGACAATGTCATTGCGAAAATTGTCATTGATTCCTTTGGACTAGGACATGGTTTATCCGGTGTTGTTTTAGCTCTTGATAATGTTTTTGCGTTATTTTTATTGCCATTATTTGGTCGTATTTCAGATAAAACAAAAACAAGATATGGACGTAGAACACCTTTTATTGTTGTGGGTGTCATCTTATCAGCTCTTCTTTTCATTGGTGTTGGACTGACACATGCCGCCCAAGTAAAAATGATTCAAGACAATGGAATTGAAGAAGTCGTTGAAATAAAAGATGAAGACGATGAACTCATTGGCTATTCCTATGAAGGTGTAGATTATGAAGTTGATCAATACGAAGATGCTCTTGAACTTAGAAGAGCACATGTTTGGGCTATTTCTCAAAACAACACAGTTTATTTATTCTTATTTGTAGGTATTTTATTTGTTGTCCTTTTTATTATGGCAACTTATCGAACTCCAGCAGTTGCCTTTATGCCTGATGTTACCCCCAAACCTCTACGAAGTAAGGCCAATGCCATTATTAACTTAATGGGTGCAGCTGGTGGTATCATCGCCATCATCTTCTTGGCCGTTGTGAATATGGTCAAAGGTGGCATGGGCATCTCAGAAAATAGTAGTTATGTGATTGAATTTGTGGTATTAGCTGTCTTAATGATTGGGTTACTTGTTATCTTCATTTGGAAAGTTAAAGAACCTAAACTAGTACAAGAAAATCAAGAACTCATCGAAAAATATGGCGTTGATCAAGTAGAAACGATTCAAGAAGAAACAGCTTCGGATATGTCTCCCGCTGTTAGAAAAAGTTTCTTTTTAATTCTTGGCTCGATTGTATTTTGGTTTATGGCCTACAATGCAGCAACTTCTAAGTTTTCAGTCTATGCAGGCGATGTTTTACAAATGGGATATTTCTTACCATTATTAATTGCCCAAGGGGCTGCAATTATTGCCTTTATCCCGATTGGAATCATTGCAAGCAAAGTTGGACGGAAAAAAACCATTTTAGTCGGAATCATCATCTTAGCAGCCGCTTTCTTGCTTGGTTCATTGGCCAATTATAATACAACTTTCTTAATTTATGTCACGATGGCCATGGCCGGCATTGGTTGGGCTACCATCAATGTAAACTCTTATCCAATGGTTGTTGAAATGAGTAAGGGTGCTAATATAGGAAAATATACGGGTTACTACTATTCGGCATCCATGCTTGCGCAAATTGTAACTCCTATTTTATCGGGGTACCTCATGGAAAATATTAATACACGCGTATTATTCCCTTATAGTGTCTTGTTCTGTGTTCTTGCATTTGTCACCATGTCCCTTGTAAAACATGGAGATTCTAAACCAATTCCTGTAAAAGACAAACTCGAAGCATTCGAAGCAATGGAAGACTAATGAAGGAGGAATGGCTATGATTGATCTCAACAATCAAATATTAAGACTCAGTTACGACGAAGCAGAGCAAGAAATAGCCCAACTCATTCGCCTTGGATATAAAGCAGTCATTTTAACAAGCCCTGTCTATGATGAAGAAACGAGCGATTTTGATGAAATGATTACAAAATTCAATCGTCTAAAAGTTAGTTCAAAGCAAATACAATTCTTTTTGGGTTCGGAAATCTATTTTCATTATTCTATGATTCATCGCTTATCAAAAGGTGAGATACTCTCGTTAAATCAAAGCGAATATATCTTTGTCCATTTGCCAAATGATAAAAAACCCGAACAATTAAATCAATTGATTCATTTTTGGTCTGATAAAAAGATTGTACTAAGTTGTATTGAAGAGTATAAATATTTTAGTGTTGCTGACCTTGTCGATTTGAAGAAAAAAGGTGTGTTATTCTTTTCAAATATCAATAACATTAAGTTTAGCAAACTACAACGTTTATTAAAAAAACAACAGATCGACTTTCTGGGAACTTATCAAGATATCAAGGATTATCGCAACCATAAATTCATTCAAAAGTTGAGTCGTGGGTATTATAATCAAATTGTTCGTGATAATTATCAGAAAATCATCCAAATAGACTTGTAAACATTTTTCAATTAGTGTATAATAGAGACGATATAAACGGAGGAAATAATGAAAAAAGCAATTTTAACTTTAATGTGTTTATTATTGACATTCATGATTGTTGGATGTAAAAAGCCACCAGTTGACAATACAACACCCCTTGATTTATTAGGGTATTTAACTGCAACAGTGAATGAATATATGGAAAGCGAATCTGGAAATATCGTTGTCAATATGGAGAAAGAAACCACGACTTCCTTGGAATACATTTATAATTTTGATGGTTCATCTCTTGATGAATTGCTATGTGTTCTTGAGAGTGGTACTACAACCATGGCTGCTTATGTAACTGATGAAGTTGCTTATGTAAACGTCAACGGAGAAAAAACAAAGGCTCCTTTATCCAGTGATGAAGAAGATGTTATATTAGAAAGTTATGGTTTTGAAGCCATGTTATCAAGTGTTTTTGTGACATTCGATTTAAGTTTGTTCAAAGCATTTACAATAACATCAAATACTGATGGTGTAGCTGTCTTAACATGGGATTCCACAAAATATGTTCTTGATGCAACAGGAATGAGTGACGATGAATTTATTGCTGCAAGTGATCGTTTTGATGACATTTCAGCCAATATGAAAGCTATTACTGTTACATTAACTTATGCAAATGGAAAAGTAACAAAGATTGAAAGTTCTTGGACAAATATCGATGATGTTATTGGTACTGTCAATGTTGAATTTAAAGGAACTGATACTCAAACGATTACTTTCCCCGCAGACTTATCATCATACGCTGAACAACAATAACATTCAATCATATATATAGGAGGGAATTATGAACTCATCCCTACCTGTCACCAAACTACCCTGGATAGGAAAAGTATTGTTATGCTTTTTCTTGGATTTTCTTGTTTACGGTATTTATCGTGTAGCAAAGGGAAGAGTGATTGTCGGTATCATTTGGATTTTAACCGGAGGATTATTTGGCATTGGTTGGCTTATTGACTTTATTCAAATTTTATTAGGAAAAGAACCAACAGTGCTAGTATAGGTATTGATAAAAAGAAGGTAGAAATACCTTCTTTTTATTTTGGGGCCTTGGAATATACTTGAAAAACCCCATCTTTCATGGTATAATAGTTCATAAACAACAGGGGGTTGAGTACATGGAGCTTTTCAAACGATTACGTGCTAGTTTATTTTCGCCTCGAGAAGTGGTTCAATATCGTCATGATCGATGGTATGTCACTGTTCTTTACTTTATCTTCCTCCTTGTCTTATCCATTCTCCCCGCTACCATTACCATGTTGAAAAGTGATTTAGTCACTTATGAAGATCAAAAAGCGATTAAAGAAATCTTTTCAACAGAAGATATACCATTTGCTATTATCGATGGAGTTCTAATCCATAAACAAAATGATTCCTCATTCATCTATAAAAAGCAAATTGAAACAGGGCTTAATTTAATCGTATCAACTGCTCTCAATGTGGAGGATAGTATTGTAGCGAGTAACATCAATATTATCATGCAAGCCAATGATGTTTATATCGTTCAGTCTCTGATGAAAATCAAGTTATTTGAGTATGATGAATATCCTGATATTGTAAACCTTGATTTAACAGACTCTAACCAAGTAAACAATACGATTTTTTGGAATAAAATTTTTCACATCATCGATCAAGAATTAACCACCTATAAACCTTATATTCAGTTTTTTTCGATCCTTGCAGTTACTTTTGAAAGCCTTTTAAACATTTTACTAGTATCAATGATTCTAACGATATTCCAATCATTTACATTATCAGGCGTCATCCGTTTTCGCGAAATATGGAAGGTGTGCCTTTATTTACTCGCTCCGTATTGCTTTGGATCCGTCTTATCAATGATTTTTAATAGTGCCCTATTTTATTATACGGGCTTTATTATCACTGCAATTTATATTTTTATGGCAAGTCGTGCGATTCTACAAGACGCGATGAAGGGAGACAATCATGAGCTTTAATCATATTGAGATTGAAAGAAAGTGGCAACAATATTGGACTGAACATAAAACGTTTAGAACGCCTCTGGAAGACAATCGTCCTAAGTTTTATGCGCTTGACATGTTTCCTTATCCAAGTGGAGCAGGACTTCATGTCGGTCATCCAGAAGGTTATACGGCCACTGATATCGTCTCGCGAATGAAAAGAATGCAAGGATTTAATGTTCTTCATCCTATGGGATGGGATGCTTTTGGGCTTCCAGCGGAACAATATGCCATTCAAACAGGACACGATCCGCGCGAATTTACGAAAAAAAATATTGAAATTTTTAAAAAACAATTACATATTTTGGGATTGTCATATGACTGGGATCGTGAAATTGCTACCTGTGATCCTAAATATTACAAGTGGACACAATGGATCTTTACAAAGTTATATGAAAAAGGACTTGCTGAAATTCGTGATATCGAAGTCAATTGGTGTAGCGAATTAGGAACTGTCCTTGCGAATGAGGAAGTCTTCAATTTAAATGGTCGAATGGTATCTGATAGAGGAAACTTTCCCGTTGTCAAACGTCCAATGAAGCAATGGGTCCTAAAAATTACTCACTATGCTGAACGTTTATTAAAAGATCTTGATACCCTTGATTGGCCAGAATCTTTGAAAGATATGCAACGCAATTGGATTGGTAAAAGTGTGGGTGCTCGGGTTACTTTTAAAGTCAGCGGAAGAAATGAACAATTCGAAGTCTTTACGACTCGTCCTGATACCTTATTTGGGGCAACCTACTGCGTTTTATCTCCAGAACATGAATTGGTTGAACAAATAACCGACCCAACCCATCATCAAGAAGTAGCCGCCTACATTACTTATGCAAAAAGCAAAAGCGATTTAGATCGTACCGATCTCAATAAAGATAAAACGGGTGTTTTCACTGGTGCATATGCTGTGAATCCTGCCAATGGAAAAAACATTCCCATTTGGATTGCAGATTATGTTTTGAGTAGTTATGGAACAGGTGCGATTATGGCAGTGCCTGCTCATGATGAACGCGATTTTGAATTTGCAACAAAGTTTGGACTTGAAATCATCCAAGTTCTTGAAGGTGACATGAGTACTGGTTGCTATACTGGAGATGGACTTCATATCAATTCTGATTTCATCAATGGATTAAACCAAGAAGATGCTACTAAAAAAATCATTGACGTTCTTGAAGAAAAACATCAAGGTGTCCGTGATGTGAACTATAAATTACGTGATTGGATCTTTAGTCGTCAACGTTATTGGGGAGAACCTTTCCCAGTCATTTTCTATGAAGACGGAACCATTGAAATATTAGAAGAAAAAGACCTGCCACTTGAGTTACCCAAAATTTCAAAGATCACCCTCAGTAAAAACGGCGAA
>JAQVOS010000020.1 GCA_028702495.1 Bacilli bacterium
CAATCTCTTCATAAGCAAAGAAACCACTGACGCCAATGACAATCAGCAAGAGAAAAATATACAGGAGTCGGAGTTTTTGAGCTTTTTTCGATCTAGGTTTTTTAAGAAGGGTATCAACTAATCGTTCTTTTGCTTCGTTCTGAATGTTTTTTGCGATTTCTGAACGTTTTTGTTTGGCAGATGTTGAAGAAGATTTTTTGGAGATACTTTTTTTAGGAGTGCTTTTTTTTGTTAATTCTTTCACAATCATAGATTCGATGGTGGTTTTCTTTTTGGCCATAATACGTCTCCCTTTTTAATATCATAACATGATTTTATTGCTTTTGCAAGCCTTAATACCCCTGTAAATCAATTTAAAATCAACTATAAGATGACGTTTTTTGATAGAAGCGCAAACCTAGGTATAAGGATGCTTTTAATCTCCAAAAGATACAAATTGACTTTTGAAGTAAAAACTAATATAATGAAGGAGTATCAGTGGAGGTAATTCATATGAGAATATTGTATTTAGACATTGACACTACTCGAGCCGATCACTTGGGTTGTTATGGATATCATAAAAATACATCTCCGAATATTGATCGCATTGCTCGTGATGGACTTATTTTTACCAATTATTACTGTTCCGATGCCCCCTGCTTACCTTCAAGAACCGCCCTCTTTACAGGTCAATTTGGAATACGTTCTGGAGTCGTAGGGCATGGGCAGACGACTTCACAAATGCATATTGATTCCACACGAAAATTTAGAAGTCGCTTAGAATTTGAAAGTTTATTTGGAATGCTTCGTAATAATGGTTATCATACAGTTGGTATCACTCCATTTGCAAGTCGTCATTCAGCTTGGTATTTTTATGGTGGATTCTCAGAAATTTATGATACGGGAAAACGGGGCATTGAGAAAGCACATGAAGTCGTTCCCACTGCTCTTTCTTGGCTTGAACGCAACAAAGGCCTAGATCATTGGTATCTTCATGTCAATTTGTGGGATCCTCATACTCCTCATCGGACTCCAGAAGATTTTCCCAATCCTTTTACCAATGACAAAGGACCCGATTGGATTACAGGTGATGTGTTAGAAGCACATAAGAAAACAGCAGGTCCGCATCATGCTCAAGAACTCATGATGTTTACGGATCAAGTCTCTAGTCTTTATCCTCGTCAAGTTGGAAGACTTGATACTCTAGAGGATGTGAAAAGATTATTTGATGGATATGATATTGGAATTCGTTATGCTGATACTCATATCGGAAAAATCCTTGATGTTTTGGAAGCGCAAGGTATTCTTGAAGATACGGCTATTATTGTATCTTCAGACCATGGTGAAAACATGGGAGAACTAGGCATCTATGCGGAACATGGAACGGCTGATCAAGGAACTTGTCGTATTCCCTTTATCATCAAATGGCCGAAAGGCATCAAAGGAAAAACAGTAGAAGGACTCCACTATAATCTAGATTTAATTTCTACCATGGCTGATTTGATTGGCGCGAAACCATCTCCTGAATGGGATGGAAAGAGTTTTGCGAAAACAATTGAAGAAGGAGTCGATTGTGGACACCCCTATCTCATATTAAGTCAAATGGCTCACGTCTGTCAGCGCAGTGTTCGTTGGCGTGATTATCTTTATATGAGAACTTATCATGATGGCTATCATTTCTTTCCCAAACATCTCTTATTCAATCTCAAGGATGATCCCTATGAACAACACAATCTTGCAGAACTACATCCAGAAATTGTTCATGAAATGACATCCTTATTATACGATTGGCATGATGAAACCATGAAAAAGAATCATTATTTATATGAAGACCCCATGTCAACTGTTTTACGTGAAGGCGGGCCTTTTCATGCGAGCATGCAACTTAAGAATTATGTCAATCATCTTATCAAAACGAATCGTGAAGAATACATCGAAAAATATAAAGAACTCTATCCTCATGAATTTAAGGATCCAAAATGAGTGTCTTAAGTTTACTGATTAAACCCGCTTCAGGACAATGTAATTTATCTTGTTCCTATTGTTTCTATCATGATTTAATGAAAGAAAAAGGGGGCATTATTCATGAAGTGATGACCTACGAGACGCTTGGAATCCTTCTTAAAGAGGCTTTTAAACTCGCTAAAAAAGCGCTCATTTTATCCTTTCAAGGAGGAGAACCCCTTCTTGTAGGATTAAAGTATTATGAAGAAGTCATTCATCTTGTGAAGACACTTAATAAGAGCTCCATTCCTGTTTCCTATTCCATCCAAACCAATGGATTACTTCTTGATGATGAGTGGTGTGCTTTCCTTGAAAAACATCACTTTTTAGTGGGCATATCGCTTGATGGTCCGAAAGAAGTTCATGAGGTAGCTAGAGGCTCTCATCACAATCAAATCCTAGAGGCTGTTCATCTTCTCGAGCGTTATCATGTCCCTTTTAATATTTTGGCTGTTGTCACTAAAGCAAACGTCCAGAAAGCAAGTGAGATTTATCAATTCTTTCGAAAAGAAAAGTTATTTTATCTCCAATTTATTCCGTGTGTTCCTCTCCATAATAACGAAAATAAAGAGCAAACTCTTTTAACAGATCAAGAATATTTTCACTTCTTAGATGAATTATTCCACTGTTGGTTTTACGATATTATGGGATCTAATCCCACGAGTATTCGCTTATTCGATAATCTTGTTGCCATTTTATTAGGTCTTAAGCCCAATTCATGTGATTTGAATGGCTCCTGTAGTAGTGCCCTAATCATTGAATCCAATGGAGACGTATACCCTTGTGACTTCTTTGTTGAAAAAGATTATCTACTTGGGAATATACTAAAGAAGCCCCTTGAACAAATCATTACGAGCCCCATTCGAAGCCATTTATATGAGGTTTCAACCACACTTCCTCTAGCGTGTGTGCAATGCCCATATCGCTACTTATGCCAAGGAGGGTGTGTTAAATATCGAACCCCTTCTCATATCTATTGCAAGACAATGTATTTATTCTTGCAAAAGAACCTCACTCAATTAGAAGAAGTTGCCACCTATTTTAAGCAACAAATAAGGAGTTAAGCATGAAACAATTACTAGAACAGATCATTGCCTTTCGAAATGAGAGAAATTGGGAACAGTTTCATACAGGTGAAAATCTTGCCAAATCGATATCAATTGAAGCAGCAGAACTATTGGAATGTTTTCAATGGCAACATGAAGTAGAAGACCTTGAACACTTGAAAGAAGAACTAGCCGATGTATTGATCTATTCACTTTTAATGGTTGATCGATATCATTTTGATTTTGAAGCAATTATTAAAGAAAAGTTAGAAAAGAATAACAAGAAATATCCAGCCCAAAAGGCTTATGGAAATCATAAAAAGTATAATAAACTAGAAGGAAAATAACATGAAAAAATACTTGATGATCTTTGTTCTACTATTCTTACTCGTAGGATGTACAGAAAAGACAACCTACAATGTTGTATTTCAATCGAATGGCGGAACTTCCGTTGCAGCCATCACCACAGATGGAGTCACTCTTCCTAATCTTGAGGCTCCATTAAAAGATGGCTTCACTTTCGATGGCTGGTATTTGGATAATGATACCTTTTCAAACCCCTTCACCCCAACTTATATCAATGATCATCCTATTACAGCGAACATCACGGTGTTTGCGAAATGGAATCCTAACACTTATTCCATTTTCTTTGAAGAAAATGGAGGTTCAGTGGTAGAAGATATTAGTGGTCTGTATCAGTCTCCTGTGAGTCTTCCAACACCTGAAAAAAATCAATATACCTTCATAGGTTGGTTTTATGATTCTAATTTAATCTCTGAAGCCACCCTTACTACGATTCCTTTGGGCGATGTGACATTATATGCCTCATGGGAAGTAAATGCTTATACCATTACTTTTGATGAAAATGGTGGCGAAGAAGTCAGCGATATCACTGCTAGTATGGGTTCACCCATTACGCTTCCAACACCTATAAAAAATGGCTATATTTTCGATGGTTGGTATCTTGGTTTAGAAGGGGATGCCTTTCTTGAAACGGTAATGCCTGGATTGCATATTGACGTCATTGCAAAATGGGTACCAACCAACGTAACCCTATCCTACGAAACCTATGGTGGAAGCTTTGTAAGTCCTCTTATAGCATCTGTAGATAGTGCCATTATTGCACCCTATGAACCCACCCGAGATGGTTACTCTTTTGGGGGTTGGTTTAGTGATGTCGATTTCCAACAATATTTTGTTTTTGATACCATGCCACTCGAAAACCTGACTCTTTATGCCAAATGGAATCAGAACCCAACCCTAGAAACTTATGCTTATGATACCATTCGTAGTATTGCTTATGCTTATTTTTATCAAGGAGTTCAAATGCAATATGATCAAGGATCTGGACGAAGAATGGTGAAATTTAATCCAGAACAGGCAACAAGTAACAACTATTTATATATGGATTGTTCTAGTTTTGCCAATTCCGTTCTACAATATGCCTTTGGTATTAATATGACTCCCACCACAAACTTCAGCAATGCAAGTACCGCTAGTTATATTGAATATGCTCGTGTTAATCAAAATATCAGTCCTGAAGTCATCTATTATATTGAGAATGCCAATTATACAACAGTTCCTAGCCAAACTGCTATCTTATCGACTGTTCGCAACAACTTACAACCAGGTGATTTCATTGTCTATCGTCGAAATAACAATAGTGCAGGACACATTATGATGTACGTGGGAGATGATATGTTCATTCACTCCACCGGCTCAGATTATAACTATACCAATAGTAAAGAAACCCTAGAAAGTAATGGTACAGTTTTAGAACTAGATGCGAGTGAATTGTTTACTGATACAATGGGTGCTCGTTATTTATTCAAAAGTAATGTGAATCGCTTTTGTGTCTTGCGTCCTATGAATCGAGAAGGAATTTCATTTACACCTTCTGCTATGAGTCGTTATCATTTAGAAGGTCTTGATATCGAAAAGACAGCTTCTATTCCCAATCTTGGAAGTGTGAGTTTAGGAGAAGAGATTACCTATACCATTCTTCTCGAAAATAAAGGGAATAAGAATTTGGGCTATTTCCAAGTAAATGATGAAGTTGGGACCTATGCGAACTTTATCAGTGCCAATTATGAAGGCATTGTTGATGGTTATAAAATCACTTTTAACCTTCCGGGAATCAGTGCCCACTCAACCATTACCTTACAATATACCATTAGAGTGACGGAAGAAACCTCTTCATCAGGCGAACTTCTCGTAAGTGATCAAGGAAAACTTGACGAAATTGAATTAAATCCTGTTTATCATACCATTATTAGTTTATCTGACGATGAACTCACCGAGTTAACTCAGATTATTTATAATAAGATTCAAAGTGCCTCCTATACAGCATCGATTGATTTATATCAAGCGATTTATCAAGAATTTGCGTTAACAATAGAAGGTGTAAATCCCCTTACAAGTTTCATGACTCTTACAACCATTTACAATGATAGCAATCTTCAAGTGGACTTTTTATATGGTGGAAAAACTTATAATCAAAGTCAAACCTACAATCGCGATGTCCGTGTTCGGTTTTTGATGACGAGTCATTTTACAGTAGGAGATATTCTTTTCCTCTACAATGGATCTAGTTTTAAAAGTTATATCTTTAATGGGATTCGCTTTGTCTACTTAGATACAGCAGTTACTTTAGTCAAACAACTCTCAACAGAGACAGATATTCAAGCGTTACTTGAGTCTGTTCAAGGATATCAAAGTTATCGAATTATTAGACCTACTTTAGAGATGTAATGTAAAACCCTTGTTCATTCGAGATGAACAAGGGTTTTTATTAGATGATTTGATCAATAATACCATAGGTCAATGCTTCTTCAGCAAACATATAATGATCACGTTCTGTGTCACGAACAATCACCTCAAGAGGTTGATTTGTATGCTTGGCGAAGAGTTGGTTCATCCGATCTTTGATCCGTTGGATGTGCTTTGCTACGATCTGAATATCGGTGGCTTGTCCTTGAGCCCCTCCTAAAGGTTGATGAATCATGATTTCACTATTGGGTAAGGCATAACGCATGCCTTTTTCACCACTGGCTAAAATGAAAGCAGCCATGGATGCAGCCATTCCGAGGCAAATGGTACTCACTTTGGGTTTAATTAGATTCATGGTATCATAGATGGCCATGCCGGCGGTGATGGTTCCTCCAGGAGAATTGATATATAAACTAATATCTTTATCAGGATCTTCTGCAGCTAAATAAAGAAGTTGAGCAACAATAGAATTGGCTAAATCGTCATCGAGTTCACCGCACATCATAATGATACGATCTTTTAAAAGGCGGGAATAGATGTCATATGAACGTTCGCCTTGAGAAGTACGTTCAATGACCATGGGAGTATAATACATGTTTGAATCCTCCTGTTTACGTGTTTTATTTTACACGAAATTGAAATGATTGTCAATTAAAACTAAAAGATACATTCGTTGGGAAGGCAATAATTGTTTAGCAATTTGGAATGATTATTTGATGATTGAGAAATAAGTAAAAATATTATATAATAAGAGTAACGTGTTAAGGAGAGTCAATCTATGAATCATCGTGAAATATTTCATATCAATAAACGTTCCTTTTTAACAATCACCCTCGTGCTTGGGATCCTAATGGTATTATCCATGATTCTGATCTTCATCGTACCCCAAGGAGTGATTGAAGAGGGAGCCTACATTCCTGTTCATCAGCCCGTTTCAATTTTTAAACTGATTGCCAGTCCAATTTTGGTTTTGTTTTCCGAAGGAAACCTCACCATTATCATGATCAGCGTCTTTATTTTAATCTTAGCAGGATCTTTTAATATCATTGATAAAACGGGTGGGATTGAATCTATATTACAATACTTCATCCGTCGTTTTGAAAAGAAAAAAATGCTTCTCATGCATCTTGTTGTTTTGCTTTTCATGAGTTTTGGAGCTTTCTTTGGTGTTTTTGAAGAGGCAGTGACGCTACTCCCAATGATTGTTTTATTATCTTTGTCCTTAGGATGGGATACATTTACTGGAACGGGGATGTGTCTTTTAGCTGCTGGCTTTGGCTTTTCATCTGCGATTACCAATCCGTTCTCGGTAGGGCTTGGAAGTCAGGCTATGGGATTATCGATTGTTGAAGGGATTGGTCTTCGAATTATCACCTTCATTATTATGTATGGTATTTTGTGTTTGTTCCTTCGAAATCATATTCGTAAAATCGAAAAAGACCCAACCCGTTCACCGACGTATGCTATTGATTGTGAGAAGCGGAAAAACCTTACGTTTTCAAGCGAATCAAATCCAAGAACATTTCGGATTTATGCAATCTTCTTTATCATTCTCTTTTTAATCATCATTTTATCCTCGGTAATTCCCCTTATTCAAGGATACTCTATTCCTTTCATCGCCCTTGCCTTTCTAGTGGGAGGTCTATGTTGTGGGAGTCTCATTAATCACTCTTTCAAAGAGACCCTTCTCATCTTTTTTAAAGGCTTAAAGTCGATGGCACCAGCGATTATTCTCATTCTCATGGCTTCATCGATTCGCTACATTTTAGAAGAGGGGCTTATCATTGGAACGATTATTCATGTGACAAGTGGTTTTTTAACGACAATGACACCCTTTAGTTCCATCATATTCATCTACTTGCTGATTTTGTTCATTCAGTTTTTCATCGGTTCGGCTTCGGCTAAAATCCCTCTCCTAATCCCCATTTTATCTCAACTTGCGATAGAAATAGGGATTACAAAAAACATTGCCCTGCTTGCTTTCATTTTTGGAGATGGTTTTACAGACCTTATCTACCCCACCAATCCTGTTTTACTCATTGGAATTGGACTGGCCGGGATTGGATATGGAACATGGTTTAAAAAAACATGGTTCTTGCAACTCGTGGTATTTGTGGTGACGTGTCTTATCTTACTTGTGGCTTTTCTTACTCACTATTAGAAGGTTGCAAAAAAAATGATTGTATAGTATAATAGATAAGATTTTTTTGAAAGGATACTTCATATGTTACTTGCTTTAATAATTTTTATCATCACGTATGTTTCACTATTGGTATTCCCCAAATACCGTGCCTACATTGCCATGGCTTCCGCCATTATTTTCATCGTCTTAAATATTCTTCCTTATGAGAAAGCGTTCGGTTATTTAGACTTTAATGTCTTAATGATGATTGCGGGAACGATGGGCATTGTTATCCTATTTATTGAATCCAAAATGCCTGCATTACTAGCAGATCTCATCATTGAAAAAACACCAAATGTCAAATGGGCAATTGTATCGCTGGCCTTATTTGCGGGGATTATTTCAGCGTTTATTGACAATGTTGCAACCGTGTTAATGATTGCTCCTGTTGCACTAAACATTGCGAAGAAGTTAAAAATCTCTCCTGTTCCTTCCATCATTGCAATTGCAATTTCATCGAACTTACAAGGAGCAGCCACTCTCGTCGGAGATACGACCTCCATTATGCTTGGTAGCGTTGCTCATATGGACTTTTTAGATTTCTTCTTTATGGAAGGGAAAATCGGTATTTTTTGGGTCGTAGAAGCAGGTGCTCTTTTAACAATGATAATTCTGTTATATTTCTTTAGAAATGAAACAACCTTTATTGAACCCACCAAGCGCACAGAAGTGAATTCCTATTTTCCATCGGTCCTTTTAGCGGGAGTTGTCGTCTTACTCATTTTAGCTTCATTCATCCCTGGACGCCCGGCCCTTACCAATGGCTACATTTGCATGAGCCTCATGGTGATTGGCCTCATCTATAAGATTGTTAAAACTAAAAAGTTTTCATCTATTTTTTCTATTGTAAAAGAAATTGACTTCTTTACCATTCTTCTCCTTGCAGGATTGTTCCTCGTTATTGGTGGAATTACCGAAGCAGGAGTCATTCTAGAAATTAGCGAAATTATTAGTAATATTGGACAAGGAAGTCCGTTTATGGTTTATACCATCATCGTTTGGGCCTCCGTCCTCATCTCCGCTTTTGTTGATAACATTCCTTATGTTGCAACGATGCTTCCTGTTACAACTCAAATTGCCACCAACCTAGGGATTACCCCTTATGTTCTCTACTTTGGACTATTAATCGGAGCCACCTTAGGCGGAAATATCACACCGATTGGTGCTTCTGCGAACATCACGGGTATTGGCATTCTTCGTAAAGAAGGATATGAAGTCAAAGCTAAAGAGTTTATGAAATTAGGAATCCCTTTCACCCTAACCGCAGTAATTACTGGGTACATCTTAATTTGGGTAATTTGGGGTATTTAAATCTTAAAGTAATCATCTAATAAAGTGGCCTATCATTCTTTTTATGAACGAGATTCATCGAATCGCTCAAGAAGACACGTAAGCCACTTTTTCTCATGTCTGATATTATTTGACAATTCATTAAAAATGTTTGTAAATATTTGAAAACGTGGTATAATAGAGAAAACGATGACAAAGAACTAGTAGACTTATAGCTTTCTTTGCAAGAGAAGAAAACATTGGTGAAAGTTTTCTATTGAAAGAAGAGTTGAATTCATCTTTAGAGTGGTTCTAATCAAACCCGCACCATGAAGCGTTATCACATGAACGAGGGCGTCTTTTTGGACGAACTGAGGTGGTACCGCTGGTTATACTAGTCCTTAGAAGAATCTAAGGACTTTTTTATTTGGAGGAGCATATGAATTTAAATCAAGTATTAGAAGAAGCACGGCTAAAAGCAAAAGAAGTAAAAACATCTCATGAATTAGCTGAATTAAAAGCATCCTATTTAGGAAAGAAGAGCATCTTAAATGAACTCATGGCAACCATGAAAAACTTATCCATTGAAGAAAAGAAAACATTGGGGCAACAAGTCAATGCTTGTAAAGGAGAACTTGAAGAAATCTTCTTGCTTCGTCGCCAAGAAATGGAAGCATTGGAAGTTGAAAAACGGTTAGCATCTGAAGCGATTGATGTCACCCTTCCAGGAAAACAAGTGGCACGGGGAACACATCATCCACTGACTCTTGTTCAACAAGAAATTGAGGACATCTTTATTAGTATGGGCTATTCGATTGAAGAAGGTCCTGAAGTCGAACTCGATTTATATAACTTTGAGATGTTGAATTTACCAAAGGGGCATCCCGCTCGTGAAATGCAAGATACCTTTTACTTTGATGAAGTGACACTTCTTCGAACTCATACTTCACCCGTTCAAGTGCGTACCCTACTTAAAGATAAGGGAGCACCTGTGAAAATCATTTGTCCAGGGAAGGTTTATCGTCGTGATGATGACGATGCCACTCATTCACATCAATTCATGCAAATTGAAGGATTGGTGGTTGATGAAAATATCACCATGGCGGATTTAAAAGGAACCCTCCTTGAAATATCAAAAAAGATGTTTGGAGAAGATCGAAAAATTCGGTTACGTCCATCTTTCTTCCCGTTTGTTGAACCAGGATTAGAAGTCGATGTGAGTTGCTTTGCCTGTGGCGGTGCTGGTTGTCCAATGTGTAAACATACTGGTTGGATTGAAATATTAGGGGCAGGCATGGTTCATCCCAATGTATTAGAAATGGCTGGGTACGATCACCACAAATTCAAAGGCTTTGCCTTTGGTATGGGAATTGAACGAATTGCCCTTCTTCGATATGGAATTGATGACATTCGCCATTTTTATACAAATGATATTCGATTCCTAAAGCAATTTTAGAGGTGAAAAGAATGAAAATACAATTAAGTTGGTTACAAGAACTTGTCGATTTACAAGGACTTACTCTTGATGAAATCGTAAAAACCATCAGTTTATATGCAACAGAAGTAGAAGGTGTGTCCAAACTCATCGATGCAACAAACATCGTGATTGGTCATGTTCTTACCAAAACTCCTCACCCCAATTCAGATCATCTCAGCGTGTTAACCGTTGATGTGGGTGAAGTCTTACAAATCGTGTGCGGAGCCCCAAATGTTGAGGCTGGTCAAACAGTGATTGTTGCTTTAGAAGGCGCTCGTTTACCGGGAGACTTTGTAATTAAACATTCTAAAATTCGGGGAGTCGAATCTTGTGGAATGGTATGTTCGCTTCAAGAATTAGGGATTGATAAAAAGTTTATCGATGAAGCTTATTTAAATGGGATTTATTATTTTGAAGAAAAACATCCTGTAGGGATGAAGGGTGAATGTGCTTTAGGACTCGAAGGCGACCTCATTGAAATTGATGTCATGCCCAATCGAGGGGATCTCTTATCCCTCGTCGGGGTGGCTTATGAAATGAGTGCGGTATTTAATCGACCTCTGAAGCCTTTATCGATTCCAACTTTCGATCGCGTTGGAAAAGAGAAGATTTCCATCAAACTTGAAAATGGAAACTGCTCATCCTATTATGCCCAAGTTGTGAAAAATGTAACAATCAAACCCTCTCCCCAATGGTTAAAAGCTAGGCTCATTGCCTTTGGAGTAAGACCCATTAATCAAGTTGTCGATATTACCAATTATATTCTTGCTCTTTTTGGACAGCCCCTTCATGCATTCGACTATGAAGCATTGGGTTCTACCATTGTGGTCCGCAATGCGAAAGAGGGCGAAACGTTTGTGACTCTTGATGAAATCAAGAGAACACTTGTTTCATCCGATTTAGTCATCACCAATGGCAAAGATCCAGTCGCTCTTGCAGGCGTGATGGGAGGTCTTGATACGGAAGTGGTACCTACAACTCGTCATATTCTTTTAGAAGCTGCGATATTTGATCCTCTTACCATTCGTAAAACCTCAAGTCGTCTTGGATTACGAAGTGAGGCTTCCATGCGCTTTGAACGTGGAGTTGATCTCAATCAAACAAAACTTGCTCTTGATTATGCCGTATACCTCCTCACCACCCTCGGTGGAGGTGAAGTAGTAGGAGAGGCAAGTCATGAAGGAATTAGTGAACTTCCTGAGGAAAGCATTGATTTATCACAAGAATTGACCCAAGCAGTTTTAGGATATCCGATTACGTTGGAAGCAATGAGTGATGTGTTAACACGTCTCCATTTATCATATATCGTCAAAGGGAACCATTTCACTGTCTATGCTCCTAATCGTCGTCGTGACCTTCAAATTCCAGAAGACTTAATTGAAGAAATTGGGCGCCTCAATGGTTACGATAAAGTCCCCCTATCCCTTCCTATTGATGCTCGAGCAGGTTTAATCACAGAAGAACAAAAAAGACGGCGCTTGGTTAAAAATTCGCTAGTTGCTTTAGGTCTTCATGAAGTTGTCACTTATTCATTGGTGAATGAGGCGACCCTTTCAGCTTTCACGCAAAATCAAGAGACACCCAAAAAACCATTATCCCTTCTTATGCCCTTATCAGAAGAACATAAAGTCATGCGTCAAGGGCTACTATCTTCTATTCTAGAAGTTGTGCGTTATAACTATTCGCGAAAGAATGTGAATCTTGCCTTATTTGAACTCGGGAAAGTGTATTTATCACAAAATGAGGAAGAAGAGTGGTTGAGCGGTGCGATGTCTAATCAATATAGTCATACACTTTGGCAACAAAAAGAAGAAAAAGTCGATTTCTTCTTAGTAAAAGGCATCTTAAATGAACTCTTCCATAATCTTGGAGTTGAAGCCACTTATGTTCCAATGCAAAATCCAGGGAATGAACTACATCCAAAACGAAGTGCTACCATCATGGTTGATGGCAAACCCATCGGCTTTGTGGGACAACTTCATCCTCAATATGAACTAGAACATGAATTTGATGATGTGATTGTCTTTGAAGTTAAAATTGCTTCTTTACTCAAAATGAAGAGCCCTCAAATTGTTTTCGCATCAATGAAGAAACTTCCAAGCATTGAACGTGATTTGGCATTTGTTGTCGGGAAAGAAGTCTTAGCATCGGATATGGTTGCAGCCATTCGTAAGACCGACCGCACCATTCTATCGAATGTACAAATATTTGATGTTTATACAGGAGAAAATATTCTTCCCAATACAAAATCAGTTGCAATCAAACTCATCTTTAGTTCCGATGAACCATTGCAAGAAGAACAACTTCAACAAAAAATTCAAAAAATCATCAAAGATTTAAAATATCGCTTTCAAGCAGAACTAAGAAGTTAGTTAGAGTGAAATGGATACGTTTTTGACGTATCCATTTTTATTGTCTTTAAAAATATAAATAGTGATATAATAATGTTGAAAAATGCTTGACACTTCCCTAAGGTAAGACTTTATACTATTCATGAAGGAGGATTTGACCATGCAACAAATAGGATTCGTGACAGATAAATATCAAATATCTCATCGCACTCTTCACTATTGTGAGAATGCTGGAATTATAAAAAGTGTGAGAAAAGAAAATGGGTATCGCTATTATGACGAAGCAAATGAAGAAAAGATTCGGCGCATTATTGCCCTAAAAAAGCTTGAGTTCCCCTTAAAATCAATTGAAATGATTTGTCGGGCAACAGCACCAAATGCTATTCTTGTGATTTTAAAAGATCATTATCTCAATATGATGCATCAAACGAATGTGTCATATTTACTGAGTCAAACTGTGAAAAAACTCATTAGTGATCTTGAAATGCACCCAGATTCATTTAACTTATTTTCATGCATAAACCAAGTAAGTAATCCTGGTGATGGTTTAAACCCTGCCTTGAAAGGAGAATTATCAATGGATGAAACAAAGAGAGAAAAGGAATTAAGAATTGTACAATTGCCACGCATGGTTGTGGCAAGTATTTCAAAGTCGGGAAAAGATCCGGAAGACAATTGTTGGAAAGAAGTTTTTAAGCTCATTAAAGAATATCAACTCGATGAGCAAGTTGGTTTTCGTAATTTAGGATTTGGGTATAATGATGAAGCTGGAAATTATATTTATGAATTATGGATTACAGTTCCTGAAGATATGAGTGTTCCAAAACCGTTTCGACGCATTGAATTTAAAGGCGGGCTTTATGCAACAGTCCCAACTTACTTAAGTGAAATAGGCGAAGTATGGCAAGAACTTCACGATCTTGTCGTCAATCATCCTCGTTATGAACACGATATTGATCCCCTTCGTGATATGTGTTTAGAAGAATGTTTGGATCTCGTTAGTTTTCATGATTCAGCAACACCTCTATCCGAACGACAACTCGATTTATTATTACCCATCAAACGAATTACTGAGGTTCATAAAGAAGAAACTTCTACCCTCATGGTTCATCATCGCGAAGTTACACTTGAAAAAACGCATTTAGCAGGAACGATGATTGTCCTTCGTGAAGCAACGCGTCCTTGGAAAAAACGCGTTGCTTGGTATCAATTGGCGCAAATCTTATATAAGGTTGGGTCTACGATGAATGAATGCATCCATGATGGGAATAACACATGGACCATCGTCTATGGTCGAAGTGTCAATCCAATACCCTTTTATTTAGATTCCGAAAAAGGCAAAGTAGAACGTGTTTTTGCTGCAGTTGAACTAAAGCAATCATTTTCGACCTACCCTGAAGGGTTAGAAAACCATTTTCTTCTTCCGCAACGCTATCTTGTCTTTTCACAGGAAATCAATCCAGAGGAATCAAAATCAATCAAATTAGATTTTAAAGCATGTTATGAAGCGGCACAGTTATATTTCAAAGGACAAGAAAACATCCTAGAAAAAGGGTATTGCCTTGAAAGAGACTATCGCCAAGATGGTCGATATGTCGATAAGATTGAACTCTATATTCCTCTACCCTCAATCAGCTAGATAATTTTTAAAAGAATTGAGTCAAAAAACCCAGATATTGATGTGGTCACATCAGTTTCTGGGTTTTTGTGTTGCAAGAAAATCTTTTGATTGAAGGAGGGAGGGATGAATTCCATTCTTTAAACCTTCTTCAATTTCTAAAACAATGGCGGGTGGAGTAGATGCTCCGGCAGTGATGACGATTTTGTGGATGGATGTAAAATCATAGTTTAGTAAATCATTGATTGATTCCACTAACAAGACAGGGGCTTTTGATTTTCTTTTGGCAACTTCTTGAAGTTTTAGTGTATTGTTACTCATGGGGTCCCCGACAATCAGTACTAAATCAGCATCATCAATTCCTTGAAGAAGAGCTAATTGACGTTGTTTCGTGGCATCACATACATCGTGATGGAGTTCAATCGTAGGGTATTTGATGCGAAGCGCGGTAAGAACTTTTGCTAAATCAAGCGTACTCATAGTTGTTTGAACCATAAAAGCTATTTGTCCTACAACTACTGGAAGTTTTTGAATGTCTTCTTCAGATTCAATCAAAATAATTTGTGGACTGATACCGAGAATTCCTATTGTTTCGGGGTGTGTTTTCTTTCCGAAGAATAGAATTTTATAACCATCTTGTAATTTGCTTTTGATAAGGGTGTGTGTTTTTGCAACATCTTGACACGTTGCATCAATGAGTGTGAGTCCTCGATTAATGATGTCTTGTTTGATGGCATCAGTTGCCCCATGAGCGGTAATAATGATGCTTCCATGAGTAATTCCTTCTAAAGAAGGAATTACTTTGATACCTTCCTTTTGATAGGCTTCGATGATGTGCTTATTGTGAACCAATCCCCCAAGCATATAAAGTGGTCTTGGAGTGGTATGAGAGGCCAAAACTTCATTGGTTATCATCATCGCTTTGATGACGCCTTTACAAAAGCCTTGAGGAATAATGCGTCTTACTTCCATTGAAGTGTCCTCCTTTTCTGTTTTATTATACCATATTCTCTTTCTAATTTGAATATAATAGTTGAGAGAAGGGCATTTTTATAGTATAATATGAAAGAGTTAGGAAGATAATCATGAAAATACTATGGCGTTTATTTTTAACATTTTTTAAGATAGGGGCCTTCACCTTTGGTGGAGGGCTCGCTATGCTTCCTTTCATTCAAGATGAAATGGTCAGGAAGCATGCTTGGATAACCGAAGAAGAAATGCTAGACATCATTGCCATCGCTGAATCCACTCCCGGAGTGATTGCTGTCAATACAGCAACTTTTGTTGGATATAAGGTGAAGCGATTTTGGGGAAGTCTTGTTGCAACCATTGGGGTTGTTCTTCCCTCATTAATCATCATTTGTTTGGTAGCTCTTTATTTTAAAGACTTTCTTGCCATTCCTGCAGTGGCTGCCATCTTTAAAGGAATTCGAGCAGGTGTTGCGGTTCTTATCTTCAATGCTGCTTTTAAAATTTTTAAAAAAGTTAAGAAAGATGCTTTAAGTTATATTTTGATGGGATTAGCCCTTCTTTTAAGTGTATGGGCACCCTTTGATTCCATCTTCATCATTATAGGAGGAGCTCTTGTTAGCATCATTGTTCATCTCTTGATCAAAGCTCCGAAAGAAGGCTCCCATGTGGCATAAATTGTGGGTTCTCTTCTATCGTTTCTTTTTGATTGGATTATTCACCATTGGTGGAGGGTATGCCATGATTCCGATGATTACGGATGCCGTACTTGCTGAAGGATGGCTATCCATGGATGAACTCTTAAATTTCTTTGCGATTGCGGAATCAACTCCAGGACCCTTTGCAGTGAATACCGCCACCTTGGTGGGTTTTACCTGGGTGATTGAAAGTCCCATCTTAGGAGCACTTACATCGACTTTAGCAGTTATTATTCCTTCATTTGTCATCATTTACTTCATTGCTCGAAACTTTCATCATATGATGGAAAACAAGATTGTCGTTTTTGCTTTAATAGGGATTAAAGCGGTCGTTGTGGGATTAATCATTGGAGTTGTTTGGACATTGATATCAGGTAGTATTGGTATTACGACACAAACCTTTAAAAATTGGGATTTTTATGCTTTAACCATCATCGTCATTGTCTTTACGGTTTCTAAAATTGCTAAAAAAATCGGTCCCATTCCTCTCATTATTTTATCGGGACTTCTCGGATACATTTTTTATGGATTATTATAGGAGGAACCATGAATATAACCATTCGAAATGCACAATTAACGTTACTTATTTCTACCATCGGTGCTGAAAAGATATCGCTCAAAACAGCTTCTGGGAAAGAATATCTTCATCAACCAGACGAATTTTGGAGTAGTACTTCACCTTTCTTGTTTCCCATTGTTGGACGACTCAAAAACGGTTTTATGAATCTAAACGGAAAGGAATATCATCTTCCCCTTCATGGTTTTCTTCGTCATCAAGAGTTTGAAGTGTTGCAACAAAAAGAAGATGAAGTGACCCTTGTCAATGTCCATAACAAAGAAACTCTTGAGATCTTTCCTTATCAATATAAGGTTTTCATTACCCATCAATTAAAAGATCTTAGTGTTAAAACGTCCGTGCGGATTACAAACCATAGTAATGAGGTTATGCCCTTCAATTTTGGAGGCCATCCTGGGTTTACGCTTCCGCTTTATCCAAATGAAACGTTTGAAGATTACCGTATTGTTTTTCAAAAACCAGAAAAATTTTCAAGCCCCGTGGTCGAGCAAGATGGGACCATTAATTACAATGAGCCTTGGTTATGTTTTAACGAACTCAAAGAACTTCCTTTAGAATATCGTTATTTTGAAAATGATGCCATCATTATCCCTCGCGTTCGTAGTGAAGAAGTCTTACTTATCAATCAAAATCATCAAGGTATTCGTTTTCAATATCCAGGCTTTGTAACGCTTGCCATTTGGACAAGACCCAATGCCCCATTTGTCTGCCTTGAACCATGGATTGGGCACGGTGATCGTCACGATACCAATCACGATTTTCTCACCAAAGACAACATCGTCTATTTAGATCCGACAGCGGATTTCAACATTCAATACACCATTACCATATTAGAATAATAAAAAACTTGATAAATGAGTCATTATCGACTATAATAACAAATATATAAGGAGTGTCATACTATGATTTTAACAAGCGATTTTAAAACAGGATTAACCATTGAATATGAAGGGAATTTATACGTCATTCTTGAATTCCAACACGTCAAATCAGCCAACAGCATGGCTTTCGTTAGAACAAAAATGCGGAATTTAAGAACAGGTGCCATTACTACCCTTGCATTCAACTCGGGAACCAAAATGGAACAAGCAAACATTGAAAAGAAAAAGATGCAATATTTGTATTCTACGACTGAATTTTTTACGTTCATGGATTTAGAAACTTATGAACAGTTAGAAATTCCTGTAGGTCGACTACAAAACGAAAAGAACTACATGCTAGAAGGCATGGAAGTGATTGTCATAGATTATCAAGGAGAAGTTTTAGGGGTACAATTGCCTGAAAAAGTAGCCCTTGAAGTTGTTGATTGCCCACCAGGAGTGAAAGGAAATACAGCTGCTAATGCTCAAAAAGAAGCCTTACTTGAAACTGGCATTCGTATTTCAGTTCCACTCTTCATTGAAAATGGAGACAAAGTTCTTGTTTCTACAATTGATGGAAAATACAATTCACGAGCATAAGATACGATAGGGGGAAACGGATATGTTAGTTTGTGTGGATGTTGGAAACACCAATATTGTTGTTGGAATTTTTCAAAATGACCACCTCCTTTCAACGTTTCGACTCGAAACCAAGATTCATCGCACGGAAGATGAATATGGGATTCGCCTCGTTGAGAGTGTGAAATATCACAATTTATCCCCACTAGATACAACAGGCATCATCATTGCGAGTGTTGTCCCTGAAGTTGATGCCACTTTAGAAAAAGCTTTTACTAAATATTTTGGTAAACAACCTCTCTTTGTTGGTCCGGGTTTAAAAACAGGCATTCCCATCAAACTCGATCAACCCAAACAATTGGGATCTGATTTACTAGTTGGAGCGGTTGCGGCCACAAGTAAATATGGTCATCCTTGTATCATCATTGATATGGGGACTGCAATTACACTCTCGGTAGTGAATGACAAAAAAGAATTTCTTGGCGGTATCATTTATCCAGGAATCTTTACGGCTTACAATAGTCTTGTTAAGAATACTTCCCTTCTTGAAGCAGTCAAAATTAAAGTACCAACAAACATCATTGGTCGTGATACCATAAGTTCGATTCAAAGTGGCATGATTTATGGAACTGTTGGTGCTATAGAAGGCATGGTTAAACGAATCTGTGACGAAGTAGGATCGATGAAAGTCATCCTCACTGGAGGTATGGCTCGATACATCGCCCCATTTGTTCCCGATTACATTTATGATGAAGATTTACTCATGGATGGTTTAAAAATCATTTATGAGAAAAATCAACCCGAAAAAGCATGATAACAATCACTAAAAATAGTTTGTACTTGATGGTTTAAAAAACTAGCCTTCATTGTATCACAACAATGAAGGCTAGTTTTTTTATTAATATTATATGTTTCCAAAAGCCTATTAACAAACATTTTATTTTATTCTTGAGCTAGAATTAAAAAAACGAAAAGTAGGAGAAAAAATGAAATTATTGGTAATACGTTTGAAAAGCGGAATTAGTAATGATGAGATTATTTCGATTGTAAATCTTTAAAAATAATTGAAGATGTTTTTCACCGACGTAATCGTATATTGGTTCATTACGAGCCCATTCATAAAATATTTTTATTGAATAAATGAAACTTAAAACAAACCATTGTAAGTCATAATGTAAACCAATGAAAATGAATTCATTTTATAGAATGGGTTGAATTGGGCATCATTTCATGATACAATAAAACCATCAAATTTTTAGGATCACCCAAAAAGAATTTCTGCTTTTCAACTGGTGAAATTCTTTTTTGATACCATCCCCTGATTAGAAAGAAGGTCTACCATGCAATACTCATTTTCTCTTATTGAAAAACTCAATCAAGATATTCGTCAGCATTTTCCTCATCTATTTTTAGTAGATGAAACCATGCATCGTACTTTTGAGGGAGTTTCACGTCTCGTCATGTTAGATCGTTATACCCAAAAAGACATCAATCACACTACTCTTGGAATGGGCGATTTGGTTGTCTGTGTTGTGAAAGATGACCCCAAATTCCCCAGCCGTGGAATAGGTTATGTCACAAAAATTGTAGGAGATCGCGTTCATGTTCGGTTAGAAGAAGAATATGAAGGCATCGCCATTGATTTAAATGAGGATAAAGAAATTGTTCGCCTCAAAAATAGCATTGATAAACCCATGGAGATTTTCTATGAGCAAATTGCCCATCGCGTTGCTAACAATCTTGCAACAGGAGAAAAGCTCGACTGGGTCAATGCATTTTACCATGAAATTGTCAATTTAAACCTTGTTCCTGCAGGACGTGTCTTATTCGGAGCGGGGAGTAATAGTGCTGTCACCTATTTTAATTGTTTCGTGATGCCCTATATCCATGACTCACGACGCGGCATTGCCCATCACCGTCAACAAGTAATGGAAATTATGTCTCGTGGTGGCGGTGTTGGAACCAATGGATCCACCCTACGCCCCAAGAACAGCCTCGCTAAAGGGGTCAATGGAAAATCAAGTGGGGCTGTCAGTTGGCTTGAGGATTTATCACAACTCACCAACCTTGTTGAACAAGGAGGATCTCGTCGAGGTGCCCAAATGATTATGATGGCTTCTTGGCATCCAGATATTATTCAGTTCATCATTTCAAAAATGCAAAATCCAAGAATTCTTCAATTCTTGATTGAAAATATTCAAAATGAAGTCATCGTTCGCGAAGCCAAAGCAAAGCTTAAATTCATTCCTCTCAAAGCGGAAGAAATTGAGATGTATGAAGTCCTAAATGAACTGGAAATGGAACGCCCTGGTACCATCAAGCCTTCTGCTCATGAAAAAGTGAAAGAACTCTTAAAATACAAAGGCCATTATGAAGTAAATACCCCTGATTATTTGAACGGAGCCAATATCTCTGTTGCCATTACCAAAGAATTCATGAAAGCAGTTGAAGAAGACGCGATGTATTCTTTACGATTCCCTGATATTGATAACTATTCAGTGGGTGAAAAAGCAGCTTATGATGAAAAATGGGCAAGCATTGGAGACGTTCGTGAATGGGAAAAACTCGGATATGGTGTTCGGGTTCATCAGGCGATTCCAGCTCGTGATTTATGGAATTTGATCTGTATATGTGCAACCTATTCAGCAGAACCGGGCATTTTCTTTATTGACAACGCCAATGATATGACGAATGCGAAAGGATATGGACAACAAGTCGTTTGTACAAATCCTTGTGGGGAACAACCCCTAGCTCCTTATTCAGTATGTAATCTTGCTGCGATTAACCTTGCCAATATGGTTAATCATGAAGCAAGTGAGGTGGATTGGGCTAAGCTTGAACAAACCATTCATGTCAGTGTTCGGATGCAAGACAATGTCATCGATCGAACCAATTATTTTCTTGAAGAAAACAAACGCCAAGCCTTAGGAGAGCGTCGTGTTGGACTTGGAATTATGGGCTTACATGATCTCATGATTTATTGCAATCTTCGATATGGAAGTAAAAAAGGCAATATTTTTGTCAATAAACTCTTTAAATTCATATCGGAAGAAGCATATAAAGCATCCATCGAACTTGCTAAAGAAAAAGGAAGCTTCCCCTTCTTGGAACAATACGGCTCACGCCAAAAATTCATTGAATCAGGCTACATGCGTAGCATGTCCAGTGACATTCGTGAAGGTATTTTAAATTATGGAATTCGTAATTCCCATTTACTCACCATTGCCCCAACAGGATCTACTGGAACCATGGTCGGAGTTTCAACAGGACTTGAACCCTATTTTGCATTTAAATATTTTAGAAGTGGTCGTTTAGGAAAATATATGGAAGTGAATGCTCCCATTGTGCAAGAGTATTTAAAGAAGCATCCTGAATACAACGAAAACAATTTACCAAACATCTTTGTTTCTGCGATGGAACTATCAGCTTATGAGCATGCAACCGTTCAATGTATTATTCAACGTTGGGTTGATTCTTCAATATCGAAAACAGTCAATGCTCCTAGAGGATATAGTGTTGAACAAGTGGAAGAATTGTATGGGTATCTATACAAGAATAAAGCTAAGGGTGGAACCGTTTATGTCGATGGTAGTCGTGATACACAAGTGCTCACACTCAAGAGTGAATCCGCTCTACCAAAACAAATGGAAATCACTGAACTTGGAATTGAAATTGAAGAAGACCGCCCCAAAACATCTGAAAGTCAAATTCACTTGCGGAGTAAAGTAGGGAAGAATATTGGTGTCGAAATCGGTGATATTTGTCCGATTTGTTCGGAAGGAACCGTGGAAGATATTGGAGGATGCAATACGTGCTCCAATTGTCATGCCCAATTAAAATGTGGATTATAAAGCAAAAAACATTCGCTTTTTTACAAGCGAATGTTTTTCTATAGTAAATAAATCATTTTTTTATGTTCAATATTGGCATCAAGGAAGATGTCTCCAATTGTCTGAAATCCGATTTTCTCATAAAATGGGATGGCAGTTAACTGAGCATCAAGAATGACTTTTTGTAAATGAAGGTTTCTTCCATAGCGAATCGCTTCTTCCATTAAAGCTTTTGCATGACCCTGATGACGATATTCCTGAAGAGTGGCAACACGGCCTACTTTAAGATCACTTCCCAGTTGCCTCATTCGTGCGGTTGCAACTGCGATACCCTCGTGATAAGATAAAAGAACCACATAATGATCATCATCTAAATCAAATTCTTCTTCATAAGCAACATGTTGTTCTTCAATAAATACTGTTTTTCGAATCCGATAAGAAGCGATGAGTTCATCTTTTGTTTTCACAATCAAAATCATTATTTCACCCCTAGATAAACTAGGACAGCGATACCGACGGCTAAGCAGTAGAAACCAAAATATTTTAAGTTATCTTTCTTCACTAAATGGAAGAAGAGCCGAAGTGCAAAGTATGTTCCGAAAATGCTCATCACAAATGCCCCTAGGTAACCTTCCCAATAGGTGGTTGCAGGATTAAGATCAACGATTCCGAGTACCATTGAAGCTAGGCTTATGGGAAGGTACATCATGAATGAAAAGCGTAGAGCTTTAACGAGGTCGACCTTATTGGCGACTGCAATCGATGTCGTTGACCCGGAACGGCTAATTCCGGGAAGAAGACCAATGACTTGGGCTAGTCCCATTAAAATACTATCTTTTAATGTGACTTCATTTTTAACAGCCCGTTTAGCGAAGAAACTAATGAATAAGAGAAGAAGTCCTGTAAAAACCTCACAAATAGCCACAGTCAAAAGAGTGGATAAATGGGTATCAATGAGGGGTTTTAAGAAAATTCCAGCAATGGCAGCAGGAATGGTTGCAATGACCACGAACAAGCCATATTGGAAATCCTGTAAATGGGTCTTATCCTTCTTAAAAACATAACTGAAAAACCCTACAATGATATCTTTTAAGAACAAACGATAAAAGAAAACGATGGCAATGAACGATCCGAAATTGACCCAAATGTTAAAATTCATTTCATCAGGAATCGATAATCCAAAGATATTTTGAAAGATAATAACGTGGCCACTTGAAGAAATAGGCAAAGGCTCCGTGATTCCTTGAATTAATCCTAGTAATACATATTTTAACCATTTTAAAAAATTGCTTGCGAGCATCATCATCACCTCAAGTAGTAGTATAACATAAAAACGCGAGAATTTCCATCTCTCTCTTTATAAAAACACATGAATTTTACAGTAAATAGGTAATGAAAAAAATTAGGGTTTGTGCTATAATAGAACCATGAAAGGAATGATACTATGATTTTTTTAGATACCTTAACAAACTGGATGTTATGGTTACTCCTTGTCCCCATGGTCCTTATTTTTGGCTTAATCATCGTTGCCTTCATCATTCGAGTTGTGAAACAAGTCAAACAATACAAACCGAAAACAAGTAGTGCGATTGATTCTGAACAAGTTGCTGCTTTTCAAGCCGCATTTGGGGGAAAAGACAATATTATGAACTTTACCAAAGAAATGAGTCGTCTTCATGTGGAAGTAAAAGACATTGAACTTGTATTGATTGACCAATTAAAAGAACTTGGAGCTTCTGGCGTTTTAATCGTAGGCAATCTCATCAAAGCTTCTTTTAAAGATCGTATTGACTATGTATATCAACTACTAGAAGAGGGAAAGTCTCATGAATAATCTATCTTTAGAAACTTTAAGAATGCTTGCGGTTGAAGCCATTGATGAGGCAAAATCGGGTCATCCCGGAATTGCTCTAGGAGCAGCTCCCATCCTCCACACCCTCTATACACGTCATCTTGTAGCAACGCCTCATCGTTCGCAATGGATTAATCGCGATCGTTTTGTTTTATCAGCTGGACATGGATCTGCTCTTCTTTATGCCAATTTGCATTTAGCAGGATATAAAATTTCATTAGATGATCTCAAGGCATTCCGTCAATGGAAAAGTTTAACTCCAGGCCATCCTGAAGTTCACTTCACAGATGGGATTGATGCTTCTAGTGGCCCTTTGGGACAAGGCATTGCCATGAGTGTGGGACTT
>JAQVOS010000069.1 GCA_028702495.1 Bacilli bacterium
TTAGTAAAATACTTAGCGTGTCAAATTTCGAAAAAGCTATAGAACTATCAGGGGGACACATTCCCCCTTACCCCTTTGAGGGTTTCTCTTTAGAAAGATTTGGTCTCACATCATTTACAATTCTTCAAAAATGACAAAATATGCATATTTATAGCTATCAAAATCCTATTTTCCGATGAGAGAAACCTTTGCAAAAAAGTGTAAAATGTGTTATAATCAATCCATCTTATTTAAACTTAGCAATGACTTTTTTAGAAAGAGGATCCTATGTCACTACAAAAACATAAAATTGTCGTGATTACCGGTGCTTCAAGTGGCATTGGTGAAGCGACAGCCAATTACTTATCATCCTTAGGGCATCATGTCTATGGATTGTCTCGAACACGCCCTAATAAAGAAACTTATACTTATATTTCCTGTGATGTTACCGACAAATCCTCCATTGTTCAAGCAATTCATGAAGTAATCACTCGTGAAGGAAGAATCGATGTACTCATCAATAATGCGGGCATTGGAACCTCTGGTGCTGTTGAACTTTCAACAAAAGCTGATCTTTCGCGAAGCCTTGATGTCAATGTCGTCGGTTTGGTGGAAACAACCCAAGTGGTTCTCCCCTATTTGCGTGAAAGTAAGGGGATGCTCCTTAATTTGAGTAGTGTTGCTGGCATCTTAGCCATTCCTTTTCAAACCTATTATTCCATGACAAAAGCCGCTGTCCTATCTTTTTCCAAAGCCCTCGCTTTAGAAGTCAAACCCTTGGGAGTCAGAGTGGCCTGTGTCTTACCCGGAGATACTAAAACAAGTTTTACAAAGAATCGCTCACAACCAGCCGTTTTAACAAATGATGTTTATCGTGACCGCATTGATCGCTCTTTGAAAAAAATGGAGCGCGATGAGGAAAATGGAGTGTCCCCCATGAATGTTGCGAAGGTCATTCATCGTGTGATGGGTAAAAAATCTCCTGCCATCGTAAACATTGTTGGATTTTCATATCGCTTCTTGGTGTTCTTATCAAGAATCCTCCCCACAAGACTGGTTCAATGGATATTATACCAGATGTATGCTAAATAAAAACCCCTAAAGGGGTTTTAAAAACGCATCAATTTAGCACTTAAATCTTGACAGTGCTAATGAAGTGCGGTATAATATTTACAAAACAAGGAGGATTGCATATGGCAGAAATTAAGCAATTTAAAACAGAATCAAAACGATTGTTGGAATTAATGATTAACTCCATTTATACCAACAAAGAAATTTTCTTACGTGAACTCATCTCAAATGCATCAGATGCGATTGATAAGTATCATTATTTATCATTAACCGAAGAAGTATTACCCAAGAAGAATGATTATGAAATTTTCTTATCCTTTGATAAAGATGCCAAAACCTTAACCATCAAAGATAATGGAATTGGTATGACTTACCAAGAATTAAATGATAGTTTAGGCACCATCGCGAAAAGTGGATCGGTTGAATTCTTAGAAAAGATGAAAGCTTCTAATCAAAAGGACATTGATATTAATATCATTGGTCAATTTGGCGTTGGATTCTATTCCGCATTTATGGTGGCAAAAACCGTGGATGTGAGAACAAGATCACTCTATGATACCAAAGGATATCTTTTCACGTCAACAGGATCAGATACCTATGAGGTTTCGGAAATTGAGAAAGAAGAATCTGGAACAGAAATTGTTTTAACGCTTCGTGAAAACAATGAAGAATTTGAGTTTGATCAATTCTTAGATGAATGGAAACTCAAAAACCTCGTGAAGAAGTACTCCGATTATGTCCGCTATCCCATTCGGATGAACGTTCATAAGAGTGTTCCTGTGGAAGACAAGAAAGATAAATATGAAGAAGTCATTGAAGTTGAAACCCTCAATTCCATGACTCCTTTATGGAAAAAGAATAAGAACGAACTCAAAGATGAAGAACTCAATGAGTTCTACAAGCAAAAATACTATGATTATGAAGATCCACTACTAAACATTCAACTAAACGTTGAAGGTACCATGGAATATACCGCCCTCCTCTTTATTCCAAAGAAAGCTCCTTATAACCTTTATTCCGAAAAATACGAAAAAGGACTTCAACTATATTCTAAAGGCGTCTTCATCATGGATAAATGTAAAGAACTCATCCCTGATTATTTACGCTTTGTGAAAGGGCTCATCGACTCAAGTGATCTTTCCCTTAATATTTCTCGGGAATTGTTACAAAAATCAAAACAACTCTCAGACATTGCGAAAAATGTTGAAAAGAAAATTGTCAGTCGTCTTGAAAGTCTTCTTAAGAATGATTATGACAAATACTTGGAATTCTTTAAAGCATTTGGTGTCAATCTCAAATTTGGCATCTATGATGATTTTGGCTTAAAGAAAGAAATGTTACAAGATCTGATTATTTACAACACCGTCAACCAAGAAAAAATGATTTCCTTAAAAGAATATGTTGCTAGTATGAAAGAAAACCAAAAGTATATTTATTATGCTTCTGGAAAGAACAAAGCAAGTATTTTGGCTCTTCCTCAAATGGATCTCTTGAAAAAAGAAGGCTATGATGTGTTAATGCTTACCGATGATGTCGATGAATTCGCAATCAACGTCATGCAAGAATACGACAAGAAGGCCTTTAAATCTATCAATCAAGGAGATCTCGATCTTCTCGATAAGAAGGAAGAAAAGAAACTAAAAGAATTAGAAGAACAAAAGAAACCGCTTCTTGAAAAGTTAAAAGACATTTTAAAAGAAGATGTCAGTGATGTCGTTTTATCAAAACGACTCACAGACTCTGCCGTATGTCTCGTCAGCAGTGATGGTGTTTCCTTTGAAATGGAAAAAGTCATTGCCAATATGCCCAATCAAGAGAAACCTAAAGCAACAAAAATCCTTGAAATCAACCCCAATCATGAGTTGTTTAAGGCTTTAGAAAAGATTTATTATGACAATCCGTTGGAACTTCCTGATTATGCAGACTTGCTTTATTCTCAAGCTTTACTCATCGAAGGCTTTGAACTCAAAGACCCCGTTGACTTTGCTCGTAAAATGTCGAACCTTATCATTAAAATTGTGAAATAAAGTAGGATAGAACTCAACCTTTTGGTTGAGTTCTTTTATTGGTAATGATATAATAGATTCATGTAAAGGATGATACACTATGAAAAAACAACTTACTTATTTATGGAAAGGGTCTTTAATTGGGGTTGGACTTGTTGCCCCTGGAGCCAGTGGTGGCGTGTTTGCAACCATCTTAGGACTTTATGATACCCTTATCAATGCTGCAAAAACCATTTTTACCCATCCCTTTAAAATTATCAAAGAATTATGGGGACTTCTAATTGGAATCCTCATCGGTGCCATTTTCTCGTTTTATGTCATCTTGACGATTATTCGCTTGGCGCCAATTCCTATGACCATGCTGATTGTGGGATTCATTCTTGGCTCAGCCCCAAAAATTTATAAAGCAACCAAAATTGAAAAACGTTCTATTTGGGATTATATTTTAATGGCCATTGCCATGGGCATTACGATTGCCCTTCCGTTTCTTCCCTCACATGAAGCAACTGTTACATTAAATATTGGTTCCATCCTCATATTATTTGCCATTGGCTTCATCCTTGCCGCAACGCTTGTGATTCCAGGGTTATCTGGATCCATGATTCTCATGCTGCTTGGTTTCTATTTCTTCTTAGTTGAAACCATTGATGCTGCCATCGGTGCAGCCTTTCAGTTTGATATTGCCCTTCTTTGGGAAAAGTGTTTACCCCTCATCCCCTTTGCCGTAGGAGTCGTCGTTGGACTCTTTGTGTTATCAAAGATGATGTCCTACTTTCTGAAAGTAAAACGGCAACGCGTTTATGCGACCATCTTTGGATTATTAATATCATCCCCCTTTTCAATCATCTATGCCATGACCCAAGACTATCCCAATGAAATGCAAAACCAGCTCGCCCTTAATATTGTGATAGGTCTATTTACCCTCATCCTTGGGATTGTGATAGGATATTGGATGGATAAAATGGAGTCAAAATATGCTCAAGTGTCCGATTTATAAACGATGTGGTGGTTGTAACCTTCTCCATAAAACGTATGAGGAGGGCTTAGAAGAGAAAAAAGCTTTGATTGCCTCTTTATTTCAGAAAGAAAAACTAGTTGGCTTCCCCACTCATATTTGTGGAATGGAAAATCCAACCCGTTATCGCAATAAAATGCAAGTGACCTTTAAAAGAGAAGGAAGAAAGACCATCGGCGGGTTTTATGAAGAAAATACTCATCGCGTGATTGATCTTGAAGAATGCTTCATCCATAGTGAACTCTTAAATAACATTGCGACCTTCCTTCCCAAACTCATCGACAAACTTCATTTATCAGCCTATGATGAGGACCGCGGAAGCGGCCTCATTCGTCATGCGCTCTTAAAAGAAGGATTTGTAAGTCATGAAGTGATGGTGGTCATCGTGACCGCTAGTGAAGTGTTTCCAGGTCGTAGTGAATTTGTAAAAGAATTGCGGCAAGCCTTTCCCGCAATCACCACCATCATTCAAAATGTCAATCCTCGGAAAACGAGCATCATTTTAGGAGAAAAGGAACGTATTTTATATGGTCCAGGTTGGATTAGCGATACTTTGTGTTCCTTACGCTTTAAAATCACTTCCAAGTCATTTTTCCAAGTCAATCCCAAACAAACAGAAGTGTTATATGGCCATGTTGAAAGAATGGCAGGGTTAAAAGGAACCGAAATTGTTTTGGATGCTTATTCAGGAATCGGAACCATTGGCATGATTCTATCTAAAAAAGCCAAACAAGTGTATTGTGTTGAAAACAACTCCGATGCTGTAAGAGCGGGCATCAGTAATGCGAAAGATAATAAAATCACAAATGTCCAATTTTTTTGTGATGATGCAACTCATTTCTTAAATGCCATTGCGAAAAACAATGAACATATTGATTGTTTGATTATGGATCCTCCACGGACTGGATCAACCCCTTCTTTTTTAGATTCCATATTGAAACTGAAACCAAAAAAAGTGCTTTATGTTTCATGTGATCCAACCACCCTTGTTCGTGATCTTAAAACACTCATTCCAACCTATCAAATCATAGATAGTATCGCCGTAGATATGTTTTGTTGGACCAAACATGTAGAAACCATCGTTTGTCTATCAAAAAAACAAGCCTAAAAGTTGAGGAATTATCATGCAAACGTTACACGACCATCTTGAAAAAATTCATATCACTCCCTTAGGACTCATGCGAATTAAAGAGAACCTTCATCTTGAAGATGAAGATATTGTTTTATGGTGTCAAGAAACCATTAAGAAAGCTGATTTAATCATCGGACAAGGAAAAAACTGGTATGTTTATCATCAGGGTGTGGTGATTACGATTCATGCCAAAAGTTACACCCTCATCACAGCCAAACTTCTCGATCCACGAATTAGAAAAATGGAGAAATCGGATTTTCTAGTCCTTCCTGAGTTTTTATATCAAGCAATCTTTATTCCTGAAGGGAGTCATCCCCTCTCAAGAGACATCATTCAAGTGCCTGAAATTAATGTCTATATTGATCATTTTGGGTCAAAACAGGGAGACTTAGGGGTTGTGGCCGAACAAAATGGTCAAATCATCGGAGCTGCATGGACCAGAATCATTTGCGCATATGGTCATGTTGATGATGAAACACCAGAACTGGCCATATCTATTCTTCCGGAGTTTCGTGGCTATGGGATTGGGACAAAACTCATGAAAAAATTATTTACGTTATTACAAACAGATGGATTCAAACAAACATCCCTCTCGGTCGAAAAGCGTAATCCAGCCTTCCATTTTTACAAGCGATTGGGTTATGAAATCATCATGGAAAAACTTGATGATGAAGGACAAGGGGATTATATCATGATGAAATCTTTGAAAATCACAAAAAAATAAACATTAAATTCCCAAAAATAGGACTACAAATTTTTAGTGGTGGTTAGGAGGCCCTCATCATGATTAAACTCATTGAAGCAACACTTGAATATGAAGATGAACTGAAGGCTTTCAAACAAGAAATATTAGAATATGATGCCAATAGTGATGATCGATTTGCAGGATGTAAAGGACTTGCTGAAAGTAAAACGGCAGCAGATTGGATAAAACTCTGTCAAC
>JAQVOS010000021.1 GCA_028702495.1 Bacilli bacterium
AGTATCAATTGCATCTATAAGGATAAAATCAGTTCATTCGTGAACTGATTTTTACATTAGAGAAAAACATATACTTGTATTATCTATAAAAATATTTTCTATTGTATTAGAAAAATTCATGTTATAATATTAATAATGACTAGTTACAACACGTATTATGAAACATTGGATGATGTTCTCATCCACCTATGAATAGCCTTTAAAAGGTATGAGAAAGGAATGATTGCAGTGAAAAAAATATTGATTCTTCTTTTCATTTTCTTCTTTTCTTTAACATTAGGAGGATGCGAGGAAGTTTTCTCTCCCGTTGATGAAGTTACCAAGTACGAGATTACCCTTGAGCCACGGAATGATGGATCTATGGATATGCTTTTCTCCTTTGATTGGAAAGTGTTAAATGATACTCGTGAAGGTCCCCTCACTTGGGTGATTATTGGAATTCCTAATGAACATGTCGATGAAATTACTGCTTTAACGGGTAATATTGAGGACATTGGATATTCAAGTTATCAAGGAGGTTCCTTTGTTCGAGTCGACTTTACAGAGCCAACCTATGCCGACGAAACCATCCATTTTGCTTTCTCTACGCATCAATCTCACCTTTACAATATCGAAGAAGGATTTGTTGATTATTCCTATCAACCAGGTTGGTTTAGTGAGATTGAAGTCAAACAAGCCATCGTTCGATGGGAAAAAACGAATGTTCTTGTTAACAATGCCAATAGTGAAGATGATAACTACTGGATTTGGGACTATTATCTTAACTTTGAAGAAACCATCGAGGTTCATGTTCGTTACTCTGAAATATCATTTCCTGAACTAGATTATGGAGCGACGAACGATGTTTCATCAAAAGATATCGTCCTTATTATCCTTATCATCATTGCTGTTATCGCTGTTATTATGACTGTTGTCATCGTATCAAATAGAACAGCTAATCCTTATTACTCTTATCGGGGATTTGGTGGCCTGTATTACACACACTGGGGGAGAGGCTCTCATTATAACGGTGGTTTTAATCACAAAGGGAAGGTGATTAATAACCCCACCACCCATCGCTCTGCTGGATTGGGTGGAGGTTCTTCTTGTGCATGTGCTTGTGCCTGCGCCTGTGCAGGGGGTGGAAGAGCAGGTTGTTCTCGAAAAGAATTTAGTCGCATCACTTGTGATGTAAAGCAAATTCATCAAGTGATTACGAGCCATCTTGAAAAAGAAAAGGAGATTATGGATGACCAAACAAGTAAAAGAATTCTTTAAATCGATTGATGGCATCATTCATACGACATTAAATCCTCGAGGGGTTGGTGTTGCCCGTATACATTTAATTCCTCCACGAAAGTTAACTCCAAGAATTAGTTGGGTTGTCATCATCAATGGCCTTCATATCATTCCAATCAATACATCATGGGCTATCCTCCTCACTTTATTCATACGCGAACTCAACCTCCATGGACACAGCAATATGAGTGATGATGAAATGAATGAAATATTGAAAGCAACTGTGGCCGCTACTGAAAAAGTCTTTCCTAAAACCTCAAGTAAAGTTCTCCTTAGTGATTTGGGTGATATTATCGAAACGATTACTGACCTCGCAAAAGGCGTCACACCTCCGATTGAAATCGGTCATATGACTTTATCACAATATGCAAAATATATGCGTTCTCCCCATCGAATGGATTTGCTCATTAGTCCGATGATGGAGAAAAATCACTGGAATTGTAATCAAAAATGTCTTCATTGCTATGCAGGTGTTCAACCACTCGCATCAACAACTTCCTTATCGACGAGTCAATGGAAAGAAGTCATCAATCGTTGTAAAAGCGCTTATATCCCTCAAATTACCTTTACTGGGGGAGAACCAACAATGCGTGAGGATTTGGTGGAATTGGTGGGATATGCCAGTTGGTTTGTCACAAGACTCAATACCAATGGAATTAAACTAACCTCCAAATTATGTGCTGAATTGTATGAAGCATCTTTAGATAGCGTTCAAGTGACCCTATATTCCTCCAATCCTGAAATACATAATACCCTTGTTGGGGGAAATCATTTTGATGATACGGTAGATGGAATTAAAAATGCTTTAGCCAATCAGTTGAATTTAAGCATAAACACCCCTTTATGTACCAAAAATCAAGATTATTTATCAACATTAAAATTTGTAAAAGAGTTGGGAGTCGAATTTGTATCGTGTTCCGGCCTCATTTTAACGGGAAATGCTTCCCATCAAACGGACTCACAATTGACCGAAAATGAACTGGAAACCGTCCTTGAAAAAGCTTGTGCCTTCACAAAATCAAATCAAATGGAACTTAGTTTTACCTCTCCTGGGTGGGTTAGTGAGGAAAAATTAACATCCCTTGGGCTCACAATTCCTTCGTGCGGTGCTTGTCTATCCAACATGGCCATTGCACCAAATGGGGATGTCGTCCCATGTCAAAGTTGGTTAAGCGATGAAGCCTTAGGAAATATGTTAAAAATGCCTTGGAATCTCATTTGGAATGGTAAACGTTGTAAAGCCATTCGGTCACAATCAAAACAACTAAAAGACCAATGCCCTTTATCCAAGAATCTAAGAAGGGAACATCTTTCATGATTAAAATAGGTTTAATAATTTTAAATTTGCTAAACACCCTTCAACCATTCTGTTTGAATGGTGATGAACCTGTAGTACAAAATGGACGTGATACAAGTGGAGATATTATTATCGTCATTGGGCTGATTGCTTTAATCATCATCCCGGAATCATAATCGGGATGATTCGAAAGAAAAACAATGAATCATTTAATCAGTATCGAGGTTTTACCAACGATATTTACGCTCATGACAATCATTCAACGAACGATGCCCTTCCCGAAATTCATCGAAAAACGCAAGACTGGAATCCTGGTGGATATGGTGGCTTTCGTGGCCGACGATAGTACCAGAGAAAATGCTCTATCAAAATCCAAAACAATCAATCGTTTTAAATAACTTCTTAAAAAGCCACTTCTTCAATGAAAGATGGCTTTTTTAGCTTTTTTAATCTAAAAAATAATGTAATGGATTGCACTTATTCATCATCCTTGTATCACGAGGAATAGAAAAAAGCACATTACTTGCGCATACCCCCTTTACATGATACAATGACCTTGTAAAGTAAAAAAGGAGTGATCAATATGTTAAACAAAAACGTATCAAAATTATTAAACGAACAAGTGAACAAAGAGATGTTCTCAGCTTATTTGTATTTGGACATGGCTCATTATTACATCAATAAGGGCATGGAAGGATTTGCAAATTGGTTTAAAGTTCAAGCAAAAGAAGAAATGGATCATGCGATGCTATTTATTCAATATTTACAAAACAATGGATTTGAAGTCGAATTAGAGGCCATTGCGAAACCAAGCAAAACATATGGAAATCATCGAGTTCCTCTTGAAGAAGCTCTAAAACATGAAGAATTTGTGACCGCATCGATCAATGCCATCTATGAAGAAGCCATGAAAACTCATGAATTCAAAACCCAAGAATTCTTACATTGGTTCATTAAAGAGCAAGTTGAAGAAGAAAAAAATGCAACTGATTTAATTCTTGCTTATGATTTACACAATCCCAATGGCTTATTTGCCCTAGATGGTAAACTGAGAACTCGTGAGTACAAAGCACCATCCTTAGAATTAGATTAAACCCCTCAAAAACCAAGTTAATAGCTTGGTTTTTTCGTTTTTTCAAATATGAAATTTTATTTTTATAATATTACTTGATTTTCTATTGTTGATGTGTTATTATAACCAAAACAAAGGGTGATTGTCATATGAAAATTTAAGGAAAAATTCCTACATTATGCTAAAAATAATGGAGGAATTATGTTAAAAATATTGCCAAAAAAACACCGTCTAAAGCGTTTACATTTAATTTTTTACGAAATGTGTTGAAATTTAAAATCAGAAGTGATATAATGAGATATAAATTTTGAAAGGAAGGAAAATTTATGATAACTAAAAGATTTGTTCGCGTATTATTTACCGCTCTACTAGTTGTCTTAGTATCAGTAGCTGCAATCGGTTGTAAGAAACCCCCAGTAGTAGATAATTCTGGCTATACTTATAACATTTTTACAGCTCAATCTCCATCAAATTGGAATGAATTAACATATCAAGACAACAATGACACTCAAATTATGAACTTTTTGGGAAGTAGTTTCTTCTCATTTGATTTCAAGTTCGATAATGAGGGTGAAATAATTGACGGTAAATTTGATATTGAGTATGCTGCTGCAACACTCTTAGAAGATGTATCAGCAGACTATGAAGGCCTTGAATGGGGTATTGAAGAAGACGCTAAAGGGCGTGCATATAAAATCACTTTAAGACAAGACTTAACTTGGGATGATGGCACACCAATTAAAGCTGAAGACTTTGTATACACTATGCAACAACAATTAGATCCACTATTCCAAAACTACCGTGCTGATAGTTTCTATGTTGGTGCAACAATCATTCACAATGCTGAAAACTATGCTAAGCAAGGACAAAAGATTTTTGTTGACAACGCTTCAACTGGAGATCAAAAGTATACAGTTGCTGACCTTGTATTAGATGGTGGAGTTTATGAGTTACCTAACGGTATGGCTGTTAAGTTTAGTTTATTAGATCCACTTGCTTGGTGCGGTGGCGATACTGTCACTGACTACCGTGCTTACTTAGATGCAACTGCATTTGCTGCATTACAAGCTCTTGCAGATGAAAATGGTCGTGTTGATGTCACTGATGAAACAATCGCATTGGTTACAACTCTTATCGATACTGATAACTGGGGACATGAACCTGCATCAAACGTACCATACTACATGGTTTACGAAAATGAATATGCTGCAATGGATTTTGAAGATGTCGGAATTCTTGCTGAAAGCGATTATGAATTAGTCATCATTCTTGACAAATCATTAGATCTTCTTGATGATGAAGGAAATTTAACTTATAAAGCTGCTTATAACATGGCAAGCTTACCACTTGTTAAAGAATCACTTTACGAAGCAAATAAAGTTGCTCCAGCTTCTGGTAGTACTTTATGGACATCTACTTACAACAACAGTGTTTCTAATTCTGCAAGTTGGGGTCCATACAAATTATCTAAATTCCAAGCTGGTAAAGAATATGAATTAGTTCGTAATGATAATTGGTTTGGATTCACTGCTAATTTATATCCAAATCAATATCAAACAGACACAATTTATTGTGAAACATTATCTGAATGGCAATCTGCATGGTTGAAGTTCAAGGCTGGTGAAATTGACAATATCGGGATTGATGTATCCATCGCTACAGATTATAAATCAAGCGAACGTGCATATTATACTCCAGATGATTTCGTTGCTTCATTACAATTACAATCAGATGTAGCTGCTTTGAAAGCTCGCGAAACAACTGGCTATAATAAATCAATGCTAGCTTATACTGATTTCCGTAAAGCATTATCACTTGGTATTAACCGTGCTGAATTTGCTGCACAAACAACAACCAGTTCCTTAGCTGGATTTGGACTATTCAACTCAATGCATTACTATGATGTCGCTAATGGTGGCGTTTATAGAAATGAAGATGTTGCAAGACAAGTTCTTTGCGATGTTTACAATGTGGATGCTACTCAATTTGATAGCCTCGAACTCGCAGAAAAATCCATCACTGGTTATGATTTAACTGCTGCTCGTGCATTAGTTACTAGTGCATACAATGCTGCTCTTGCTGCCGGCGATATTTCTGCTACAGATAAAGTTAAATTAACTTTAGGTACCGGAACACTTACAGAAGCAGTCATCAGAAGATTTGATTATCTAGAAGATGCTTGGACTGAACTTGTTGTAGGAACTCCACTTGAAGGAAGAATGGAATTCGAACAAATTGCTAAAGGTAGTACATGGGCTAACGATTTCCGTTCAGGCGCATATGACGTTTGTATGGGTGGTTGGACAGGCGCTGCTTGGGATCCAGGATACTTCCTACTTGCTTACCTATCACCATCATATATGTATTCACGTGCATGGGCAACTGATGAAGTTACTATGGAATTCACAATGGTTGGTGGCGGAGAAGGCGGAGTAGATGTTACTGATACTTTAAGCCTACTTGATTGGTATGATTGCTTGAATGGCGCTACTGGTGCTAAGTATGATTTCGGAGCTGGCGTTCTTGAAGAAGCTAAACGTTTAACTTTAATTGCTGCTCTTGAAAAAGAAATATTAAAAGTATATTATACTGTTCCTCTATACAACAACTATGGAGCAAGTCTACTTTCTTACAAGATTGAATTTAAGACTTACACTTATAACACCTTCATGGCTTACGGGGGCATTCGTTATATAACTTACAACTATACAGACAATGGATGGGCTAAAGTTATTGCGGATAACAACGGAGATATTAATTATAAAGGATAATTAACGACTTAATATTCATAGTGTGGGGCAGTTGTAAATAATTGCCCCACACTTTGATGTTTTTTTGGGAATATATCGATAAGCGAATTGGATTCATCATCCAATTTCGTTATCTTATCTATAAGGAGAATTACGATTATGTATATGTTTAAATACATTTTAAAAAGACTTGGCTTGATGATTATGACATTTTCAATCATTATTATCATATGTTTTGTCCTCATCAAGTTGCTACCTATTGTTATTGATGTTCAATGGGGCAGAGATGCAGATATTATCCGAAACCAATTAGAAGCACGGGGGTATTATGATCCTATCCCTGTCCAATTCTTCAACTATATTAAAAGAATTGTTCTTAATGGAGATTGGGGAATTGGCGTCAATCTATCTGAATATCGCAATATGCCAGTTTGGGATGTTTTTGTGAAGAAACTTCCACCAACAGTATTAATCAATATCTATTCTTCACTAATTGCTGTTCCTATTGGAATTGCTTTGGGTATTTTTGCTGCTCTTAAAAAGAACAAATGGCAAGATCATACCATTAGTACAAGCGTTATGGTATTTATATCGGTGCCAAGTTTTGTATATGCATTTCTTGTACAGTATTTATTGTGCTTCAAATTAAATTTGTTCCCAAAAACAATGCTGGGTGGATATGACTATTTTACAGTGGAAATGTTTAAGTCGATGTTTCCAAGTGTAATCAGTCTATCTTTTGGCTCTATTGCTGGTTATGCTCGTTTTACACGTGCAGAGTTAACCGAAGTTTTAACAAGCGAATTTATGCTACTTGCTCGCACAAAAGGTTTAACCAAAGGACAAGCTACCACACGACATGCTTTACGTAATGCGATGGTACCAATTTTCCCAATGATTATTGGTGAATTTATTAGTGTATTAAGCGGATCATTGATCATTGAAAAGATTTTTAGTGTCCCTGGTGTTGGAGGCTTATATCTCGCTGCAATTAATAGTAACGACTATGACTTCTTTATGCTTTTGTCAGCATTTTACACCTTCGTAGGATTAGCAGCTGGTATTGTGATTGATATCAGTTATGGATTTATAGACCCAAGAATCAGAATGGGGGCGAAATAATATGAAAGCAACAGATTATCGTATTTCAAAAGATAAATTTGTATTTGCGTCAACTGAAGGGCGTTTACATGATCAAAAATTGGAAACAAAACCAATCAGTTATTTAAAAGATGCTTTTAGTCGGTTTAAACGCAATCGTGCCTCAATTACAGCCACCATCATCATTGGAATGTTAATCCTATTTGCTATTTTTGTGCCGATTTTCTCACAATATGAGGTGAGTTATGATGATACTTATTATCGTTATCTCACTCCCAAGAATCCTTTGTTTGTAAAAATGGGGATTAACTTTTGGGATGGAACCACTGTAAAAGAGACAAATGCCCAGGATTTCTATTTCTACTATTCCATGGGATTTGAAACAGGTAAAAACGCGATTGTCGATCAAAAATATACAGTTTTCACAGATATCAACTTGGCTGGCAAACCGGTCACTTTCTACAAATATCGTCTAGACACCTACCAAGCTGTCGGCGTCGTTTTGATGGATTTAAGACAGGATCAATATATAGCTCTACAAAACTATCAAGATAAAACTGGTATTCAAGTCATTTATCCTATTACTGATCCGGACAAACGTCCTACTTCCCGTCAAGATATTAATAAAGTCGGAAACTACTGGTTTGCGACCGAGGAAATTAATGGGAAAACAACTGTTGTTTTAGATGATGATGAAAATTTCATTCCCATCTATAAACCATATACAGGGAATGATGACTATTTTAGTACTGTTCGTTATGAAGGAGACGCCTATTTATATGATTATGCGACCACCAACCAAACTGGCTATAGTGTGCGCGTTAATTATTATGAATACTATATTTATTATCATTCCGAATATTTAAAAGACGGCATTACTGAACCAATGTTCCTTTTTGGAACAACCAACTTTGGTGCTGATATCCTAACTTGCCTTGCAAGTGGTGCTCGCTTTAGTTTCATGCTTGCCATCATTGTTGCTTCCATCAACCTAATTGTTGGTGCCATCTATGGTGCTATTGAAGGCTATTATGGAGGTACTATTGACATTGTTATGGAACGTATCGTTGACGTATTAGCAGCAGTCCCATTTATGATTGTTATTTCACTCTTGAAATACCACTTTACAGGTGTGCCGCAAGCCTTAATCTTGTTCATTGCATTCTTCATAACGGGCTGGATTGGAATGGCGGGAAGAACGCGGATGCAATTCTATCGTTTTAAAAACCAAGAATATGTCTTAGCAGCTAGAACTTTAGGCGCAAACGATCGTCGTATTATGTTCAAACATATCTTCCCGAACGCTATAGGAACCCTCATTACAAGTTTCGTTCTTGTTATTCCTGGTATGATATTCTCAGAAACAACTTTAAGTTATTTGGGTATCATTAACTTAAATACAGGAGATACAACCAGTGTTGGAACCTTACTTGCTAATGCTCAACCTTATCTTGCTCAATATCCTCACATGATATTCTTCCCGGCTTTATTTATAAGCTTATTGATGTTAAGTTTTAACTTATTCGGTAATGGCTTACGTGATGCCTTCAACCCATCATTAAGAGGAACGGAGGACTAATTATGGAGAAAAAATTAGAAGTAAAAAACTTACAAATTGCATTTAGAACCCAAGGCGGTATCTTAAAAGCTGTTCGTGACATTTCCTTTGACCTATACAGAGGTGAAACTTTTGCCATTGTCGGTGAATCTGGCTCAGGGAAATCCGTCACAAGCAAAGCCATTATTGGAATTTTGGCTGGGAACTCAATTGTTGAAGGTGGAGAAATCCTCTACGATGGTCAAGATCTTCTAAAAATTACGGAGGATGATTTCCATAAAATTCGTGGTGATAAAATTGCTATGATTTTCCAAGATCCTCTTTCTAGTTTGAATCCTATTATGCGAGTTGGTCAGCAACTTACAGAGGCCATGATTCTAAAAACAAGAACTTCACGTCGTAATGCTCGTCACAACTTCAATTTGAAAATAAAACTACTCAATAAACATGTTGATCAAGTAACAGGTGCAGAAAACCCCGAAGCCATTAAGAAAAACAAAGAAGTCATTGATACATTTAACAACTTCTGTGTTGAACAAACCAAGTTAGAACGTGTTTATAATGAAGCGATGGCTGAACTCATCGGTCTCCAATTAACCATTGATAATTTATTGTTCTTGATTGAAAAGAAACAAAAAGTTGATCTTGTAAAAGAAATACGTGAAATTCTTCGTTCAATCAAAGCAAGCACTCATGCATATGTGCTCGTCACATCAGAAGATCTCGTTTCCATCCAACAAGATCTCACCAATTTACTAAAGCTTGGGAAGAAGATTCTTGTAGCAGATGCTGTTGAAGTACTTAAGAAATTATCGAAGATTGTGAACGAGACTGCACTCAAACAAAAACCAAATTACTTTACATTGGGTTATTATGTCATGAAAAACCCATCCACTGATGTTTCTTCTATGAGCATCAATGAACTGGATGCGATGACTAAAGAATACTTAGATACTAATTTCCTCAACAATTTTAAAGAAATTGTAGGGCAAGGAATCTTAAATGCCCTTCAAAAATCGATTACGCTTAAGGCATCCATCATTGAAAAAGCCAAAGTTTATTTGGAATACCTCAAATCCGATACTCTTGATCGCAAAGTCACTTATGAACAAGGGAAAGAAATTTCGACTCTCGTGAACGAAGCCATCAACCGCTTATCAACAAAGAAAAATAGTACCGAGTATTCATTTGCTTCAGCTTTACGCACTTCCCTTAATACCTATTTTAGAGGAGTAGTTCATAATCCCATTGAACAAAGAAAATTCGATCGGGCTAATGCAAAATATCAAGCCCTTACTAGAATTGGTAAAACACCCGACTGGAAACTTAAACCTCCAGTTCTCGTTGACCTCGAACTTGCTCAAAAGAATATTTGTCAAGTGGTGAGTGCATTAATTAAGAGTCTAGACAATGATCTTGCTTGTGGTGATCAATGTAATCTTCCCCAAGAAGTATTGAATCTCATCGATTTCTTTAAGGATGAAGCCTCAAAATTGGTATCACAAATGACCATGAAGATGGCAAAAGCGAAAGCGTTAAAACTCTTAGAAGAAGTAGGGATTCCTGAACCAACCATTCGTTACAATCAATATCCTTTCGAATTTTCTGGAGGAATGAGACAACGTATCGTTATCGCCATTGCTTTATCGGCTAATCCTGACATCTTAATTTGCGATGAACCTACTACTGCTCTTGATGTAACCATTCAGTCACAAATTCTTGAACTCATCAATAAATTAAAAGCTGAAAGAGACTTATCCGTCATCTTCATCACCCATAACTTAGGAGTCGTTGCAAACATGGCAGACCGCGTTGCAGTTATGTATGCTGGTAAAATTGTGGAATTCGGAAAAACAGAAGAAGTATTCTATGATCCACGTCATCCTTACACATGGGCATTGTTGTGCAGTATGCCAGATATCAATACCAAGGAACGACTTGAAGCCATTCCTGGGACACCTCCCAACATGATATTCCCACCGAAAGGGGATGCGTTCGCTGCACGGAATAAATATGCATTGGAAATTGATTTTGAATTACAACCACCGCTATTTGAAGTGACTGAAAGTCATTACGCAGCTACTTGGCTCTTACATCCCAATGCGCCAAAAGTTGAAACCCCTAAGATCATTCGTGATCGAATTGCCCGTATCAATGAGGAGATTGCAAAAAATGAACAACACTAATGAAGAAAAGAAAGTATTACTAAAAGTTGAACATCTTGAACAATTTTTCAAATTAGGGCATAGGGTATTAAGAGCTGTCAATGATGTTAGTTTTGATATTTATAAAGGTGAAGTTTTCGGACTTGTTGGGGAATCTGGTTGTGGAAAAACGACGACTGGACGTTCTATCATTCGCCTATATGATTGTACTGGTGGATCCGTCTATTTTGATGGAAAACGCATTTGTGCAGGTATTCGTCCTTATAAGCAAGCCATTAAAGACGCTAAGTTAAAAAATCGTCAAGAATTAGCAAGCTATAAAGCAGCTATGAAACAGGCGATTGCTACAGGTTCCAATCCCGAAACCGAGAAAGAAAAGTATCTTGCACTTGCTAAAGCTAGTGATGAGGCTTTGATTCAAGTTGTTCGTGAAAACACCGCCCAAATTGAATCTGCTAAACATGATCATAAGTATTGCAACCGCGAATTTGCTGAATTTGAAATGCAAAAGGTGAGAGATCGCTTTGAACCAGAGCTTGCAAAAGAAACTGATCCTGAAAAACTTGAATCGCTTGAAGCTCGTTATAAAGAAGAATTGAAGCTTGCACGCAAAGATCGCATCATGAATAAGATTCAGATGATTTTCCAAGATCCAATTGCGTCATTAGATCCTCGGATGACCGTACGCGATATTATCGCTGAAGGACTAATCATTCGTGGTATTAAAGATAAGAAATACATTGATGAACAAGTCTTTAAGATTTTGGATTTGGTTGGACTCGTTCCCGAACATGCCACACGTTATCCCCATGAATTCTCAGGAGGACAACGTCAACGGATTGGAATTGCCCGAGCCATCATCCTTAATCCAGAACTAGTCATCGCTGATGAACCGATTTCTGCTCTTGACGTTTCCATTCAAGCTCAGGTCATTAATCTCTTGAGGGAACTCAGTGATCGCATGGGTTTAACAACCATGTTTATTGCTCATGATCTCGCTGTTGTAAAATACTTTTCTAATCGAATCGCTGTTATGTACTATGGAAAAATTGTTGAATTGGCATCCAGTGATGAGCTATTTAAACATCCATTGCATCCATACACAAAGTCACTCTTATCAGCGATTCCATTCCCTGATCCATTCTTTGAAAAGAAGCGAAAAAGAACAGTTTATAATCCATTATCCGATCATGACTATTCGACTGAGCAACCTATCATGAGAGAAATTACTCCTGGACATTTCGTTTATTGTAATTCAGTAGAATTTGAAAAATATCAAACGGAAATAAAAGAGAGTTAATAGTCTAAAAAGAGGAAACTTATGAAAAAAACCATTCGGTACTTGATTACCTCTGGAGTAGGATGTTTGATTGTCCTTGCCATTGTGTTATCAAAAAATATATTTGGTCTTGACGATGCCGTTGAGGTTTATAAAGTATTGACCGATGCCTTCTTTGTTGCAGGTGTCTTGATTACTGGCTTTGGCCTTCTCGTCCTTGCAAGTAATGGTGGTACCTTTGATATGTTGGTCTACGGCGTGGGAAGATTCTTCGACCTATTCCGTCGCGATATGATGAAGGTAAAACACAAAACATTTTATGATTATCGAGTGGCTAAACAAGATCGCAAGCTCGGATTTGGATATCTTGTTATTGTAGGACTTGCATTTCTTGCATTGTCATTCCTCTTCCTTTGGCTATATTATCAAGTTGCATAAAGTAAAACCACACTTCATTGTGTGGTTTTTTCATAATATAACATTATTTTACAAAAAGGTATTGACAACGTAACAATGTTACGGTATAATAATGACATGAGGTGAAATCATGATATCAAAAAAGGACTTACTGAAAGAAATGAATATTTCTTATGGACAACTATATCGATGGAAACGAGAAGGTCTCATCCCTGATGAATGGTTTAATAAACAATCTGTATCCACAGGGCAAGAAACCTACTTTAAACGTGATTTGATTATTCCTCGAATTCAAAAAATTCTCGAGCTTAAAGACATTTATCAACTGGATCAATTAAGAGCTTTTTTAAATCCCAATCTTGAAAGACGAATGTTTAGTGTTCGTGAATTAGTCATGATTGATGAACTAGATCCATTGATTTTAAAATTATTTACAAGTCAAAAATCAACGCTCCATTTACATGAAGTTATTCTTGTTTATATCTTTTCTTTATATAAAGATGAGATACATAGTGAAGATTATTTGCAATGTGATTTTAGTCTCGTCGATGGTCTCAATTTTACATGTTATGTTATTGAAGTGGATCGCAAATATTTGTTATTTGCGAAGGACACCCTTGTCCTTGATCATCATTTAAAGGTTGTAAATTCGATTAAATTTGAAGATGTAGCAAATATCATTGCTAAAAGTTTATAGGAGGGAAAATAAACATGGAAGAAGCAAAAATTGTTGGTTCGGGCATTATCAATGGAGGCACATATAAAAACATCCGGGTCGCTGGAAGTGGTAAAATCACAGGACCGATTCAAATTGATGACTTCAATGTGGCTGGCTCATGTGTCTTTTTAGAAGATGCAAACATTAAGATTGGTCATGCAAGTGGAAGTTGCCGCTTTCAAAAAGATTTAAAAGGAAATGAACTTCATTTTAGTGGGGCTCTTACAGTCATCGGTGAAACCGAATCAGAAAGACTTCACCTCTCAGGAAGAGGAACTTTCAATGGAGATATGAATGTGGGTCTCTTACGAGTTAAAACCAAAGAGTGTGTTTTTCAAAATGTATATGGTGATCATATATTTATTGAGAGCAAACATGAACAAAGCAAAGTAAAAGACATTGAAGCTACCCAAATAGAAGTCATTAATGTCATTGGAAATCGTCTATCAGGGGATGAAGTGATTGTGCGAGGAAGTAGTGAATTTACCGTGATTGAATATCGACAATCATTAGAATTAGGGAAATCAGTTCGTGTTGAACGCATCATACATTTATAGGAGAAAAATATGAAAAAAGTAATTTTTATCGAAAACGATCAAGAAAAAGAAATCGATTTGGACGATCAAAAGCAGATGAACAAAATCGGCATTAAAGTCATGCGAGATGAGGAAGAAAGCCTCCCCAATCATCAATCGGGATGGAAAAGTAAAGTGATGGGAATCACGCCTCTAGCGGTCACTGTCATCTACTTGTTTTTTGGCTTTACCGAGGGATTATGGCATCCTCTTTGGGTTTTATTCTTACTAATTCCGTTAATGTCAACCATCCTCTTTTCTAAGAAACTACTATCCATGAGTCTTGTTGTACTTATGGTTGTTGTGTCTTACTTACTTATGGGCTTTTTGTGGGGCTTATGGCATCCGGGCTGGCTCGTCTTCTTTATCATTCCAATTGCTGGAGTAATCATTGGCGATACAGATAAGAAACATCGTTGGAGAGACTGAAAAACAGTCTCTTTCTTCATTCCCTCCCTAAAAAGTGACAATTATGGTATAATAAATTATCGGAGGTTGAGATATGGATATTAAAGGAATCATAGAAAGTCAACGCGAATATTTTAATACAGGAATCACAATGGATCTTGCTTTTCGTCGGGTCATGTTAAAACGATTAAGACAAAAAATGAAAGACATGGAAGAAGAGATTCTAAATGCTCTCTATCAAGATTTAGGAAAAAACAAAACAGAAGCCTATATGAGTGAAGTAGGAATGGTTTATTCTGAAATTGATTTCATGTTAAAAAACATAAAACGTTTCAGTAAAACGAAACGTGTTTTAACTCCGCTCGTTCAATTTAAAGCAAAAAGTTATAGGATTCCGTGTCCCTATGGGGTGGTTCTTATCATGAGTCCTTGGAACTATCCCTTCATGCTCACTCTTACTCCTTTGATTGATGCCCTTGCCAGTGGGAATACAGCGGTTTTAAAGCCCAGTGATTATTCACACCACACCTCTCTTGTCATTGAAAAACTCATCCATGAAACATTCCCGAGCCCCTATGTTCATGCGGTCTTAGGCGGAAGAGCTGAAAATCAGGATTTACTCAATCAAAACTTTGACTATATTTTCTTTACAGGTGGGAAGACAGTTGGACGATTGGTCATGGAGAAAGCATCAGCTCATTTAACACCTGTCACCTTAGAACTTGGGGGAAAGAGCCCCTGTATTGTAGATGAAACAGCCCATATTTCACTCACAGCAAAACGCATTGCTTTTGGAAAACTCATCAATGTTGGACAAACTTGCATCGCTCCAGATTACATCTTAGTTCATGAATCTGTTCATGATGCTTTGGTCGAAGAACTAAAAAAAATCATTCCTACCTTTGTTGGCAATGATCCCATTCATCATGATCATTATGGTCACATTATTAATCAAAAACATTTTGATCGATTGATGGGGCTTCTAGACCCTAAAAAAATAGTCTTTGGTGGCGAGTCTGATCTCAGTACACTCAAGATCTCTCCGACCATTATGACGAGAGTCACACTCGAAGATCCCATCATGCAAGAAGAAATATTTGGTCCGATTTTACCGATTCTTACCTTTCAAAAAATAGAAGATGTCGTTCCGATGATTGAGGCTAATTCACATCCTCTTGCGTTTTATTACTTCACAACCAACAAAGTTCGTGCTACTAATTTCCTCACTCATATTCCTTTTGGAGGAGGATGCATTAATGACACAATTGTCCATATTGCTACCAATCATATGGGATTTGGTGGTGTTGGTGATAGTGGCATGGGCGAGTATCATGGGAAGTACGGATTTGACACTTTTACACACACAAAGAGTGTTTTGATAAAAAGCAATGCCATTGACATATCATTACGCTATCCTCCCTATCATGATAAGAAAGATCAGATTATTCGTCGCTTTTTGAAGTAATGATGGGAATTCTCGGATTGCTATATTCATATTTTTGTATATAATTATTAAGGAAGAATTCTGAAAAATTTTAGAGTTCTTTTCTTTTGATCTAAAATTTGATATAATAAGTGCAAGAGGTGATACTATGTGTGGTCGTGTGGTTATCAATATCGAGTATCATGAACTTACCGCCTATCTTAATGAGGAGTATAACATCGCTCAATTTGATGTAAAAACTCCTCTCCCACGTTACAACGTTACTCCAGGAGAAGGACTCATCTCGCTTATCTATGATGGAAAAAAAACGCGTGCTGGAATCTTAAAATGGGGTTATCAGACCAGCCCAGAAAGTAAACCTTTGATCAATGTACGCAACGATTCCCTTTTAACAAAACCAATGTTTCAAAAAGCTTTCATGATGCGAAGATGCATCATTTTGGTCAGCGGATTTTATGAATGGAAAAATCAATCTAAAAAGCGACTCCCCTATTACTTTTATCTCGATCAGCAACCGATATTTGCTCTTGCAGGTATTTGGAATCTCAATCATGACGTGAAAGAAAACTCTACCTGTGCCATTCTAACGACAGATGCCAATCCAGTGATGCAACCCATTCATCATCGCATGCCCATTATTTTATCTCGTGAAGAAGCAAAGAGTTGGCTTGAAACCTCGTTTCAGAATGTTGATACACTCCTCCCCCTACTTCAATCCTATCACCGTCATAATTTATTAAGTTATCCTGTAAATCCCGAAGTAAATCGTCCGAATTTTGATACAATTGAGTGTTTAACTCCCTATCATCAATCATAAAGATTACTTTCGTTGCAAAGAAATACAAAAAAAGTTATAATAAATCATGCCTACATAGGAGATAATTAAGATGAAAAAAACGCAGACTCCCCTTAATCCCAATCTATTATCACAAGCTGCTTTTGATTCTTTAAGAGAAGAAATCTCAAAAGATTTTTCAAGTTTTCGTAATATCGTTATTTTAGCTGTTGATAACAATTTTCAAATTCAATTATACAATAAAACATTTGAGGAAAAAGTTTTAGAAATCTATCGCATTGAAATAAATCAAAACGTGACATTAGAAGATATTTTTACAAGAGAAAGTGATTATCAAACCATCATTACGTGTTTTACCAAAGCTTTAAAAGGAAAAACCTTCAGTAATATTCAAAAACTTGGAATTCAAGTATCTAGATATTACGAATCATTTTATACACCTTTGTATGATGCCCAAAAAGGTATTACTGGGGCTGTTCTCTTTGCTCGTGATTTAAGCGAAATATCACAGGATGAAGCCACCATTCAAAACGCAGAAGAGCAACTCAAAAAAATGGCGAGTGTTCTTCACCTTGGTCTCGCCTTAGAAGAAATTATATATAACGATGAAGGGGAACCCATCGATTGCATATTTAGATTCATCAATCATCAATATGAAAAATTTACAGGTTTAAAGGAACAAGAAGTCATCAATAAACTGGTTTCCCAGGTTATTCCAGATGCCCAAGATGGCTCTTTTTGGCTCGACAAATACAAAAGTGCCATCATATCGGGAGAAACTTTGAGTTTTGATCACTATGCTCCTTACATTAAAAAATGGTTTAATATCGTTGCTTATTGTCCAATGCAACATCGTCTTGCTTTACTTCTCACTGATATTTCTGATCGTAAAACATCCGAAAATAAAATCAAACAAAGCGAGCATCTCTATCGCACCATCGTTAATAGCCTTATGGCAGGTGTTGTTTCATTTGATCGGAACATTAGTATTATTTCCATGAACCAAGAGGCAGAGCGCATTATTGGTCTTAACGTGGAACAATTCAAAGAAACCATGAAATCAAAAACGATGACATTCTATGATGAGTACAATCATCTAATGCCTTTGGTTGAAACTCCCCCCGAGCGAGTCATAAGAACAAAACAACCTATTCTCAACGAGATTCAAGGGTTTATCAATCAATCAACGAAAAAAATGGTATGGGTGAATTTATCAGTTGTTCCCATCTATGATGCGAAAGGTGAACTTGAACAAATCATCTCCAATTTCATTGACATCACCGATCGCAAGCTCATGGAAGATCGCATTCAAGAGGATAAAAAAGCACTTTACATCGAAAAAAGACAGGCTCAAGAAACTCTAATTGCCATTACTGAAGGTGTTGTATCAACCGATGCTATGGGAGTAATCAAAAATTTCAATAAAGTTGCTGAAGAAATCACGGAATGGAGTCGACAAGATGCCATTGGGAAACATTTTAATGAAATCATTCAACTAGTATCACAAGATGGAAAAGCTGTTGAAAGCCCAGTCGTCTGGATGCTTGAAAATCAACAACACTCCTTGAAGAAAATTCACTATATTCTTCATTCTAAGAACAATCATGATTATCATATTGAATGTAGTTCTGCTCCAATTTTAACCACTGAAGGTGAGTTATTAGGTGTTGTTGTTGTTTTTAGAAACATCACCGATGAATTAGCCTTAGCACGTAACATCTTAATGGAACGTCAACGACTTGAACGAGTCGTAGAAGCCTCAACGGATATTCTCCTTGAAGTGAATAATGATAAGGTCATTTTAAACATATCTGGGAAAGGCCTTGAGAAATTAAAGATAACAGCCCGCGATGTGGTAGGAAAACGAATTTCAGATATCTTCGTGAATTCTATCGACAACCATGATTATGCTTATTATCAAGCATTATTAGGAAATACGTATGTTTATGATTGGGAACATCATGTAAAAGATCAAATCATTTGGTTTGAAAGTACATTATCTGCCATTTATGATGAAAACAACCAAATCATTGGAGTTATTAATATTGCAAGAGAAACCACTGAGCGGAAGCAAAAACAAATTGAAATTGAGTTTTTAAGTACCCACGATGGTCTTACTCAAATTCATAATCGCCATTACTTTGTTCAAAAGATGGAAACGCTTGATTATCCCTATCATTATCCATTAGGAATTTTTATGGCAGACATGAATGCTCTCAAACTCGTGAATGATGTCTTTGGTCATCAAGTAGGGGATGAAGCGCTTAAAATCATTGCTGGAATCTTAAAACAATCCTTTCGTCAGGAAGATGTCGTTGCCCGTATTGGTGGTGATGAATTTGCGGTTATCCTTACCAATACGACCTATGAGCGTATGGTTTCACGTAAAGCACTCATTCAAAGTCGAGTCTCTGCTGCATGTGTTGAAAATGTTCCACTTTCGATTGCGCTTGGTTTTCATATGAAAACCAACATTGATCAAAAGTTGAGTGATGTGGTAAGAGCTGCAGAAACAGCGATGTATGAGGATAAACGACTCATCAGTCGTGCTTATAATCAAAAACTGCTTTCTACTTTCCAAACAAATCTATATCATCAATATCCTCAAGAACTTCTCCATGCTGAAAAAACAAAAGAGTATTGTAAGCGACTTATTGAATGTTGTAATCTATGTGTAGAAGATTGTCGCCAATTAGAGCTTGCGAGTCAATTTCATGACATTGGGAAGATTTTTATTCCACCTTCAATCTATCAAAAGCCTAATAAACTCACTATGGCAGAATACAAAACTGTCCAGAATCATGTGAAACAAACCCATCAAATGTTAAAAAACACGGAAGAATATGAATTTGTTGCGGATATTGCCCTCAATCATCACGAGCGATGGGATGGACATGGATATCCAAGAGGACTCAAAGGAAATGAAATACCACCTCTATCAATGGCACTTGCGATTGCTGATGCCATGGCAGCGATGACAAGAGACCGCCCTTATCATCATAAAATGACAGAAAATCAAGCATTAGTTGAATTAAGGAAGGGGAGCGGATCTGCTTATGATCCCAATATGGTTGCCTTATTCATTGAATCTTTCAAAAATAAGAAAAAATAGTTTTGGATAATGAGTCTATTTGTGTTATAATAAATTATAATCAATAGGAAAGGAAGGTTGATTCATGAATATCCTAGCTTTTGTAAAGCCCAAAAATGATGTTATTTTTGTTTATGATAATGATACCCTAAAAGATGCACTAGCAAAACTAGAGAGTCATCGTTTTACCTCAATTCCCGTTTTGAATAAAGAGGGGAATTATATTGGCACCATCACTGAAGGTGATCTATTGTGGAACATTAAAAATGTCACCAATTTCAACATGAAACATGCTGAAAAGATGCTTGTGAAAGAATTGAAACGATTCCGTGATTATGAAACTATCCAAATCACTGCGAATATGAATGAGCTTATTACCAAGGCCACCATGGAAAACTTTGTTCCTGTGGTGGATCAACATGATCTCTTTATTGGGATTGTGACTCGTAAAGCCATTATCAATTACTTTTTTGATCATAATTTTATTGTACTATAGGAATAAGCCCATCATTGGGCTTATTTTATAAGGCTTTATGTCAAATATAAAAGGAAATATTCGTTAATATTTGAGGTGATATTGTGACTAATAATAGTGTAGAAAAAGTAATTGTCTCGGTCTTTGGACTTATTGGTTTAGCGTTTCTGGTTGTCGTTAGCATTCTAGGAGGTCGGTTTTATCGCATCACTCAAACGTATGTTAAAATAGAAGCAACCGTGAGTTACATTGATTACGAAGAGGAAGAAATGTCGTTTACCTATCGGGTTCAAGGAGTCAACTATATTTTAAATGTATCCTATTATAGTTCTCTAGCAGAAGAAGGGGATTCCTATGATGTTTATTATAACCCCGAAAATCCTTATGATGCCTATCTTGTTGCGAATCAAATGATTTTAGTTTATGTATTTGGTGGACTTGGTCTCACATTTACCACGGTTTCCTTATTAATCTTGATTACAAAAGCTGCCTTACAAAATCGTAAAAAGCGATGTATGGCTGAAGGACGAAGGATTAGAGCCAAAGTTATTGAATTTCGCTATGCTTATGTCAACATGAACAATAAACAGGGATATCGACTGATATGTGAAGCCAACTATTTAGGAACCCCTTATACCTTCAAAAGTCATATCGTTTATTATCATTATGATATTCCCAAAAATGCGAAAGTGGTATCTGTCTATATCATTCATCCTAAAAAATATTACGTTGACATTGATTCTATCAGTGATTCGGATGAATTTGCATGGTTTGAAGATAAGTTTTAATAAACATTGCTTTATTCATTTTTTTGAGGTATAATAGACCTTAGAAAATATGTCCGCAATCACTAATGAATTCGTTATAAACACAAAGGTCATTAATTCGGTTGAATAATGACCTTTTTATTACGGTATTACATTGCGACAATAAGGAGAAACCATGACTTTTCAAACGTTAAATTTACTAGATGGCATTCAAAGAGCCATTGCTGATATCGATTATACCATTCCTACCCCCATTCAAGAGGAAGCGATTCCGCTCTTGCTTGAAGGAAGAGATCTTTGTGGAAGTGCTCAAACGGGAACGGGAAAAACTGCTGCTTTTGCCATCCCCATTTTACAAACCATCGCTCTTCATCGCGATCCAAAAAAGAGATTTCCAACAATTCAAGCCCTCGTTTTAGCACCTACACGGGAACTTGCTATGCAAATCTATGAAAACTTCGTATTATATGGGAAGTATTTACCTCTAAAGGTGGCGGTCATCTTTGGTGGCGTTCCCCAACGTCCTCAAGTGTCGAGCTTACAAGAAGGAGTTGATATTCTCATTGCAACACCAGGTAGACTTCTCGACTTATACAATCAACGTTTTGTGAAACTTCAAGATGTCAAACACTTTGTTTTAGATGAAGCAGACCGGATGCTAGATATGGGATTTATCTATGATGTCAAAAAAATCATTTCCTATCTTCCGGAAAAACGGCAAACAATGTTGTTTTCAGCAACCATTTCTGATGAAATTGCCAGTTTAATCCGTTCCATCCTTCATGATCCCGTTCGTATCGCCATTACTCCTGTTGAGGAACCGATTGAAGCGATTGAGCAAGCTCTTTATTACGTCGAAAAGAAAGAAAAAATCGCGCTTTTAAAGGATCTTCTTCAAGATTCATCGATCAAAAGTGCTCTTGTCTTCACGAGAACCAAACATGGAGCGAATCGCGTGGCAACCGATCTCAATTTTGCAGGGATTCGTACCGAAGCCATTCATGGTAATAAGAGTCAAAGTGCCAGAGAACGTGCTCTTGCCCTCTTTAAAGCTCAAAAAATACGTATTTTAGTGGCAACTGATATTGCTGCAAGGGGATTAGATATTTCAAACTTATCACTTGTTGTAAATTATGACCTCTCTGATGTTCCTGAAACCTATATTCATCGCATTGGTCGAACCGGTCGTGCAGGTCAATCTGGGAAAGCAATATCCTTCTGTTCTCAAGAAGAACGTGATCAATTAAAAGGGATTCAAAAGCATATCAAAATGGAAATTCCAGTTCAAATTCATCCAAAGCACCCTGTTACTTTCCAACCAGTCATGATGAATGCTCCCGTTATTCCCACAACAAGTATTTTTAGTAAATCTCGTCCTCGTGGACGTCGACCTGGAGCCTATCGCGGTCATCGATAGAATTGAAGACAAAATCTTATTCTTTTGTCATTTTCCCAATTTTTTTGATTATACCATCTTAAACCGTTAAATTCGGGCACAAAAATCGCTTGTGCTCGTTTTTTCATATAGAAACGAGTATTTCAACCTAAATTTGCGTTTGTTATAAGCCAACCTTCAATCATAGAAAATCATGATATTAAGAGCAAAAAAAACATATTTTCCCCTTATTATGATATAATTAAAAAGGTGATAAATATGAGCATTGGTTATGCTTCCCTCACGGTTCATGTTCGCAAAGGGCAGTTCCGAACTTGTCAATTATCGACCTGTACGCCTGAACGTTTGCAAGAAGTAATTGCTCACAATGTGAAGGTTCTTGAATCAGTCATCGATTATAACATTGAAAATGATATTAAATTATATCGCATTTCCTCAGACCTCATTCCTTTTGGGTCTTCATCCGTCAATACTCTTGACTGGGAAACCATGTTTCATGATGATTTTCAAAGAATTGATAAAAAAATCCAAAAAGGAAACGTGCGAATTTCAATGCATCCTGGACAATATACAGTCTTAAACTCTCCAAATCCTAAGATTGTTGAAAAATCTATTGAAGATTTACGCTATCACGTCCGACTTCTTCGAGCTTTAGGAGGAAATCAGACAAATAAACTCATTCTTCATGTCGGAGGAGTCTATGGTGATCGTGAAACAGCGATTCAAAGATTCATAAATACCTACCATACGCTTCCCGAAGCCATCAAGACACACCTTGTCATTGAAAATGATGAACGATCTTACCCCATTGATGATTGCATTAGAATTCATGAAGCTACAGGAGTTCCCGTTGTCTTTGATAATTTGCATCATTATCTGCTTCATCATGAGCAAAAAACCGATGCCTATTGGATTAGGCGGACTCAATCAACCTGGAAAAGTGAAGATGGTCCCCAAAAAGTACATTACTCTCAACAAGATCCAGCCAAACAAGCAGGAGCTCATTCTCAAACCATTGATGTTGATGTGTTTTCAAAATATTATTTGAGTTTGGAGATCATTCCCGACATTATGCTTGAAGTAAAAGATAAAAACCTTTCCGCCATCAAGTGTATCAACTGTTTTGAAAGATTCCCCCACATCAAATACCTGGAGAAGGAATGGACTTTATACAAATATCAAATACTTGCTCATTCACAACGTCATTATCAACAAATTCGAACCTTACTCAAAGATAAAAAAAACTATCCCGTCTTTGAATTTTATCGTCTCATCGACGAGGCTCTCATGAACCCCATCCCCCATATGAGCGAAGTCAATACACTTGATCACATTTGGGGTTATTTTAAGAATCAAGCC
>JAQVOS010000022.1 GCA_028702495.1 Bacilli bacterium
AATGATTTTTGCGAATTTATGGTTATTTAGTGGTCTACTGGATGCTCTTTGCAAAAAGAATGGGGGAGAACTAAATGCCCTCATGCGAACCACCATGGCCTTTACCCAAATGGAAGGATCGAAAGCTAACAATGTCATTCCTCCTGTTGCAAAAATGGGCATCAACTCCCGCTTAATGGTGGGTGAAAATAGCGATGGTGCCATTGCATATGTTAAAAAAGTCATTAAAAATGATCAAATTGAAGTCAAAAAAATCCAAACATTTGAACCCTCTCGTATTTCTGAAGTGGATTGTCCTGCCTATGAAACACTGGAAAAAGCCATTCGTTTGACCTGGGATGACGTTCTTGTATCTCCCTATCTCATGATTGCTTGTAGTGATTCACGTCATTATGGAAAGATATCTGGAAACGTATATCGATTCTCAGCCATGGCTCTTTCTAGTGAAGAACGTAAGAGTATTCATGGGAATAATGAAAAGATTCCATTAGAAACCATTAAAAAGACAGTAGAATTCTATCTTCGACTCATGCAAATGTGTTAATGAAAATCCCATGCTTTATCATGGGATTTCTCTTTATAAATTCTTACAATTGTAGTATAATATAGAAAAAGAGGTAATGACAATGAAAAAAGGAAGCGCTGGAACCATTGAATCAAACGATGTGAAAATCACCGTTGAAGAAGCTTTGGATTTACAAATAAAAATTGAAAGTATTGTTTTTGAGTTTTATGGAGATCAAATTATGAAAGTCATCAAGGATACCTTGGATGAACTAGGAATCGAAAAAGTTCATGTTTTGGTTCAAGATAAAGGTGCTCTTGATTATACCATTAAGTCACGACTCATGACAGCTTTAGAGCGGATGAAAGATGATGAATAATCCAAATCGCCCCATTGGGGTTTTTGATTCAGGTGTGGGAGGACTAACCGTCCTTAAAACACTACAAGCTCAGTTTCCAAATGAAGATTTCATCTATTTAGCAGATCATGCCTATTGTCCTTATGGGATAAAAAGCGCGAGTCAAGTTGCACATCGCGTGAGCGAAGTCGGACAACAAATGATTGAACGAGGGGTTAAATTCATTATTATTGCCTGTAATACAGCCACTGCTAATGCAGCAGAACTGATGAAGACATCGCCCGTTCCCGTGATTGGTGTGATTGAACCAACCGCTAAAAAGGCTTTTGAGGTATCAAAAGACAAAAAAATCGCCCTACTTGCAACGGATTTAACCGTTAAAATGGGATCATATCAACACCTTCTTAGGGATGCGACCGTTCATGCTTTGGGATGTAGTGTCTTTGTTCCTTTAGCAGAAGGAATTGATCGCGATTCTAGCGATACAGCCGCAAAGGTAGCAAACCATTTACAATCTCTTAAAGAATTTGAATTTGATACCATCATCTATGGATGCACTCACTTTGGTCTTCTCGATCAAGCCATCCAAAAAGCCCTTCCAGGAAAAATAGTGGTGGAATGTGGTGAACCAACGGCTTCAGCTGTTGCAGAGATATTAACTTGTAGTAAATTATCTCAGGAGATGCAAACACTAGGAACAACAACGCTTTATACAACGGGCTCTCCCAAAGTGTTTAAGGATCAAATAACATGGTATAAAGGCTCTTTTTTAGGACCTTATCAATGGTAAATAAAAAGACCTATTAGTTGTTAACTAATAGGTCTTTTTTAGAATTGTGCTTCAACAAACTCGGGTTCTTTTGGCACAGAGTATGCTTTTGACAAATGTAAGTAGTAATTTACAGTACAAGTTTTTAAATAAGGCATAAAATATAAGAAATAGGTGCCGAGTGTGATGATTCCAAGTAAGAAATGACCGATAAATCCAAGATAGAAATATAGTAAATCACTTTTATACCCCTCCATCATCCTCCCGCTTTCCTTAAAAGCGTCCGTGATTGTCATATCTTTATGATCCGCCATAATGTATACGGCTTGAGAGTATTTTAATCCCCAATAAACACCTGGGATAATGAATAAACAAATGCCCACCGCAACGAGCAAATCATAAAGGAAACCGACGACTAGAATTTTTAATCCGTGGTCCAAATCCTTAAAATAAGTGACAATTGCTACTTCGATGCTAATTTGCTTTTTATCTAACAACATTTGGCGAACAGTCAAGTACACACCAGCACCAAGGATGATACTGACTAAATACCCAATTCCGATAGCAGTTGATCCAATGGATGCGACAGCAAAGACAATGATAAGAAGAATGAATAACATCAAGCGGTTACCGACTAAAGCAACTCGTGCTTGCTCTTTAATTTTATAATGATCCATAGTATCCTCCAATATGCTTCTTATTATAAACTTTAATAAAGAGAATGTCAACAAATGAATGCTCCATTTTTAAAATAATAATATAAAAAAATACATTTACACAGTCAAGTAATTGTGCTATAATAGGTGAATGTAGTTTATGCAACTTGAAAGGAGGTTCAAATGAAAAAATTATTTCGCTGGATTATACCCTATATTCCATTATTTTTACTTGTTTTGTTTCTAACAATCCTAACGCCCATTACTTATTCATTTGTCCCTCAGTTTTTCAAATATGTCATTGATATTGTACTAGGGGAAAACCCTACGAGTGAAGTGACACTTCCTAGATTTCTCATAAACTTTTATCAACAGTTTACGGAAGTAGGATCAGCCATTTTAGTGGTTGCAGGCACCCTTATCCTCTATCAATTCTTGAGAGCTGCAGGACTATTATTTATGAATAGTTATTTAAAAGGCATGTTGGCTGAAAAAATGGCCTATGATATGCGAACAAAACTTTATAATCACATTCAAAATCTATCTTATTCTTACCATTCAAACGTCGATACAGGTGACCTCATGCAGCGGTGTACCTCGGATGTAGAAACCATCAAGACGTTCATGGCCAATCAATTCCCCAATCTCTTTCACATCATTGGTTCGTTTGGAGCTGGAATTGTACAAATGGCCATCATTAATCCGACGATGATGTGGGTCACCCTCATTGTTGTTCCAATTAATCTCATTATGTCCATCATCTACTTCCAATACATCAAGAAAAAATTTGTTCAAATTGAGGAAGCAGAAGCGCGTATGACAACCGTTCTCCAAGAAAACGTCAATGGTGTTCGCGTGGTTAAAGCATTTGCTAATGAAAACCATGAAATTGAGAAATTTGATAAGGAATCAAAAGCATTTAGTCGCGAATCCGTCGATTTTTCAAATAGCATGGCCATGTATTGGGGAATTAGTGATGGTCTTATCAATCTTCAATATGGAGTAACCTTAGTAACCGCCATATTTCTAGCACGAAGTGAACTCGTTTCTACGGGTGACATTATGGCCGCTCTTATGTATATTGGTGCCATCGTTTATCCAATTCGGAACTTAGGCCGTATCATTAAAGACATGGGTAGAGCCATTGTATCAAGTAATCGAATTGATGAAATCTTGAATATCGATAATGAGTACACAATCAATGGTACACAAAAACCTCAAATTACGGGACATATTGAGTTTAAAAATGTAGCTTTCAAGTTTGATGATACCGATCGTCATTTACTCGATGGCGTGAATTTTACCATTAAACCTGGGGAAACCGTGGCCATCATCGGTAAAACCGGCAGTGGAAAATCAACCATTGCCAACCTCATATGCCGGATGCTCGAATATTCAAGTGGCTCTATCACTTTGGATGGCGTTGAGCTAAAAGATATCGATAAACATTGGGTGAGACAACAAGTTGGCATCCTCTTACAGGATCCTTTCCTCTATGCTAAATCAATCTTGGAAAACATTCGGATTGCCAATCATCACATTCCTGAAGATCAAGTCTATAGTGTTGCGAAGGTAGCTAATGTTCATGAAGATATCAAGAACTTCAAAGAAGGATATAATACGCTCGTGGGTGAAAAAGGTGTCACCTTAAGCGGAGGACAAAAACAACGCTTGGCGATTGCAAGAATGCTGGTCATGAATAAACCCATTATGATATTTGATGATTCTTTAAGTGCTGTTGATACCAAAACCGATCTCAATATTCGGAATGCTCTAAAGAGTGAAAACAAAAACTTAACATCCATCATCATCACCCATCGGATTACAACCGCAAAAGAAGCTGATAAAATCATCGTCTTAGAAAATGGAAAGGTGTCTGAGATTGGAACCCATCAAGACTTAGCAGGTCGTGAAGGGCTCTATCAATCCTTATGGGCTATTCAAGGAGCCCTTGAAGAAGAATTCACCAATCTTGTAAAAGAGGAGGTGAAGGCAGAATGAATAGCTACGAAGATATAGACTATAAAAATGAGAAAATCAAGATTAATATCTGGAAAAAGATTGCGAAAATGGTACTCAAGAAAAAGGGAAAAGTGATTATTCTCGTTGTTACCATGTTCATCCTTGCTTTTCTCGATATTATGACCCCAATTGTGAACAAATTGTCCATCGACAAATTCTTTCAACGAAGAGAATTTGATGGAATCATAGGGTATGCCTTACTATATATAGGACTTGCTGTTGCTTTCATGATTTGTATTTGGGTCTTTATTAACGTTGCTGGCAAAGTAGAAGTTGAAATCGGATACGAAGTACGAAAAGATGCATTTATCAAGTTGCAGGAACTACCTTTTTCGTACTATGACAAAACCGCTGCTGGCTGGATTATCGCTCGGGTAACGAGTGATTCACGAAAACTTGCTGACATCTTATCCTGGGGAATTGTTGATATTCTCTGGGGACTCTTCTCGATGATTGGTATCCTCATTGCAATCTTCATCTATCAATGGCAATTAGGACTCATTGTTCTTGGAATTACCCCTCTACTTTATCTATCGAGTGCTTACTTCCATAAAAAAATCTTAGCTTCCTATCGTGATGTGCGTAAAACCAATTCACAAATCACAGCTTCCTATAACGAAGGAATGATGGGAAGTAAAACCACCAAAACTTTGGTTCTTGAAGATGTGAGATATCAAGAGTTTGAAGGATTTGCCAAGACTATGAAACATCAATCGATTCGAGCCATTACCTACTCATCCTTAATTCTTCCAATCTTGTTATTCATTGGTTACTTAGGAGTTGCTGTCATTTTACCTGTCGGTGTTGCGATTGCATCCGTGACATTATTATATTTGGTCATCAGTTATACCATTAACTATTTTGAACCAGTCGCCCAGATTGCTCGTGTTCTTGCTGATTTTCAACAAGCCCAAGCCTCGGCTGAACGTATTTTAATGCTCATTGAAACGACTCCTGAAATCAAAGATACAAAAGAAATAGAAGCCATTTATGGAGATCTCTTTCATCCTAAAAAAGAAAATTGGGAGCCACTAAAAGGCGATGTTGAATTTGATCATGTTCGATTCTCTTATACAGAACAAGAAGTGGTGTTAAAGGACTTTAATCTCAAGGTTAAAGCAGGAACGAGTGTTGCCCTTGTCGGTACAACAGGAAGTGGAAAATCAACCATTATCAACTTATTATGTCGTTTCTATGAACCAACGACCGGAACCATCAAAATTGATGGTCGCGACTATAAGAAACGATCCATTGGCTGGTTGCATCATAATTTGGGATATGTTCTTCAAACGCCTCACCTATTCAATGGAACGATTATGGAAAACATTCGTTATGGACGATTAGATGCGACTGATGAAGAAGTGATTGCAGCTGCGAAGGCAGTTTATGCCGATGAATTCATTGAAAATTTTGATGAAAAATATCAAACCAATGTCGGTGAAGGCGGAGGAAAACTATCGGTTGGTCAACGTCAATTGCTCTCATTTGCAAGAGCTATTTTAGCGGATCCCAAGATTTTAATCCTCGATGAGGCAACCTCTTCGATTGATACCGAAACTGAGCATAACATTCAAGAAGTGATTAATAAAATTCTCATTGGTCGAACAAGCTTCATTGTTGCCCATCGTTTATCAACCATCATTAATGCCGATATTATTTTGGTTATTAAGAATGGAGAAATCATCGAGCAGGGAACCCATCGTGAACTATTGACCCTTGAAAAAGAGTATTATCAATTGTATAAAAACCAATTTATCAACGAGAAAATTGAAAAGACGAAATATTAGTTTTTAAGCTCCATCTTAATGGGGCTTTTTTTTAATGTTGACAACGTAAAAAACGTATGTTATAATGCTTAAGTAGGTGTTTAATATGAAATGTATTTTCTTATACAATCCAAATAGTGGAAAAGGAAAACTTCAGAAAAAGCTCAACCTCGTGAAAAAAATGCTTGAGACAAAGTATGATGAAGTTGTCATTTATCCAACCCAATCGACTGAGGATACCGTCGATAGGGCTAAAAGAAGTTGTACCACTTATGACGCCATCATTTTTTCTGGTGGTGATGGGACTTTCAATGATATTGCCTGTGGTGTATCAGAATGCGAAGTTCGTCCCCCCCTCGGGTATATTCCTTCAGGTACTATGAATGATATTGCTCATAATTTAGGTATTTCAACAAATCTTAAAAAAGCGGTTAAAACAATCATTGATGGGTTCACCATTCATCATGATGTTGGCCTCATCAATAAACGATATTTTATGTATGTTGCTGGATTTGGTACTTTTACGGGAGTTAGTTATCGAACCAAGCAAAAGACCAAGAAGATTTTCGGAAAACTTGCTTATGCCTTCGATGGTTTAAAGGATGCTGCTGCTCCTCTGGTTTCCCATGTGATTGTACAAACAGAAGAACAAACGATGAAAATGGATGTTCCCCTGCTACTCGTGGTCAACTCCATCAACGTGGGAGGTGTTCCCTTCAACCGATATGGACATTTAAATGATGGCCTTTTCGACATCATCCTTGTGAAAAGGGGCGTTGGAAATGGACTCATTAATATCCTGAAGCTTTTTACTTTCGGAATTGGATTAAAACGAATTACGAAACACTTTGTGTGTCTAAAAAGCAATGATTTCACGATTGAAATGATCAAGCCTCAACAATGGACCGTGGATGGCGAAGCTGGACCCATTGGGAAAGTGCACATCAAAAACTTGCATGGTCACCTCGAAATATTTGTTCCTCAAAAAAAGTCCCATAAAAAGCATCTTAACTCTTGAGAAAATTTCTGTTTCATGATAAAATAGAATAAGACCTAGAGGAGGAATGTATGAAAAAGGAAGATGCAATCGCGCTTTGGCTTGATGAAATTGGAGATACCCAATATGCTTATGATTTTAGTGGAAAGAAAATCAAACGTGATGATTACCTCGAAAAAAATCAAGTAGGATGGGTTGTTTCATATGTGAAGCCTATAGCTCTAGGTGGAACTCAAGATAAAGGAAATGTGATGATTATGCATCATCGCACCCATGATGAAAAGGGATTACATTATCCAGATTTTTACATTGGGCACAAAAAATACATTGCTCATCATGAAGAAAAAGGCGACTTCTATTATATAGAAGAATGCTTAAGCGAAGAAGACGATGACTAAAAGTGAGGATAACTCACTTTTTTAAAAGGAGGACCTATGCGAATCATTGCTGGAAAACATCGCAGTCGATTGTTGAAAAGTTTAGAAGGAATGAATACGAGACCGATGATGGATAGTATGAAAGAAGCAGTCTTTAATACCGTCGGTCCATACTTTGATGAAGAAGTGGTACTCGATCTTTTCGGTGGGAGTGGAGCTCTTAGTTTAGAATCCATTAGTCGTGGAGCAAAAGAGGCTTACATATTTGATATTAATCGGGATGCGATTCGCATTATTACTGAAAATGTTCAAGCTCTTCATGAAGAAGAACATGTTAAAATATTCCAAATGTCCTATCTTGATGCCCTAAAACGTTTTCCAACACAAGCATTTGATATCATCTTTTTAGATCCACCCTTTAGAATGAACATCATCAATGAAATCATTGATCAACTTGTTCTACAACACATGATTAAATCCAATGGGATATTGGTGTGCCAATATGTAAGAGGAAACCTCACAATTCCGGAGGGTTTTGTTTTAGTGAAGCACTATCAACACGGATCAGGAGAACTTGCCATATTGCGATTTCTAAAATAAACAAAATCTTTACAAAATAGCGAATTTGAAGTATAATATTCTTTGCTAGTTTTATTGTCCCTGTAGCTCAGTTGGATAGAGCAACGGCCTTCTAAGCCGTGTGTCGAAAGTTCGAATCTTTTCAGGGACGCCATTTGATACTTCATTCATTACCTAATATAGTAGCCAACATTCGTTGGCTTTTATTATGATAAGGTCATATAAAAAACTTTCATAAATACCATGGATGTGGTATAATATCATTGCTGTCCCAGTAGCTCAGTTGGATAGAGTGCCGGTTTCCGAAGCCGTAGGTCGCAAGTTCGAATCCTGTCTGGGACACCAATTGCTGATTTGTCTTGTATGTGTTGATACAAGACTTTTTCTATTTTATAAATGTAAACGTTTACACGAAATAATGCTTTACTTTATTTTATAAACAGTGATATAATGAATCATAAAATTTTGAAAGGAGCCACATATATGAAACATCTATTGGCCTGCTCACAGTTTTATTATTACTATTACGCTCCAAGAGGATATCGTCGATAACCGCTTGGCTTTTCGTGATGGTAAGGCCTAAACAAAAAAGCGTGTTATTACAATATCCTAAATAAAGGGTAGTAGTAATAACAGGCCAGATGTAAAAATCGTCCATGTGTTACTACGGTAACACATTTTTTATTACCAGATGACTATTGTTTTAAGGAGGAATTGTATGAAAAGCATTAGAAAATCTCTTTTATTAATCGTTGTTTTGTTGCTCTCTTTTGTCGTCGTAGGATGTAAAAAGGATGTAGAGGAAGAAGATCCCATCAAAATCGGCATTCTTCAGTATGTAACTCATGATGCTCTTGATGCCGCGCGTTTAGGATTTATTGAAGTTTTAGAAGAAGAAGGATTTGTTGATGGAGATAATATTGTAATTGAAGTATTAAATCCTCAAACAGATGCAACACTGATGCAACAACAAGCGGCCAAACTTGTTCGTGAAAGTGACTTGATTTTAGCCATTGCAACCTCAGCTGCTCAAGCCGTTGTGACTGAAGCTGAAGGTCAAGGAAAGGACACACCTATTCTATTTACTGCTGTCACTGATCCTGTAGATGCTGGGTTAGTAGCTAGTATGGCTAATCCAGGAGGAAATGTCACTGGTACGAGTGATATGAATCCTGTTGCTGATCAAGTGGAACTATTAAAACAAATTAAACCCACTGCTACAAAAATAGGTGTTTTATATACCGCTAGTGAACCCAACTCCGAAATACAAGCAGAAATTGCGCAAACCGCAGCAACTGCACTTGGACTAGCCGTGGAAACACGCACGATTACATCACTGAATGATATCACAAGTGCAGTGACAAATCTCATCACTGCTGCAGGAGTGGATGCCATTTACATTCCAACTGATAATCTACTTGCTTCATCTATGGGTGCCCTTGAAGAACTCATTAAAGAATATGCCACTTATAAAGTGTTCTTGATTTGTGGAGAAACTGCCCAAGTCCGAAATGGTGGTTCTATTACTTTTGGTCTTAGTTATTTTAATCTCGGTCGTGATACAGGAGCCATGGCAGTTCGAATCTTAAATGGAACTGCACCAAAAGATATTCCATCTACGACCGTCCAAACATTTGAACTCGTTATTAATAAAGCACAATTAGAAGATGATTTAGGTCTTACTATTCCCACAACATTATTGGAGAGTGCTGACGAACTAATAGAATAGTAAAGGAAGATTTTTATGCAAATAGTATATATATTAAAAGATGCATTAGAAACAGGATTCATATGGGCACTACTAGCTCTGGGAGTATTTATCTCTTACCGCGTCCTTGATTTTGCAGATTTAACAGTTGAAGGATCATTAACACTTGGAGGTGCGATTACTGCGGCCATGCTGTTATCAGGAAACTCGTTTTTTAGTCATCCTATTATTGCCATCCTCATGGCTCTTTTAGGGGGGATGATGGCAGGTGCTGTGACGGGGTTCCTGCATACTAAATTTAAAATACCAGGAATTCTAGCAGGAATCATTAGTATGACCGCCCTTTTTTCCATAAACTTACTGGTCATGGGAAAAGCATCGCTCTATATTGGAAGCCAACCTACCATCTACAACTTTCTCGATCAACTATTAGTCAACACTTTTAATATAACGGATATGCAGATTGTAAAATTTGTTAGTAAAACTGTCACAAGTCTCTTTGTGGTGGGCATCGTCATGCTTCTCATGTACTATTTCTTTGGAACAGAAATCGGGATGGCTATTCGGGCAACTGGCTGCAATCAAATGATGTCCCGGGCTCAAGGTATCAATACCAATCGAATGATTATTCTAGGGCTCGCCATCTCAAATGGGATTGTTGCCATTGCCGGTTCTTTATATGTCGAGTGCTTTAAAAGTGCTAATATGGATTTAGGAAGAGGATCGATTGTCGTTGGACTTGCATCCATCATTATTGGTGAAGTGTTAATCGGTAAAACGACATTCAAACGATTGCTATTTGCAGTCGTTATTGGAACCATCCTATTTCAAATTATCATCGGAGTAGCCATTGCCCTTGGCTTCTCAGCCAACAATCTAAAATTATTACAAGCCATATTAATTGCCTTTATCTTAGCTTTCCCCGTTATTAAACCACTTATTATCAAATGGTTTAGGAAGCGAGGTGTTCGTCATGCTTGAAGTCAAAAATTTAACAAAGATTTTCAATAAAGATACCGAAAATCAAAAAGTTGCTTTGGATCATGTCTTTGTTCACATCGAAGAAGGTGAATTTGTCACGGTCATTGGTGGAAATGGGAGTGGAAAATCAACTTTTCTCAATTTAATTTCTGGTATTCATATGCCTGATGAAGGTGCAATTTTCTTGGGTGGCATTAATGTGGCCAAACTTCCGGAACATCGCAGGGCTAAATATTTAGGACGTGTCTTTCAAGATCCGATGATGGGAACTGCAGCCAATATGTCAATTTTAGAAAATCTCTTTATTGCCAAGAAGAAAGGCGAGAAAAAGACGCTTCATTGGGGATTTAATCGCGATGATACTGCTTTATTTAAAGAAAAATTAAGAGCCCTGAATCTTGGACTAGAAGATCGCTTAGAACAAAAAATGGGTTTATTATCAGGAGGACAACGACAAGCCATTACTTTAATTATGGCCACTTTAGAAAAACCTAAAGTTTTACTCCTTGATGAGCATACAGCCGCTCTCGATCCTAAAACTGCAAAAACGGTTCTTAATCTTACCAATACTATGATTGAACAAGAAAAACTAACCACCATTATGATTACCCATAATATGCGTGATGCCATTAAATATGGGAATCGGTTATTGATGTTCAATAATGGAAAAATCATTTTTGATGTCAAAGGTGAAGAAAAAAAGCACCTCACCATCGAAGCCCTACTTGCAAAATTTGAAACAGATGAGAGTGTTGAAATCAGTGACTCAATGGTCTTATCATAACATTTTCCTTCTCGGTAAGACTAGTTTATAAATTTATAGGCTAGTCTTCTTTTTTGATGAATGTTTTCATTTCAATTTGCTTGTAAAGGAATAAATCCGGTGGTATAATATATTTCGATGTCCCAATAGCCCAGCTGGATAGAGCAATGGTTTCCTAAACCGTAGGTCGGGAGTTCGAATCTCTCTTGGGACGCCAATAGAATTGTATGACGTGAAATTTAGTTTCGCGTTTTTTAGTGGAAAGGAACTGCTTAATTGATATGGTTGGTACCATCATTGTTAGTACTCTAACGATTGTTTATATTATTAGCTCAATTTTATTCTTTCCACGAGCAACATGGAAAAAGTTTTCCTTTGATACCTATTGGGTTGGTGCTCTCATCGGTGCATCCCTCATTTTAGTGTTCAACCTCGTCGGAGAAGAAACAGTATGGACTCATCTCACAAGCGATAGTGAGATCAACCCTTTAAAGATATTATCCCTCTTTTTATCGATGACCCTTCTTTCCATTTATCTCGATGAACTTGGTTTTTTCAAACGCGTTGCCATATGGGCTCATGAAAAAGCAGGAATGAATCAAATTTCTATTTTTATTTGGCTTTATGTTGTCGTGTCAGTTCTCACCATTTTTACTTCAAACGACATTATCATCCTGACCTTTACCCCATTTATTTGTAACTTTGCAAAAAACGCAAAAATTAATCCTCTACCTTATTTGGTATCTGAATTCATTGCAGCCAATACATGGAGTAATATGCTCATTATTGGAAACCCAACGAATATTTATCTTGCGACTTCTTTCGGTATCGATTTCTTTGAATTCATCAAAGTGATGTTTCTTCCCACCATTGCTGGAGGACTTACATCTTTAGGACTCACCTACCTCATTTTTCGTAAATATTTAAAAGTACCGATGAGTCAAAATGGAAAAGAAATCATTCCCATGAATCAACCCCTTCTCACCATTGGGCTCATTCATCTCATTGGCTGTACGTTTCTCTTATCCATATCAAGTTATATTCATTTACCAATGTGGGCTATTAGCTTGGGGTTTGCCATTTCTTTATCCATTTGTATTCTTCTTTATCGATGGATTAAGCATGAGAAAGCCTCGATTCTCCATCAAACTTTGAAGCGTCTTCCGTGGAACCTCGTTCCTTTTGTCTTATCAATGTTTATCATTGTCCTCGCCCTCAAAGAGCACGATATCACACTCATGATTAGTAACCTCTTCCAAAAAAACTTTGCTTTATTTGGGTTTGGAGCTTTCATATTTGCGAACATATTGAATAATATCCCCATGAGCGTGATGTTTGTTGAAGTATTGCGTCCCTTATCAGGAGCAATCCTCTTTCCTTCCTTGTATGCAACCATTATTGCTTCTAACATTGGGGCCTACCTCACTCCGATTGGGGCCTTAGCTGGCATCATGTGGATGAGCATCTTGAAACGTGAAGGTGTCAACTTTACCTTTATTGATTTTGTGAAAAAAAATGCTTTAATTGCCCTGCTTACTTTTGCAGTGAGCATCGGTGTTTTAGCCCTTGTTCTATAAGCACAACGCATCTTGTTGTGCTTTTTTATTAGAGGTGTGGTATAATAGGCTATGGAGGATAAACACATGAATTCAACGATAAAATTTCCAAAAGAAGTCACCTATCTTAAAAATTCAATTCGCCAAGCTTCCTCCTTTTCGGCCATCATTCGCTTGAAAGATGACATTTTAGAGCATGCAAAAGTATTAGAACCCATCGAAGTTGCGGAGTTATTAAAGGCGTATTTTTATAGCCGCGGTTATGAAATGGTTATTTTAGTCGGAGATGAACTTCAAAAACGTGGTTGTTCATCCCTTGTTTATGATTATTATATCCTAGCTTCCTATTTAGCCCTAGGGGAGTCCTTTCAAGCTCGGAACTATCTTAAACGAAGTCCCGCCCTATCGGCCCAAGATATTAAGATTTTGTATCAAGAAGGAGGAGCAAATTACTCGACGATTCATGGCTGGAGTCATCGCTCCTACAATCAGGTGGTGCTCACCGTCGTCTTGGCTGCTTTCGTTGTTGAATATACAGATGATCATCTCGATGAAGACATTGATCCCATGGTGTATCTCGTCATGCGAATGATTGATCTTTTAAATATCTTGATTGAAATTGGATATGAAAAAGAACACATTAACACCCTCAAAAAAACCATTGAAATTATGTTTACTATTAAGTTATAATTATTGCTTTTATCGCAAAATTTAAGTATAATAATAATGTTATATACAAAAGGAGATAAACTATGAGTGTTAAAGTAGAAAAAATCAGCGGATGCAAAGTGAGCATTAAATTTGTTGTTGATAGTGAAAAATTTGATGTTGCCCTTGATCAAGCATTCGCTAAAAAAGTACAAGAAGTAGAAGTCAAAGGCTTCCGTAAGGGAAAACTCCCACGTGATATGTACAATGCGAAATTTGGAGAAGAAAGCTTATATGAAGAAGCAGTTAATTTTGCTGTCAATGAAGCTTATCAAGAAGCTCTTGAAAAACATAAATTGGATGTTGTAGGACGTCCTGAACTAGATGTTGATTTTGCAACTGTTGGAAAAGGCAAAAAGCTTAAATTTACCATTGCTGTTGAAGTATGGCCAGAAGTAGAATTAGGCCAATATAAAGAATTAGAAATTGTTAAAGAATCAGTTGAAGTCAGTGAAAAAGACGTTGAAGATTACATCAATCGTCAAAAGAAGAACCACGCTGAATTAGTGGTTATTGAAGGAAAATCTCTAGAAAATGGCCACACTGCTATTTTCGATTTTGAAGGATTCGTTGATGGTGTTGCCTTTGAAGGTGGAAAAGCTGAAAATTATAGTCTTGAAATTGGCTCTCACCAATTCATTCCTGGATTTGAAGAGCAAATGATTGGACTCAATGTCGGGGAAGAAAAAACATTGAATGTAAAATTTCCTGAAAATTACCAACAAGACGCACTCAAAGGAAAAGAAGCTGTTTTCAATGTGAAATTACATGAAATCAAAGAACGTGTTCTTCCTGAACTCAATGAAGAATTTGTAAAAGACATAGAGCTAAAAGATGTTGAAACAGTGGATCAATATCTTGTTTATGTGAAAGAAACGCTCGCTAAAGAAAAAGAAGAAGCATCAGCGAATAAATTCAATGATGATGTATTAACACTTGCGGTTAATAATGCAAAACTTGAACTTCCTCAGGCTTTGGTAGACGAAGAAATCGAACGTCAAGTTCAACAAATGGAACATCAAGCAAAGAGTTATAATATTCCAATGGAATTACTATTACAATATTATGGAATTGAGAACTTAGAGCAATACAAGAAAGCCATTACTCCAAGTGCTGAAGCTGGTGTCCGCCAACGCGCTGTCTTCTTAAAAGTAGCTGAAGTTGAAAAAGTTAAGATTTCAGAAAAAGAATATGATGCTGAATTCCAAGCTGTCGCAGATGAATACAAGAAAAGCATCGATGAAATCAAAAAAACCTATGCTAAAGAAATGATTGCCCCTTATCTTAAAATGAGAAAGGCCATTGATTTAATTAAAAATAGCGCTATTGCTAAGTAAGGAGGTGTGTTATGCCAACTGATGAAAAAGTGAATGTTTGTTCTTTTTGTGGACTACCTGGAACTGAAGATCGCCGACTCATCGAAGGCGATAACTGCTTCATTTGTGAAATGTGTATCAGTGTTTGTCATCAAATGTTAGAAGTTGAAGAACCTGATGAAGAAGAAGAGGCTGTTGAATTTCAATTAGACCTTACACCTCAAGAAATCTATGATACTTTATCACTTTATGTGATTGGACAAGATTATGCGAAAAAGGTATTGAGCGTTGCCGTTTATAATCATTATAAACGCATCACAAACAATCTCTTTGAAGAAAATGACATAGAAATTGATAAAAGTAATATTTTGCTTCTAGGATCCACGGGAAGCGGAAAAACCCTTCTCGCTCGAACCCTTGCTAAAATTTTAAAAGTACCCTTTGCAATTGCTGATGCGACTTCATTAACGCAAGCAGGTTATGTCGGTGAAGATGTTGAAAACGTCTTACTTCGCTTGTTGCAAGCGGCTGATTTCAACCTTGAACTTGCTCAAAAAGGAATCATTTACATCGATGAAATTGATAAAATTGCTCGAAAAGGAGACAATGTATCAATTACACGGGATGTAAGTGGTGAAGGAGTTCAACAAGCCCTTCTAAAAATATTAGAAGGAACCGTTGCTAATGTTCCTCCAGGAGGAGGAAGAAAACATCCTCAACAAGAATTTATTCCTTTTGATACCACCAACGTATTATTTATTTGTGGGGGATCATTTGAAGGAATTGAAGAAGTTGTAAAAAACCGAATGGGAAATAAGACCATTGGTTTCCGTTCTATCTCAAATAAAGAACCTTTTGATCCTCGTGATGTATATCAAAATGTTACCCATCAGGATATTCAGCATTATGGAATGATTCCGGAGCTCGTAGGCCGTCTTCCTGTCATTGCAGCACTGAAACCTCTTGCGGTAGCGGATTTGATGCAAATTCTTAAAGAACCCAAAAATGCCATCATTAAACAATATCAAACCATCTTTGAAATGGATGGAGTGGAATTAGAGTTTGAAGAGGATGCGGTTGAAGCCATTGCCATCGAAGCTTATTCCGAGAAAACGGGAGCTCGAGGCTTAAGAGCAATTATTGAAAATATTATGATTGAAATCATGTTCCAAGTTCCCCAACTGAAGAACGTGCAAAAATGTATTATTACTAAGGATGTCGTCTTGCGTAAAGGTGAACCCTTAATTGAAAAAAAGATTAAGACAGCCTAAAAGGGGCTGCCTTGATTTTTAGAAAGGAGTATGAGATGTTTACCAATCAAACTATTATCCAAGAAACTCTTCCTGCGGTTACTGTCCGTGGAATAGTACCCCTTCCCAATAATGAAATACGTCTCGATGTCGGTAAAGTAGAAAACCAAAAAGCAATTAAAGCTGCTTTGGGCGGCAATAAACATGTTGTCTTGCTGGTACAAAAACAATTGACATCCGATAATCCGAGACCTTCTGACCTCAATGAAATTGGAATTGTTGCGAAAGTTGTATACAACATGGATGCAACTCCCATTCACAAACTGAAAGTGATTGGTATCACCCGATGCCGTGTTTTGCAATATGTTTCTCTAAGCCCGTATTTTGTCGTGAATATTCTAACATTGCCCGCAGAATCGGACAACTTAAGTGAAGAAGTTGCAAGCGTTCGTCTCCTCATTGAAGAACTCGATGCTGGAGGGCAACGCCTCTTTAATAACAACCCCGATCTCATTAATAAAATCACAGGTGGAGTCACTGCAGATATCTTAACAGATTTGCTTGCATTTAACCTCACCATGGATTTTAATCACAAAATGAAATACTTAAATACTCCTAGCATTAGTGAACGAATGAAAATGATGCTAGAAGATATCAAACGTGAAAAATACATTCAAACGATTGAAACAGAAATCGAGAATGAAGTTAAAAAGAATATCTCCGAAAATCAAAAAGAGTACTACTTGCGTGAAAAAATGAAAGTCATTCAAGATGAACTTGGAGATAAAGTTAAAAAAGAATCAGAAATTGATGAGTTGAAGAAAAAAATTCTTGACTGTAAGATGCCTAAAGAAATGGAAGAGAAAGCTTTGACTGAATTGTCAAGATATAGTTCCATGGGCATTGCCAGTGGCGAAGCTTCTATTGCAAGAACCTATATTGATTTCATTATCAGCCTCCCTTGGAGTGTTGAAGCTACTGATTCCCAAGATATTAAGAAAACAAAAGAACAATTAGATAAAGACCATTATGGACTTGAACGGGTCAAGGAACGGATATTAGAGTACCTCGCTGTTCGAATTATGACGAATAAAAATCCATCATCAATCTTATGCTTAGTAGGTCCTCCAGGAGTTGGTAAAACCAGCTTAGCACGCTCGATAGCAACGGCTCTCAATAAACCGTTTGTGAAGCAATCTCTTGGTGGTGTGAAAGATGAAAGCGAAATTCGGGGACATCGTCGCACCTATTTGGGTGCTCTTCCGGGTCGAATCCTTCAAGGAATGAAACGAGCCAAAGTTGTAAACCCTGTCTTTTTACTGGATGAGGTCGATAAACTTTCGAGTGATTATCGTGGCGATCCTGCTTCTGCATTACTCGAGGTATTAGATTCCGAACAAAATAGATACTTTAGTGATCACTATCTTGAAGAGCCATATGACTTATCAAAAGTGTTCTTCATTGCAACTGCAAACTACCTTGAAAATATTCCTTCGGCGTTACGAGATCGTTTGGAAATTGTTGAACTGTCTAGCTATACGGAATATGAAAAATATGAAATTGCGAAACGTCATCTCGTTGAAAAACAGTTAGAACTTCATGGCCTTACAAATAAGGATTTTCACATCTCTGATGAAGCCATATGGCGTATCATTCGTGAATACACTAAAGAAGCAGGTGTGAGAGAATTAGAGCGAAATATTGGCACACTTATTCGTCGTTCGATAAAAACGATTCTCATGGAAAATAAAACATCGATTTCCATTGATGAAAATAATCTTCCTGATTGGTTGGGAAAACCCAAATTTACTTATGCAAAAATTGATCGTACCAATCAAATTGGAGTCGTGACCGGACTGGCGTATACCCAATATGGTGGCGATACTCTCCCAATCGAAGTTACCTATTATAAAGGGGAGGGCAGACTCGTATTAACAGGAAAATTAGGCGATGTTATGAAAGAATCAGCCCAAGCAGCCTTGAGTTATGTGAAAGCCAACTTCGAGAAACTCGTGATTGACTCCAAATTGTTCGATACTAATGATATTCATATTCACGTTCCTGAAGGAGCAGTTCCCAAAGATGGGCCTTCTGCCGGCGTTGCGATTGCAATTGCCATCATTTCAGCCTTCTCTCATCGTTATGTGAATCATTTAGTCGGTATGACAGGTGAAATCACCTTAAGAGGTCGAGTTTTACCCATTGGTGGTCTCCGTGAAAAAGCCATCGCTGCTCACCGTAGTGGCCTATCAACAATCCTAATTCCTAAAGACAATGTGAAAGATGTGGATGAAATACCTTCATCTGTTCGCGAACATTTACAAATTATTACGGTTGACACCATCGATGAAGCACTATCTTCATCCTTGATATAGGCCTTGATTAAGAGTTACAAGCGTATGATTGTAACTCTTTTCTCTTATAAAAGAATCCTCGATATGTTGTTGTAATCATGCTATACTTGTGAGGAAAGGTGTTGATGCTTATGCCACTTCATTTTATAAAAGCACAAAATGTTTATTATAATGCCGAGGTGTATATTGAGAGCGAAATCAATCCTTTTTTGTTAAATGATCCACCCCATCTACAAATCGTATCATCAGATAAGCCATTGTTCCTAAAACTACAGATATCTTCGATCATCAATCAGAATATCAAAGAAGTTTATGAAGTGCTTTATCAATATTTTCACGCACATTCCTATGAAACCATCATTTTACCCATTCTTGAAATCCCGGGGATGTCGCTTCACGAGTTGGTATATCAAGAAATCGAGCCACTACTTTCCATGCAGATTCCAAAGGTATTCAAAAAAACTATGAAACAGTATCAGACGCCATCAAGATGGTGCGAATCAACGCTTGTATTAATGATGATTGGGATAGCAAGATTAAATCAGATTATGAAAAAAGAAAGAAAAGCAAATAAAAACAAGAGCCCGTGAAGATATTTACGGGCAATTTGCAAAAAAGGGACCAAATATTTGGATTTGTATTGAAACAAAGCGTGTTGTGTGTTAAAATAGTTCTATCCTCGGAGGATTAGCCATGACCATTCAATTGTTTAAAGGGTTTGGATACTTCTTCTACATCGGTGTCTTTCTAGCATCGGGCATTATAGGATATTTCACGCTGAGACATCGCTCTGAAAATGTAAAAAAAAGGGTCATTTTATCGCTCCTGTTTTTTGCCCTCATTTTACACTTCATGAAGCTTTTATTTCCACCCTATATTGACGATCCCAATGCGGTTCGAAAGATTACACCCGAGAATATCTGTGCTCTTTCCACCCTCATATTTCCTTTTATATTCCTCACTAAAAACAAGACATTAAAAGATTATATGTTTTATATTGGAGTATTAAGCGGAACACTTGCAGTTTTAATTCCCATCGAATCTTTAGAAAAAGATGCCTATATATTTGCTTTTGACACCATTCGATTTTACCTATGCCACATCATTATCACCGTAGCACCCATGTTAATGGTCGCAACAGGACTCCATCAATTAGATTATCATCGTGTGTATAAGGTCCCCATTACCTTCATGGTGGTCTTAGCCATCATTATGATTAATGAGATTATTTTGATGGAAATCGGACTAGTACCTCTACGTAATACCGATTTTTTAGATCCGAATGGATATCGTAATTTCTCAATGATTTTCGGACTTCGTGATACATTTGGGGCAGCAGGGGAAATTATTAAAGCCCTCACCCCCAATTTTATGATGGAGATACCTTATGGTCCTTATGCGGGAGAAACAAAGTATTGGCCACTTGTATGGCTCATCTTTCCTTCCTTCATTCTCATTGGCGGACTTTCCTTCTTGATGTCACTCATCTGGGAATGGAAACGATTTGTTTTTGATTTAGGCCGTCTCAAACAGTATTTTATTCGTACATTTTCAAAAAAAAACGCATCGTAAAGGAGAAAAAATATGTCATTTCGTGCTAAAATTATGTCTATTACCCCCATTGTATGTCTTGCGGTTTATCTTACAATGGGCTTTGTTTTTGGAATTTGGCGAGCCACTTGGTTAATCTTTTTACTCATTCCAATCATGCCTTATTTATTGGGATATAAAAAGTTTCGTTTATCGGTTCCAATTGTTGTGGTTGCGGGGTATATTGTTTTAGGATTGTATGGATATTGGCATCCAGGATGGATTATTCTATTCCTAATTCCAATCATTGAAATCTTATTAAAACCATCAGAAAAAAATGATTAACTACTTGCATAAACTAGTGCATTATGGTATAATATATGAAGTAAGAAAAACAATCTAGTAAATTAATACTTCAGGAGGACCTTATGACTGTCTGGGATATTCTATTAATAATCGTATCAAGCTTATTAGTCATCATGATTATTTTGATGGAATCAAAAGAAGATGCAACTGCTGCCTTTACCGGTGAAAAATCGGAATTGTTTGCTAATAAGAAACAACGTGGATTTGAATTATGGATTGATCGTATATTTATGATATTATCCATCTCTTTCTTTGTGTTGTCTATTGTCGTTGCATACTTTGTTGATAGATTAGCTTAAACACTTAATAGGCCTCCAAGAGGCCTATTTTTTATCCTTAATCGATGATGATTGTTTATAGCAAGGAGAACCCATGAAAGAAAAATTATTAACCCTCATGAATGAGGAAACTTACATTCCAGTAAATCTAGAAGGATTACAAAATGGTTTAGGTGTTGATGCATCTATTCTAACTCCTGTTCTAGAAGAACTAAAAAGAGAGTTTGTGATTCGTGAAACAAAACGACATAAATTCGGTTTATTAAAGCATTTTAATTTGCATTTAGGAAAAATTGATATTAAAGATAAAGGATTTGGCTTCATTCGTAGTGAAGAGTTTTTAGATGAATTCTTTGTACCAAAACTATTGGTTGGTGATGCCATGGATAATGATCTCGTTTTATTTAGTATTACAGACGAGAACACTTCTTTTGGCAAAAAAGAAGCGACCGTTGTTGAAGTGGTGAAGCGTGCCCTCACGCAAGTGATTGGTAAAATTGTTATTAAGAAGAACAAAAATCGCTTTGTTGCAGATGATGTAAAATGCGATATTCTCTTTGAAGTTCTTGATTTTGGAATCAGTGTTCCAGGAGATGTCGTTATCTTTAAAATTATTGAAGTCGTCAATAGTGCTTATGTTCGCGGGAAAATTATTGAAGTAATTGGTAACATCAATGATGTTGGAATTGATATCAAAAGTGTTGCTTATAAATATGGTTTTGTAAGTGAATTTCCAAGCAATGTTCTAGATCAAGTTAAGAAGTTATCGATTGACATAAACGAAGAACGAAAAACGCGTAAAATGATAGCGGGAAATATCATTACTATTGATGGTGAAGATGCTAAAGATTTGGATGACGCAGTTTCTATCGAGCGACTCGCTAATGGAAATTATAAACTTGGAGTCTATATTGCTGATGTTAGTTACTATGTTAACCTAGGTTCTCCTCTTGATGAAGAAGCTTATCAAAGAGGAACCAGTGTCTATTTAGCAGATCGTGTCATTCCTATGTTACCCCATAAGTTATCTAATGATTTATGTTCACTAAATCCTGAGGAAAATAAACTAGTAATTGCTTGCGAAATGGAAATCAATCATGAAGGCCATGTTGTGAGTCACGATATATTCCCAGGAATTATTCGCACCGTTTATCGGATGACTTATACCAATGTCAACCACATTTTAGAAGATGATGATGCTCTTGTAAAAAATAATTATCAATCCATTGTTTCGATGCTTTATGAGATGAGGGATCTTGCTCTGATTTTACGCACCATGCGAAATAAACGAGGAGCCCTTGATTTTGATATTCCCGAATCAAAGATCATCGTTGATGAGGCAGGGTGCCCCATTGATGTTATCTTAAGAACGCGAGGAGTTGGCGAAAAACTCATTGAGGAATTCATGCTCATTGCGAATGAAACCGTTGCTGAGACCATCACTCATTTAGGACTTCCTTTTATATATCGAATTCATGATGAACCCAATATGTTAAAACTACAAAAATTTACTCTTGCTACAAAAGCGCTAGGGTATCAGTTTCATGTAAAAAAGGGGAAAGTCCATTCACGAAATCTCCAAACGCTCCTCTCTGACATCAAAGAAGAAGATAAGGGATTATCAATGCTTTTACTAAGAATGATGGCAAAAGCCAAATACAGTGAGAAGAACATTGGTCATTATGGCCTTGCTAGCTCTTGTTATACCCATTTTACATCCCCCATTAGACGTTACCCGGATTTAATTGTGCATCGCCTTCTTCGAACTTATCTATTTCACAATCATGTCGATGGAAATACCCAAGATAAGATGAGTGCTTTTATAGTGAAAGCCGCCAGTTGGTCAAGCCAAAAAGAGCGAGATGCGATTGATTGTGAATATGAAGTGAATGACATGAAGAAAGCAGAATTTATGGAACAGCACATTGGTGAAGTATATGAAGCAACGATTTCTTCAGTTACTAATTTTGGTATCTTTGCTACTTTACCTAATACAGTGGAAGGGTTTATTCATATCACCGATTTACCCGGATATTTTGTTTTTGATGATGCAAGAATGTCATTGACCTCAAAAGATATTCAATATCGTATGGGTCAAAAGATTAACATCCGTGTCAAGAAAGCATCTAAAGAATTGCGTCAAGTTGATTTTGAAATTATAAGGAGACCTTCGTATGGAAAACATCAAAGTAATCGCTCGAAACAAAAAGGCCGCTCATGAGTATTTCTTTTTAGAAACCTTTGAATGTGGAATTGTACTCACAGGAACTGAAATAAAATCAGTTCGGCTTGGTCAAGTATCCATATCTGAAGCATATTGTCAGGTGAAAGACAATGAATTATTCATGATTGGTATGAACATTGCAAAATTTGATAAAGGCAATATCTTTAATCATCAAGAAACAAGAGAAAGAAAGTTATTAGCACATCGTAAAGAAATCAAATATCTCGCAAAAAAAGTAATTTTAGAAGGCTTAACCCTTATCCCTACTGAAATATATTTGGAACACGGGTTAGCAAAAGTAAACATTGTTTTAGCAAAAGGTAAGAAAAGTTACGATAAAAGGGAAGATTTGAAACAAAAAGATCTTAATTTAGAAGTAAAGAAAGCAATGAAAAGACAGTAGGAATGAGCACTCATTCCAAGGCTCATTCCTATTTACATTTTTTTCATTGTTTG
>JAQVOS010000070.1 GCA_028702495.1 Bacilli bacterium
ATTCAAAGATATGATTCATGCTCATCCAACATTAAATGAAATATTAAGAGCATGTTTTCACGAATAATATTGATATCAATGAAAAAAGATTTTGGATTTTTCTAGAATCTTTTTTTTCTAAGCTTTGATGATGCCAAGCCCCCTTTCACATTCGTTGACAAATGGATTATTGTATGTTAGAATAACGCCATTGAGTGAGGATAAACAATGAGTGTATTACTAACAAAATTTAAAGAAGTTGCTCTATCAGTCATTCCCATAATGGTTATTGTGACCATTTTAAATTTTACGCTTGTTCCGCTTGGGTCAGCGGTTTACGTTCGCTTCCTCATTGGATCCGTTCTTATCATGTTGGGGTTGACCATTTTTTTGATTGGCATCGATATTGGCGTTACCCCTGTGGGTCAACTATTTGGTTCCAAACTTGCTAAAACAAATAAAATTTGGATTGTTGCCTTATTTGGTTTATTTTTGGGATTTGTGATTTCCATTGCTGAACCGGATCTTGAAATTTTAGCCCGCCAAATTGAAACCATTACTCAGGGAGGCATTGCTGCTGGTACACTGGTGATCTTTGTATCCATTGGGGTTGCTTTACTCATCATGTTAGGATTAATTCGAATTTTGTTTGATGTTCCCCTCTTTAAAATCATGCTCGTAATGTACATCCTAATCATCCTATCCATGATTTTTGTTCCTCAATCGATGATTGCTATTGCTTTTGACTCCTCTGGGGCTACAACAGGAGCACTGACAGTTCCCTTTGTTTTAGCGCTTGCAGTGGGTGTTTCTAATCTTAAAAAGAATGGTAAAAAATCAGAAAAAGATAGTTTTGGACTGGTGGGTTTGGCTTCAGGTGGCGCTATCATCGGTGTCATTATCCTATCGTTCATTAGCAAAACCGATACCTTATCAGGAAGTTTGGATGGCATTGTAACCTCAGGATCATCCCTTTTGCTCCCTTTCCTGACAGCAATTCCTGATGAAGCTAAAAATACATTGATCTCGATTACTCCGATTCTTGTAATTTTTGTTGTTGCTAATTTCTTTGCTTTAAAAGTCTATAAACGTCAATTTGTTCGCATTATCCAAGGCTTTTTATATGTATTCATTGGACTAATTTTATTCTTGGTGGGTGCTCATCAAGGCTTTATGGAGGTCGGTGCAATGGTCGGTCAAGAACTTGCCATGATGGATTCCAAAATATGGTTATTCATTGTATCCTTTGTGATTGGATTAACCATCGTTTTAGCAGAACCTGCCGTGTATGTTTTGACCAGACAAATTGAAACCATTACCAGTGGTTATGTCAATCGAAAGTTTGTAACCTTATTCTTATCATTGGCGATGGGAATGGCGCTTATTCTCAATATGGTGCGAATCTTAGTGCCAAGCATTGAGTTATGGCACATCCTCGTACCTGGATATGTGATTGCACTTGTGCTCATGTTCTTTAGTCCAAAATTATTCGTAGGAATAGGATTTGATGCTGGAGGCGTTGCATCTGGACCGATGAGTGCTACCTTTGTTCTAACTTTTGCACAAGGAGTTGCATTTAGTTCTCCAGCAACCAGTGTCATCGAAAATGCTTTTGGAATGATTGCATTGATTGCGATGATGCCCATTATTTCAATAGAAATTCTTGGATTACTATTTAAATGGAAATCCAAAAAGGAAGGAATCTCCCATGAATTGTAATGAATATGAATTATTTTGCTTGATTCTAAACCCTGATAAAACGGCTAAAGCCCTTCGTATTGGAAAGGCTCATGGTTCAAGGGGAGCTACTGTTCTTCGTGCTCGAGGAACGATTCACAGTGGAATCTTGAATTTCCTTGGCCTTTATGATGAAACTCGTGAATTGGTCCTCATTGGGGCAGATAAGCAAACTGCAAATGAAATGAGAAAAGCCATCGCAGAGGAATTAGAAATGGAAAAACCAAATCATGGAATTGGATTTTCCATTCCATTGACCAATATTATTGGAACAAAAAGTTATCAAGAAAATATCGAAAAGAAGGTAGAGGAAAGTCCAATGGATTATAAATTAATTATCACAATTGTTGACAGAGGTAAAGCGGAACAAGTCATTGATTCCGCCAAAAGTGCTGGTTCTCAAGGTGGAACGATCATTAGTGGTAGAGGTTCTGGCATTCATGAAACACAAAAAATCTTCAATATCGAGATTGAACCAGAGAAAGAAATTGTTTTAATCATTGCCCAAAATGATAAAGTGGATGATATTACCAATGTCATTCGTAAGGAATTACACATTGATGAACCTGGTAAAGGCATTATCTTTGTAACAGAAGTCACCCAAACCATTGGATTATTTAAAGGAAAATAAGTTCGATGAAAATAGAATTTTTGATTCCTAATATGAGTTGTAAGCATTGCGTCAATCGCATCGAAAAAGTATTGAGTGAATATAGAGCCATCTCTAGCCTTCATGTGGACTTAACGAAGAAACAAGTTCATTTCGAATTATCTGATGCGTCGCTCTTAGATGTGATAAAAGCTACTTTAGCTAATGCACATTATCCCGTCATCTAATTGATAGACCACTAAAAGGTGATAGACCATCTTTGGGTGGTCTTTTTTAGAGCAAAACAACATGATAAAATCGTTTTATATAAAAAAAATAACATGACATTATTTTCGTTCAGTGCATAATGAGTGATAAAATGCCCTCATTGAAATTGGTAAACTTACGCATCGAACAGCCTCCTTGGAAACTTAAGGAGGCCTTAATCCATCTTTTTTCCTTAATAAAATGATTGAATTGTTGTTTGATATATGGTAAACTAATGAAGTATATAGGAGAACTCCATTATGAAATTTATTAAATTCCTCTTTTTTCCTCAAGAAATGAAACGATTCCGTTTTATGAGTGTTTTCATAGCAATTGGCATATTTGTTTTATCTGTCTATGCATTACGCCTTCCTTTTCAAGTGACATCAAAAAATTCAAAACCCGAGCTCATTGCTAGTGATGTCTTAAGGGTAGCGGCTTTTGATGGATTGGTCGATGAAACTTTTGATTTTACACCTATTAAAAATAGTCAATATCGTGTTGTAAATGGGTCGCTATCTTGCAATTTTGATGATGAAAATATGTATCGTTTATATACTGCTTCCTATACGAAAGAAGGACGCCTTATTGTAATCACCTTTGTATTTGATCCTCACAATAACATTGAGGAGCAAATAGAAGCTCTTAGAAGCGAGTATAAAACCCTTTATAGCATTGGTGATGAAGCAGATACTGCAACCTTAGATCAAGTTTCGATGATTGCAATGTTGGCTTATGTTGAAAGGGTTGAAAATCCAGCACTAGATGTCCCGGCTTTCTTTGCGACTAAACATGCTTTGACAAATGAAACCCTTAGTGAAGAAGCAAATGCTATTTCACGTTTTTCATATTTTGGAATCAATCCTGTTAGTACCCAAGATGATTATCTATTGATTTTCACGGAAAAATTCATTGAATATCAAATTCCCTTATTTGATGCAGAACTAAAACCACAAACACCTCAAGAAACTTTAGCAACGGTAAATTATACCAGCTTTATGAATTTTGATGTTGGAACCATGAATTCAATTAGCGACTTCAGTCAAAAGTTTGCTTCCAATATCCTTGACATCTACTTGGAATATAGTACGGTTCAATATACTTTACAAGCTGTTTTAATGGTGGTTTTTTATCCTGTTTTAGTTGCTTTGATTTTATGGCTATTCTTTAGAAAAAATGGTTTTTTAAAGACATTTAAAGAGTATTATAACATTGCAGCTCTCGCATCGATTATTCCAACCCTTATAACATTTGGCGTATTATGGTTTTTCCCATCACTCATTACCATTTATGGATTAGTTCTATCCGTATTCTATATATTCATTCTATATCGTATTAATCTTTCTCCTGTTAAAACAGAAGAAGCAACACCTGTTTCAAATCCTAAACAAATTTCTGAATAAGTTTTACATTCAAATCAAATAAAATTTAAGATGTTCCTTGCCCAACCATCTTAATAAAAAACAAGGAGAGTATATGTCTATTTTACACATGGTGAAACTTGCACTGGTCAGTGCTTTATATGTTGTTTTCACCGTCATCGTTCATCCCTTATCGTATGGTGCGGTTCAATTCCGCTTTGCTGAAATCTTGGTGTTGTTGTGCTTTTTCCGTAAGGATTATGCCATCTCCATCATCATTGGTTGTTTTATTGCCAATTTATTTAGTCCCATTTTATTGTATGACATTACTTTTGGAACATTTCATACCATTATGAGTGTCATTTTGATTGGGAAATCCAAGCAATTGTGGGTAGCTGCCCTCGTTCCTGTCATATTGATGCCAATCATTGGTTTAGAATTGACAATAGCCTTAAAATTACCCTTCTTCATTACAACTCTTACTTGTATGTTGGGAGAAGCAGCGGTTTTATTGCTCATTGGAGTTCCTTTATTTACCATTTTAAGAAAAAATAATGGATTCCTTCAACTCATTGAAGCGAATCAGAATTGGGAGAAAAAATGAAATTTAGTGAGTATCAGTACATTCGTCCAAACCTTGAAACCATTAAGCCACAAGTTGAAGCCTTAATGGCACGTTTTGAGGGTAGTGCCACCGTTGAAGAACAATATCAATGTTATGACGATCTTCGTAAAGTCATGAGTAACGTTGAAACCATGGGAACCCTTGCATCAATTAGAAACTCTATCAATACCACTGATGAATTCTATGAGGCTGAACAAGCATTCTTTGATGAAAATGGTCCTTTATTTCAAGAAATGGGAATCCGTGTTAGTAAGATGATTCTCAATTCACGCTTTCGCAAGGATTTAGAAGCTCGTTATGGCAAGTATTTATTTGATAAAATCGAACTTCAACTTAAAACTTTCAAGCCTGAAATCATTGAAAACATGGTGAAAGAAAACAAACTTACCACCAAGTATTCAAAACTGCTTGCTAGTGCCAAGATTGATTTTGAAGGAGATATTCGCAATTTATCACAAATGACACCTTTTGCGGTATCACCTGATCGTGATATTCGTCGTCGTGCGCAACTTGCCGTTGCAGGCTTCCTCAGCGAGCACGAACAAGAACTCGATGAAATCTATGATGAACTCGTTCATATTAGAACAGACATGGCAAAAAAACTAGGATTTGATAATTATGTTGCCTTAGGATATGCTCGTTTAGGAAGAACGGACTATGGGCCTAAAGAAGTTGCTAATTATCGCAAACAAGTTTATGAAGATTTGATTCCTGCCTGCGCAAAACTAATCAAACGGCAGCAAGAGCGTTTGGGACTCCCTGATTTTAAGTATTATGATCTTAATTTAAAGTTCTTAAGTGGAAATGCAAAACCCATTGGTGGAAGAGACTATTTGGTCGACCAAGCACAAAAAATGTATGGCGAAATGTCAAAAGAAACCAAAGAATTCTTTGATTTCATGGTTGAACACGAACTTCTAGATTTAGAAGCAAAACCAGGAAAACAAGGTGGAGGATATTGTACTTACATTTTCAATTATAAATCTCCTTTTATCTTTTCAAATTTCAATGGAACAAGTGGAGATGTGGATGTCTTAACTCATGAGGCAGGACATGCATTCCAAGTTTTCCAATCCCGAAACATTGATATTCCAGAATATATTTGGCCGACTTATGAAGCCTGTGAAATTCACTCCATGAGTATGGAATTCTTTGCTTGGCCATGGATGAAACAATTCTTTGGCGATGCTGAACCTAAATATAAGTATGCTCATTTGTCTGAAGCCCTCCTATTTGTTCCTTATGGAGTGACCGTTGATGAATTTCAACATTTTGTATATGATCATCCTGAAGCAACTCCTGCTGAAAGAAAAGCAAAATGGCGTGAGATTGAGAAAAAGTATCTTCCTTACAAAATCTAC
>JAQVOS010000023.1 GCA_028702495.1 Bacilli bacterium
CCGCCGAAATCCAATCGTTTAAAACGGTTGCTAGTCAATTTGAATTTCGTAAGCAAATGATTCTTGATTTTCTAAACGAGAATAAATTCGACATGAAATTACTTGATGCCATATGCGGTAGAGGCGGAATCAATCGTCCTTTAGCTAGTGGAACTTATCTAGTCAATGATTTAATGATTCACGAATTAAAAGAAGCCATTCGCGGAGAACATGCGAGTAACTTAGGATCCATCCTCGCTTCCGAAATTGCAAATCCTCTTGGAATACCTGCTTATACCGTCGACCCAGTGGTTGTAGATGAAATGGAAGATATTGCACGAATTTCGGGAATGCCACTCATCCAACGACAATCCATCTTTCATGCCCTCAATCACAAAGCCATTGCAAGACGTGTTTCTCGTGATGTTGGAAAACGGTATGAGGATTTAAACCTCCTCCTCGTTCATATGGGAGGTGGCATTAGCATCGGTGTTCATCGCAAAGGTCGTGTCATTGATGTCAATGATGCCCTCGATGGTGATGGACCAATGTCTCCTGAAAGAAGTGGAACTGTTCCTTTAGGGCCTCTTTATAAAATGTGTTTTTCAGGAAAATATTCACTTCAAGAGATCACACGAATGAATTATGGAAAGGGAGGACTTGTTGCCTACCTTGGTTCTTCAGATGCTCGTGAAGTCGTAAAACGAATTGAAGCTGGGGATAAGTATGCCAAACTTGTTTATGATGCGATGATTTATCAAATTGCAAAAGAAATAGGGGCCGCATCAACGGTTCTTTGTGGAGAAGTGGACTATATCATCTTAACGGGTGGCTTAGCCTATGAACCTTATTTAACAACGGAACTTCCCAAGCGCATTAAATTTATTGCTCCTATATTAATATATCCTGGTGAGAATGAAATGTTATCATTGGCACAAGGAGCAATGAGAGTCTTAAATGGTCAAGAAATTCCTAAAAATTATGAATGATGAAGGAGACAAATGATGAAAAGAAATATTTTTATGAAATTTTTGTTGAGTGTATTAATACTACTAGGTTTACTGATTTTTATCGTTGGTGGATACATTGCCTATATATCCATTCAATTCTATCGCTTACCAGATCAAATGGACCTCACGAGTGAAATTGAAACCAATCAAACAGCCTCTGTTTCAACTGGCACTTCCTATACCATTACGACTTATAACATCGGTTTTGGTGCCTATACCCGTGATTTTTCATTTTTCATGGATAGTGGAGAAATGCTTGATGGGACTAAATTGGCGGGCACTGGATCTAAAGCTTCATCCAAAGATGTCGTTTTAACAAACACCAATGGGGCGATTAGCATTGCTTCCAGCTTTGATGCTGATTTTATGTTTTTCCAAGAAGTGGATATTGATGCCACAAGATCCCATCATGTGAATCAATTTCAAATGTTGAAGGATACTTTTACCGGATATGGATCTACTTTTGCTCACAATTTTCATTCAGCATTCTTATTCTATCCCATCTTTGATCCTCATGGAGCAACAGAAGCAGGGATTGCTACTTTCTCAAAATATCAGATGTCCTCAAGCATTCGTTATAAACTCCCCATTGACGAATCATTCCCTTGGAAATTCTTTGATCTAGATCGTTGCATTATGATAAGCCGTATTCCAGTGGTGGGTGGGGGTGAGTTGGTTTTAATCAACGTGCATCTATCGGCCTATGATGAAGGCGGTCTCATCCGCATGCAACAGTTAGGTCTACTCAATACCATTCTTGAGGAAGAAGCAGCCCTCAATCACTATGTAATTGTCGGTGGTGATTTCAATCATGATATTGCTTCGTCCATCCACACTTTTTCTACCGAGCAAAAAGTGCCAGAATGGGTGTATGTCCTTGGCCAAGATCAATTATCAGAGGGTTATAGCTTTGCTTCCTCCAATACCAATCCTACTTGTAGAAGCACCGATATGGCCTATGAACCAGGGGTCAATTATACAGTCACCATTGATGGCTTCATTATTTCTAGCAATGTATCCATTGTTTCGGTTAATAATATTGTTTCATTAGGGGCTGAGGATGTGAACTTCCTTTATAGCGATCATAATTGTGTTGTATTTGAATTTTCTCTCAATGCATAAATAGAAGAATAAAAAACCCAATCCTATCAATGATTGGGCTTTTCTCACCCAACTTTGTTTTGACAACCTTGGTTTTGTATGCTACAATGAGTCGAGAGAAATTCATGATGGAGGAATGTCACATGAAAAAAATCTTATTCTTAATCCTCATCTTACTATCAGCTTGGATTCTTGGTGCTTGTAAACCCACGATTGATCCTAATGGAGAGGATCCTAATGGAGAAGAACCCAATGGGGAAGAACCCAACGGAGAAGAACCCAACGAAGATATCGAAGCCCAAATTCAATCCCTGCTTGATGAGATGACATTAGAAGATAAAGTTGGACAAATGTTTATGGTCGGTTTTGAAGGAACAGAGGTTCCTTTCTCTCTCATGCAAGCGATAGATGGAGCTCGATTTGGCAATTTTATCTATTTTGGTGCCAATGTGGCAGATGATTCCAAAGTTGCATCTATGTCAAGAGAGATTCAAAACAAAGTGGTTTCATCTTTAGGTATTCCTGCGTTTATATCGATGGACCAAGAAGGGGGAATGGTTGTTCGGTTTGCTGGAGAAGCCACTCATTTTATTGGAAATATGGCGCTGGCTGCAACAAAAGATTCACACAATGCTTATTTGGTTGGACAATATGAAGGAATGGAACTTCGACATTTTGGAATCAATACCAATTTAGCCCCTGTTCTTGATGTCAACAACAACCCAAATAATCCCATCATTGGGGTCAGAAGTTATTCTGATCAAGCCGATGTCGTCTCAAGTTTCGGTTTGCAAATGATTGAAGGATTACGTAGTTCCCAAGTTATGGCCACTGTGAAACATTTTCCAGGTCATGGAGATACCTCTATTGATAGTCACTATGGTCTTCCGATGATACCTCATGATTTAGAAAGACTTTATCAAGTTGAACTTGCTCCCTTTATTGATGCCATTGAAGCTGGAGTGGATACGATTATGAGCGCTCATATTATCTTTTCTGCTATTGACCCTGATTATCCCGCCACTTTATCGAAAAAAGTTCTAACCGAGCTTCTTCGCGAAACGCTAGGTTTTGAGGGTCTCATTATGACAGATGAAATGCGGATGTCTGCCATTCGTGATAATTTTAGTGCTGGTGAGGCAGCTGTATTGGCAGTACTTGCTGGAGTCGATATTCTCCTTTATGCTGAGTCGACTTCCACATCCCTCCAAGCCCTCCAAGGAGTTCTCGATGCTCTAGACGATGGAACCCTAACAGAAAGCCGTATTGATGAATCCGTTCGTCGTATATTAAGGAAGAAGTTTAAATTTGGATTATTTGAAGATTATTTACCACGTGAGAATGTTACTTTACAAGAGTTTGAAGCCCATCGCAATTGGAATCAATCTCTTGTTGAAGAAAGTATCACCATGCCATTTGGAAATGTCGATTGGTTCGATAAAAATGGCAGAACGTTACTGATTTCGACCGTTTGTACTCGTTATCCTTTAAAGACAGGTTATCAAATCAATACGACCAACAATTCACTTGCAATTGTCGGGGGTAACTATTTATATCATGAGGGAGTGAGTGATGTCGATACGCGCGTGATTGGTACAACTCTTACTTCTACACAAATCAATAATATTGTAAATGACGCAAAAGAATATGACCAAGTCATCATTGCTGTGGAGAATGTTAGTAGTTCACAAGCTAGCCTTGTGAATCTCCTCGCCATGGAAGATTTTAATTTACTGGTTGCTGCTTTAAGAAACCCCTATGATATCAATTCTTATCAAGGTGTTGAAAATTATGTGTGTACATATGGCTATTTTCAAAGTTCCGTCCAGGCTCTAATGGATTTGTTGCTCGGAAAATTTAATCCTACTGGAAAACTCCCTGTATCGATTGCTGCCCTAAGTCAATAATAAAAAAACTCATATCGATTTGATATGAGTTTTTTAAAAGGACGTTTTTTCTTCAACTACCCGTCCAAGGGTAAATAGTAAATCTGAAATGCGGTTTATATATTGGAGGAGAGTATCGTTAATCTTATGGGTTTTCGCATAGCGAACGATGATGCGTTCACATCGTCTTGCGACTGTTCGTGCATAATGAGTGAGTGAAGAAGAACGAGTTTTCCCTGGTAAAATGAATTCAGTTAATTTGGGAAGTTTTACTGAAAACTCATCAATTGTTTTTTCAATATCTTTCACTTTTGATGCGGGAAATTCATTTCCTCCAGCGATTAAGTCTTGTGAGTAACTGAACAAATCTTGACAAATCGATTGAAGAACCAATCGTATTTTTTCATAATCAGTAAAATTATAAGCAACCATTAAAATTGATTGGAGTTCATCAATGCTACCTACTACTTCAATGGCTTCATCATCTTTATAAACTCGCTTTTTTTGGATACTTGTGGTCAAATGATCTCCTGTACGAGTGTAAATTTTCATATTGGCTCCTTTATGGCATTATAACCATTTTCATCACGTTCATTATACAGTGAAAAACGAAATCTGTCAACCGCATCGATGATAAAAAACATTGAGTTTTCCTAATAGAAGTGGTATAATAATGACATGAATTGTGAGGGGTATATGAAGTTTGTATCTTGGAATGTGAATGGATTAAGAGCTTGTATCACCAAAGGTTTTGGTGATTATTTTAACGCTGTAAATGCTGATGTTTTTGCCATCCAAGAAACAAAAATGCAAGAAGAACAAAAAACATTTCACTTTCCTGGTTATCATGAATATTGGTCGAGTGCCATTAAAAAAGGCTATTCTGGTACCTTAATCTATACCAAAGAGACTCCTTTAAAGGTGACTTATGGAATTGATGGAAAGTACAATGATGAAGGTCGTATTATTACTTTAGAGTATCCCACCTATTATTTTGTCAATACCTATGTTCCAAACTCTCAAGATGAGTTGGCTCGACTCGATTATCGAATGATTTTTGAAGATGATATGCGCATGTATTTATCCCACCTCACCACTCTAAAGCCCGTTATTTACTGTGGGGATTTAAATGTTGCTCATCAAGAAATTGATCTTAAAAATCCTAAATCCAATGAAAGAAATCCTGGATTCACGATTGAAGAACGTACCAAATTCCAAGGTTTACTCGATAGTGGCTTTACGGATAGTTTTCGGTTTCTTCATCCAACAGAAATTCGATATAGTTGGTGGAGTTATCGTATGAATGCTCGTGCCAATGGAGTAGGATGGCGTATTGACTACTTTGTCATTTCCAATGCTTTAAGAAGCCAATTGCGTAAGTCTCAAATTGATGATCATATTTACGGTAGTGATCATTGTCCGGTTGTATTAGAAATATTTTAATTTTGTGGAGGAGTACCCAAGTGGTTGAAGGGGCTTGCCTCGAAAGCTAGTAGGTCTTCACGGATGCAAGGGTTCGAATCCCTTCTCCTCCGCCATTTTAGTAAAATTATAATTGATTAATAAAAGAAAATGATAATAAATTAAAGTAAATACGTAATTGTATTTACTTTTTCATTTGACATTTAAATAAATATATAGTAAAGTAAGAAATGTAAGAAAAGTAAGGAGCGATATCATGAAAAATATTGAAGAAAATCGGTTTATTGTCAGTGTAAAGGTCAGCTCAAAAGGACAGATTACTATCCCAGTAGAAGCGAGGGCGATGTTTGACATTAAAGAAGGAGACACGCTCATGATTATGGGAGATATCAATAGAGGATTAGCGATTATGAAGGATACAGAGTTTTATAAATTAATGGAGAATCGTAATGGAAACCATTAATATCAATCATTTAAGAAAAGAATATAAAGATATTGTTGCAGTTGATGATTTATGTTTAACTATTCATGAAGGAGAAATCTTTGCTTTATTAGGGGTGAATGGTGCTGGTAAAACCACCACTATTAAATTGCTCTCTTGTTTAACTAAACCAACATCAGGAGATGCTTTCATCTATGGTCATTCTATTATTGAACATCCTTATGATGTAAAAAAAATGATAGATATCTCCATGCAAGAAACCGCTATTGCCAGAAACTTAACGGTTAAAGAAAATCTTGAGTTTTATACAAAAATTCGCTGTTTACCAAAAACCCTTGCTCAAGAAAGAATCGATGAGATTATCTCACATTTTGATTTTACAAAAGTGTTATCGAAAAGAGCCAAAACATTATCGGGAGGCTGGCAAAGAAAACTATCCATTGCATTAGCTATTTTATCAAAACCAAAAGTGTTGTTTTTAGATGAACCAACTTTAGGACTTGATGTCATAGCCCGAAGAGAATTATGGAAACTGATTGAATCACTTAAGCAGACGATGACGATTATTCTTACCACTCATTATATGGAAGAAGCAGAACATCTATCAAGTCGTATCGGCATTATGAAAGATGGGAAGTTAGTTGCTATTAATACCGTCGAAGAAATGATTCAGAAAACAAGTAGCAAGACTTTTGAAGATGCTTTTATTTCGATTATTGAGAAAGAGGGGTATTAATATGTCATCCATTCAAAGAATCTTAGCCCTCACAAATAGAAATCTAAAAGAAATATTAAGAGATCCTTTAAGTTTAATATTCCTATATGGTGTTCCTTTCATCATGCTCATCTTATTTTACTTTCTCTTTCATTCTGCTACTAGCCAGTTTGAAATGAGATATTTAGCTCCAGGAATGGTTGTCTTTGGTCAAGCGTTTATTACCTTGTTTATTGGTACGTTAATAGCCAGTGATAAAGCGTCTTCCTTCATTATTAGGATCTACACAACTGAAATTAGATCTTATGAATTTATTACATCCTATGCTTTAGCTATCGCTCCTATTGCTTTGAGTCAAAGTTTGGGTGTTTTAGTGATAGCAGGACTCATTGATTCATCATTTTTCACGTGGAGCATTTTGCTCGCAACACTAGCAAGTTTGGTAACAGCCCTTCTCTTTATAGCCTTTGGAATTTTATTTGGATCATTATTCAATGAAAAATCAGTTGGGGGAATAGCTTCAATTGTTATTATGATGCAATCAATCTTAAGTGGTATGTGGTTTCCTATAGAAGGATTAAGTGAAGGTTTTGTGAAAGCATTGGATATATTGCCATTTAAGAATAGTTCATTGATTATTCAACAGTCTATTGATTTAAATAGTACTACAACCCCAATATTGATTGTGTTAGGATATGCAATCGTTCTATTTACAATGTCCATTGTTGTATATAAGAAGAGGATGAAGCAGTAAGAAAATCTTATTTCACATAATTAAATAATAAAATTTCTCCCATTATAACCATATATAATTAATGATATTTCTTAAAGAATCATAAAGCTCTTTAAAGAGATATTCTTTTTATGGGAGGCACGTTCAGTATCTGGTCATTTTATGAAGAGACAACCATTTTTCGAGGGCATGAATTGTAATGAAATAGTTGTTAATTGGCTATACTATCTAATTGTTACTTAAATTTCAACATTGCATTTTTGCTAAAATATATTTATTGTTATAAGAATAAGGATGATATGATATAATTATTACGTAAAGAAAAACGATATAAATCAAAAGGAAATAAGTTATGAATCAGATATATTCCCAAAATAGAAAATTAATACTCGATTATTTAATTCAATTCATAGGAAAAGAAATAGATGTTTTTATCGATAGACCCCTTGGAAGCCAGCATCCAGAACATCAAGATATCGTGTATCAAGTTAATTATGGATATATTAAAGATATCATTGCACTAGATGGAGAATATCAGGATGCTTATGTTCTTGGAGTGGATAAGCCAGTAGAATCATTTAGGGGTGTTGTCATCGGGATTATTCATAGAATGAATGATAATGAAGACAAATTAATCGTTACCAATAGAGATAATCAATTAACAAATGAACAAATTAAAAAAGAAATTTATTTTCAAGAAAAGTATTTTAAATATCAAATTATAAGATAACGAGAAATAAAGATGATTTCACATATGTGACCTGATAATGGAAAGGAGTCATTATATAACAACTTAAGACCTAAGTTCTTATGTTTTATATTATAAAAAGTTATATGAAAAGAATACTTATTTTTATAGGATTACTATGCATCCTTGCGGGATGCACACCTATCGACAATCGTCCCTTCGTTTTTTCTGGAGATGAAGATAACCAAATGATATACTATAACGTACCCATTTCGCTCTCAGATTCGGAGTGGGATACCTTACTCTCCATCATTGATGAGCAATCTTGGACGCTTATTGATGTCAATAATCCCCCACAAATCGACTTTGGGATTAGGGCTGAATTAATGCGACGTCTTGAAATAGATACAAACGATGTTTCTCCTTTTAATGTTGGAGAGGATGTCCTCCTTGTTTATTTTATTAATCTGACAACTGGAGCCATTCGTTTATCTTATGGATCACTTTCTAGTCTCAAGTATGATATGGTCGCCGTCATGAATGAAAATGATTTACAAAAAGTAGTTGCTATTTTTGAAGAATAGAAAAAAGCCCATTCAAATCGAATGGGTTTTATCTTTTTTTTGAAGTATATGATGAATAATATCAAAATTCTTGGTGTGATAAATCTTCTCAATGGTTCGGACCATATCATCGGGTTGATTAGAAGTAATAATAAAATCGGCAATAGCTTTCACTTCAGGATCAGCACTTGATAGAGCAATCGAATAATCTGCAGCAATCATCATCGGGACATCAAAGGATTTGGCCCCTAATGCGACAACGCGTGGTAAGTTGTATTGTGTTGAAAAATAAGAGATGGATGTTTGCTTAGAAGCTTCGCGACTATTGATTTTCAAATAGCAATATCCTTCCACTTCTTGGAAAGGATACACATATGTTGAAATTTCCTGACAACAAGATGTGTTCTTCAGTTCTTTTTGTAGTGAGCGAATGACTTCGCATTTATCAATCAAAATATAGTATACAATGTGATCATCTAGGGGAGCTTCTCCACGAATATTGTTTTTGAAGAAATCATTTTTACGATCATCATAAAACTTCTGTTGTGCAGGATTGGTAAATTCAGTGTGATAAACAGTCAATATATCATCAACAATCGCATAAGTAAAAGGATATTGATTGTGTTTGTGGAAGAACTCTGACAAGCATTGTTTGGTTTCCAATTTTATGTCTTTGATTTCTTGATATTTTTTTGTTTTTGCATCATAAATGATAGAACCATTCATGATGATAAGAGGCAATTTGAAATGAACATCGTGAAGAATATCAAAGAGAGATGAGGGGGTTCTCGTGGTAGCAATGGTAATGTTGGTTCCTTGATCAATTAAATGATTGAGTTGATATTTCGAAAAACCTGATAGATGCTGATTTTGTTGTAAAAGCGTTCCATCGAGTCCACAAACAAATAAAATATCTTGATTACGATGATGGGGAAGACGAACTTGATTGACAGCCAAGGCAACTAGAACCCCAAAAATGGTTGATAGGATCCGATTGATGGCAAAGGGAATAACTGGTAAGTTATTACGAAAAGAAATAGTGACACTAAGATATGTTAAAATGGTCACAAACGTTGCCGCAGCTTGTTTGACTTTAACAGTCAATAAAATAAGAGGAAGAATGGCTAAAGCCACAACAAAGTAAAAGAGAACTTTTTGCAACGTTGAATCAAGTGATAAGAGGAGGGGAGCATGCTCAAAGACTAAGCATATAATAAGACCATAACCGCCACCAATTAAAGAGCCTACAGAACGATTTCGTGCTTGTCTCGCAGAACTACTGTGGTCTACTTGAACAGAATAAGCGGTTGCGATTCCAGCAAAAAAGGGTGAATACCAAGTAAGGGCAAATGTCTGGTCGAATATAACTATGAGTAGTATATTCACCATCAAACAAATAAAAACGGCGACTGCCGTTTTGATATTTCTTAATCCAAATAATTTCATATCATCACTATCCTATGATGAATAGTATACCACAATTTTTATATTTTGAAAGAGGTGAAAATCGTTTTCAATTGTTCTCTGATAGACGAGATAATGCGGACAAATTAGTAATCATTATTTTATTACGTTCAAGTTTAACCATGGATTCTTCTTCAAAGTGTTTTAACATGCGACTTACCACTTCCCGTGCCGTTCCTAAGTCTTTCGCAATTTTTTCATGGGTAAAGGGAAGCGTCTCATCTTCTCGCTGATAGGATTGGTCGATGAGGTAATTTGCAAGTCTTCGATCAAAACTATGGAAGATGATCTGTTCTAAAAGCCACATGACATTTGAAAACTTTTCGGAAAGAATGGTACTGGTGTACTGAGATAAGATGGGTAAATCTGAAACAAGTCTTTCATATCGTGAGGTTGGAATCAAGACTGCTATCGTTTCTTCTTCACATGCGATTTCAACATCAAAATTAATATCTTTTAAGAGACAACTGGCGGAAAATAAGCAGATGTCATATTGATATAAATGATATAAAGTCACTTCTTTCCCCTGAGGTGAGGTGATGTAAGCACGAAGACATCCTTCACTGATAATGATGAGTCCAGTACAGTCAAAATGACCTCGATGAATGATGTCATTTTTGTGAAAGATTTTAACTTCACAAGCTTGGGTGATGGCTCGTTTCTCATCTACAGGTAAGGATGGCCAAATAGAAAAACTGTTTTTAAGTGTGGTTTCAATATTCATATGTTTCACCTTGAGTGTATTATACAAAAAGGAAAACGATTTGTCAATTGTGTGACTTTGTCACGGACAAAGATGATCTTATAAGGTATAATATAATTAGAAAATAAGGAGGAATATAATTATGTTAGTACACATTACCAGTAAAAATTTTAACGAAGAAGTGATGGAAACGGATCAAACTGTATTAGTCGATTTTTGGGCTCCATGGTGTGGCCCCTGTCGGATGATTGGTCCCATCATCGAAGAATTAGCAAATGAAGTCCCAAGTCATATCAAGATTGCAAAAGTGAATGTGGATGAAGAACAACAGTTGGCTTCGCAATATCGTGTCTTCTCGATTCCAACCATTATCATCATCAAAGATAAAAAGATCATCAAACAAACAGTAGGCTTTCAATCCAAAGCAGCTCTTAAAAAAATGCTTGGTATCTAAAATAATATTTTCTTCAGATGTAAGTTGTGCTATAATATAGGAAAGAGAGGAAGTATCATGATGATTTATGACATTATTATTATTGGTAGTGGACCTGCAGGAATTTCTGCTGCTCTATATGCCAAACGCTCAAATATCAACGTCTTAATTATTTCTATGAATGAAGGAAATCTTCATAAAGCAGAACTTATCGAAAACTATTATGGATTACCTCATCCTATATCAGGAGCAGAACTATTTCAAACAGGCCTCAATCAAGTCAAAGAATTGGGTGTCGAAGTGAAAAAAGAACAGGTCGTTGGCCTTGAATATATGAATACCTTTTTAGTTCAGACTGATGAACATGATTATGAAGCCAAAGCGGTCATTCTCGCAACAGGGGCACCTCGTCGAACTCCTACCATCAAAAACCTGACTTCACTGGAAGGCAAAGGTGTGAGTTATTGTGCCATCTGTGATGCTTTCTTCTATCGCAAACGAAAAGTAGTCGTCATTGGTTCGGGAGAATATGCCCTTCATGAAGCAAAAGAACTTTTGAATGTAACGGATTCAGTCACCATCCTCACCAATGGTGAAACCATAAATTTTGAGATGGATTCACGAATTCAAGTGATTACCACTCCAATTTTCGCAATGATAGGCGAAGAAAAACTCAGTGCGATTCAGTTCACAAACGAAACAACTCTTCCAGTTGATGGGGCGTTTATCGCAGTTGGAATTGCTGGGTCAGCTTCCTTTGCACGAACATTGGGTGCTGAAGTCAATCAAAATAAAATCATCGTTGATGACAAAATGGCAACCAATATTCCCGGGTTATATGCTTGTGGCGATACCACAGGCGGGCTTCTCCAAATCGCCAAAGCTGTCTATGAAGGAGCAATGGCTGGACTTGAAGCGGTGAAATATGTAAGAGCATCCTCGTAACCGAGGATGTTTTTGTTCCTTGATTAAATTCTTGGAAAAGTACTATTTATGTGATATAATACAAGCAATAGAAGGTTATTGTATGAAAAATAAACGCATCGTCATCCTAATTTTTCGATTTCTCATCGTTCTGTGTTCTATATCAGGAATGCTGATTTTACAAATAAAACATGGAGTCTTTGATTTTGAAAAATATGTCTTTTATACTTATCAAAGCAACATTATTGTCACCATTGTCTACTCGATTCTAGTGGTGAAAGGTATTCAAAACTTAAGAGAATTCCCTCATGAAAGCCCCACACCACGCTTATCATATGCCCTTCATGAAATTGTGACTTTTACAATCACCGTCACATTTATCATTTTCGCATCTTTTTTAAGCGATTATACATCGATGGTAGCTGAAGACTTAAGATTACAAGTACAAATAGGGAGTAGTTTAGTTCATTATGTGGTTCCTATTCTTGTTATTCTTGACTATTTCGTTCATGTTCGTAATCCCAATAGTCGTTATCGAGTTGTATTCTATAATCTCATATATCCTTTGGCCTATTTTGCATTTGTTATGATTCGAGCAGAATTAGGTGGCCCTCTTCATAACAGTTTTCCTGAAGGGGAACACATCTCTTATTATCCTTATCCCTTTTTAGATGTTGATTTATTGGGGTGGAAACAAGTCATCCTTAGTGCCTTCGTTTTAATGGCTGGGTTTGTAGTCTTAGGTGTCGTGATAGTTCTCATTGATCACAAGCTCTTTCGCCATTATCCCCACCATGTTGTTCACTGGATGCGTGAAGCAAGAAAAGGAAAAGCAATGAAAGGATGGGATTTTTCTCTCATTGATGATCGTGCTAACATCGATAATTTGCCCTGGAACTATGTTGAAATTGTGAAATCTATTCTTAAACCGACCCATTCTTTACTTGATATTGGAACAGGAAATGGTCTTGTTTTACAATCGTTCGTACATACACCTACTTTAATAACCGCTACTGAATCAACGATAAGAAGTGTTGGCCTCATTCGAAAAAATCTATCTCCTCTTGGAATAAAAGTCGTCTATACTCCAGAGGTTAACCATCTACCCTTTGCGAATGATTGTTTTGATGTTGTTACAAATCGTTTTTCATCACTCGATCTTGAAGAATGTTGGCGCGTATTAAAACAGGGTGGTATTCTCATCACCATGCAAGTTGGATCGAACGATTCAAACAATATAGCAGCCATCTTATCTGATATTTCAAAACGATTACCAAGTCAATTTGAAAAGGAAATGGAGCACTTTGATGTTGATAAATGGGAAAATATCGATGAGCAAGATGTCACAACTGATATCTATTTTTATGAAATAGGAGCTTTGGTTTATTTTGCATCCGCCTTAAAAGATGAGTTTCCGCACTTCTCAGTGCAAAAGAAAATACCCGAATTAGAGGTTCTTGAAAAAATAATTAAGCATCAAGGGTATATTTCATCCATTGCTCATCGGCATCTTTTAATTCTTAAAAAAAGGGGAAAATAGTTAAAATTTCCAATATTATATGAGGTGTAAGTCCTTAAAAAATCATAAAAATTCACTCTTTTAAAAAAGGGTGAATTTTTTACTATTTTTCTTGCATTTTGAAAAAATGAGTATATAATTATTTTATCAAAAATGATATATTGGAGGAGTAGTTAAGTGAACAATAAAGTCGTGATTGAACTGAAGGATCTCGTCAAGAGATTTGATGGCGAATTGATCGTCAACAAAATGAATTTACAGATTTTTGAGAATGAATTTGTTACTTTTTTAGGCCCTTCTGGATGTGGTAAAACGACCACCATTCGGATGATTGCTGGTTTTGAAACCCCTGATGAAGGGAAAGTTATCATTAATGGGAAAGTATTTAACGATCTTCCCCCTTTTGTTCGTCCCGTTAATACGGTGTTCCAACGCTATGCATTATTCACACACTTAAATGTGTTTGACAATGTTGCTTTTGGGATTAAAAATCGTGGCTATAAGTATCAACTAAAGTTTTTCGGTGAAGATGCCCTTAAACAAGAAATTCTATCAACTCGTCCTGAAGGCGCTTCAACTGAAGTAAAACCCATAGAACTTAAAAAACTGATACGGCAAAAAATCGTTGATGCCGTGAGCCGAGCTTTATCACTCGTGAAACTTCAAGGATTTGAAAAACGAAAAGTCAATCAAATGAGTGGTGGACAACAACAACGTGTTGCCCTTGCTCGAGCCATTATCAATCGTCCTCAAATATTGTTACTAGATGAACCTTTAGCCGCTCTTGATTTAAAACTTCGTCAAAACATGCAGTATGAACTGAAAGAAATGCAACGCAAACTTGGTATTACGTTTATCTTTGTAACGCATGACCAAGAAGAAGCCATGACCATGAGCGATCGTATTGTGGTTATGAAAGATGGTCTCATTCAACAATTAGGAACCCCTAAACATATTTATAATGAACCAGTGAATCGCTATGTGGCAACTTTCATTGGGGATTCCAATATTATTAGAGGAACCTATGTTCGCAAAAACCTTGTCAATTTCATGAATGTTGATTTTGATATTATTGGTTATGAGTTCCAAGACGGAGAATCTGTTGATGTTGTGATTCGTCCTGAGGATTTTGATGTTGTTCCCCTTGAAAAAGCAAAGTTGGTGGGGATTGTGAAAGACGTCATTTTCAAAGGTGTTCACAATGAAGTGGATGTCGATGTTAATGGAGCCCTCTTTACCGTCAATACTTATGAAAATTATGAAGTGGGTCAACAAATGGGACTAAAAGTCGATCCCTATGAAATCCACTTAATGAAGGTGCCACAAGATGAATAAGACCTTTAAGCGCTTTGCTTTGCCATATTTTATATGGCTCATCATTTTAGCGGTTGTTCCCGTCATCATGATGTTTGGTCTCATTTTCATGGATAGTGAAGGTATTAGTCTTGATGAAGCAACCCTTACCTTTGCTAATTTTAGTTACTTAGCCGAAGAGGCCGTCTTGATTGGGTTCTCTAACAGCATTAAATTTGCTGTGATATCGACCATCATCTGTTTGATCATTGGATATATCCTTGCCTACCAAGTATTTCGTTCAAGGTTTAAAAACAAGTTTATTATTCTTACAATCTTTATTCTACCCATGTGGTCAAATCTTTTGCTTCGTACTGAAGCTTTGGGAAACATCATGGAAGCCAATAACATCTTAGTCGATTTGCTATCGCGCATTGGGATTACTTTTACCATTGACATCAAGGGAACAGAACTTGCCATTTTAATTGGACTTGTTTTTACGTATCTTCCCTTCATGATTTTACCCATCTATACTGCTTTAGAAAAAATTGATCCTTCCCTTGAAGAAGCTGCGGTTGATCTAGGGGTTACGGATATTAAAAAGTTTTGGAAAGTCATCTTTCCCATGTCTTTTAAAGGCGTTGTGACAGGTTCCATTATGGTCTTTCTTCCTTGCATGAGTGGTTTTGCCATTCCTGAAATCTTAGGTCAAGGAAACTTTATGTTTATCGGAACTTTAATTGATCTCAACTTCAAGTATGTCGATTATAACTATGCATCACTACTTGCTATCATTGTTCTTGTGATGATTTTAGGGTCTCTCCTCATTGTGAATAAAGTCGATAAGGAAGGAGAAACACTCTTATGATGTTACAAAAACATGAAGAATATCCTGTTGCTACTCTCGAAGAATATGGATATAAAGATTATCGCTGGTTGAACAAGATTTTATCGATCTTTTTCAAAATTGTGAGTGTCCTAACCATTGTCATGCTCTATTTATCCATTATCCTCATTGCCATTCAATCGGTGAACTCAAGTAGCAATTTAGCTTCTTTCAAGAGTTTTACCTTTGAGCATTATGCGGGGATTTTCCAAAATGAAGATTTGATGAATGTCATTGGGAATACCTTCCTAGTTAGCATCGTTGCGACCGTTATTGCAACCATTCTTGGAACTTTCATTGCCATTGGAATTCATTCACTTTCTAAAAAATTCCGTCAAATATTGATTCTCATCAATAATATTCCCCTTCTCAATGCTGACATTGTGACCGGAATTAGTTTAATGCTTGTTTTCTTGGGCTTTAAATTGATTTTTCCATACATCTTTGGTTTTCCAACCTTACTTCTCAGTCATCTCTTCTTTACCCTTCCGTATGTCATTTTAAGTGTCTTACCGAAGTTAAAAGAAGTGGATCCCAACTTGATGGATGCGGCTGCCGATCTTGGCATTAAACCCTTTGCCTCTTTGGTGAAAGTAGTTGTTCCTGCTATTCAAGCGGGAATCTTCTCAGGAATGCTCCTTGCTTTCACCATGTCCATTGATGATTTTGTCATTAGTTATTTTAATAGTGGAAATGGCTTTGATAATTTGTCGGTTTGGATTTACTCAAGTATTGGTCGTCGTAGTCTTGATCCAGCTGTTTATGCCTTTAGTACGCTTTTGACACTTCTCACCCTTGTTGCCCTGCTCCTGGTCAATACCCTCCAGAAGAAAGGAAAGGTGAAGTAAGATGAAAAAACTACTATTCCTTCTTATGCTATCATTCGTGCTTGTGAGTCTAGGCGGTTGTAGCCAAAAACCAAAACTCCTGTTTCTCAATTGGGGTGAATACATCAATGATGAAGCTGTTCGTTTATTTGAAGAAGAGTATGGAGTGAATGTCGTGATTGACATTGCTGATTCCAATGAATTATTCTATTCCAAAATCATCAGTGGAACCACTGCTTATGACTTGGTATGTCCTTCTGATTATATGATTGAAAAAATGTATTTGAAGGGACTTCTTCAAGAAATCGATCTTAGCCGCCTTGCTAACTATAATCTCGTGAGTAATCCTTTCATGCCTGGGGTCATCGGTATTCAAAGTCAAATGTTTGAAGGCAACGAAAGCTATGGAATTCCTTATTTTTGGGGAACTTTTGGATTGATGTATAATAAACGAAAAGCAGGACTCGAAGAAGCCATTACCACCTATGGATGGCAAGCTTACTTTGATGATGCTTACCTACCCCAAGATACTCGGGTTGGTATGTATGATGTTCCTCGTTTTGCCTATGCAGCAGCGATGTTTTATAATCACTTAAGTCCAAATCTTGCAACTGCCGAATCACTAGAATTGGCTCAAACCACTTTATCGATGCGTCAATATGATGAGTGGGGTGATGATACCTTGAAGAAGGGGATTTCTGCAGGAAACCTCGATTTAGCTTTTGTCTACACAGGTGATTTCCTGGATGCACTCTATATTCAACTTGGAGATGATCCCGACATCAACAACGTTCTTTTCGATATTTATATTCCAGAAGAAACGATTGCTTTTGTTGATGAACTTGTTATTCCTAAACAAGCTCGTCATGTCGATCTTGCTTACAAATTTATGGATTTCTTCTTAAGACCAGAAATTGCTTATCTCAATGCTTCGGTTGTTGGATATTGTACACCTCTTACCCTTGCATACGATCAAATTGTTGATGAGGATTATTCCAACGAAGAAGATCCAGTATGGGTTGCTACTTGGGCTTATGCTACTAACAAGTACTATCCCAAACCCTCTCCCCTCGATCCGGTTCAATATAAAGGAACGCCTATTGCGAATCTCCATCGTAATTTTTTGAAAGAAATTAATACGATGGTGAGCAATGTGAAAGCCCTTGGCTAATTAGTAGCCACAGATGATGAAGTGATAAAATCACTCTATCATTTGTGGCTTTTTCATTTTCATAAAATAATTGATATTATACGATAATATGTTATAATAATACTAATGGTTTTATAGCCTAAGGAGTTTATTATGTTTGGTGCAATGAATCCCTATATCATAACAGGAGCCGGTCTTCTCTTCATTTTTGCGATGACCACCCTTGGAGCGGCACTCATTTTTCTGTTTAAAAAAAATGTTCATATTATTTTTCATAAAGTTTTTTTAGGCTTTGCTGCAGGAGTGATGTTGGCTGCTGTAGTATGGGGTCTCATCATACCATCCCTAGAAGTCGAGCATCCAGAAGGAATTCCTTCCTGGCTCATTGTGACTTTAGGAATTGTGTTAGGTGCCTTATTCCTCCTCCTCATCGACAATCTCATTCCGCATCTTCATCTAGATTCAAGAAATCCAGAAGGACTAAAATCATCTTTTAAACGATCCACTCTGCTTTATTTGGCGGTCGCGCTTCATAATATTCCCGAAGGACTCGCTGTTGGGCTTGCCTTTGGACTAGCGATTCACTTAGGAACGACTGAAGCCATGGGAGCTGCTATTGGCCTTGCCATAGGAATTGGATTACAAAATTTTCCTGAAGGTGCTGCTGTCACGCTTCCTTTAAAAAATGAAGGATTTTCGAATAAAAAAGCTTTTACTTATGGAATGGCAAGTGGTGTCGTTGAACCCATCTTTGGGGTAATAGGCATGTTTGTTGCCATCTATCTCTCAACCATCATGCCATGGATGCTCAGTTTTGCCGCTGGAGCGATGTTATATGTCATCATTGAAGAACTAATACCCGAAGCTCATTTAGGGGAACATTCCCACTTGGGAACCTTTGGCGTTATTAGTGGATTCATATTAATGATGGTACTTAGTATTTTACTTGGATAAGAATCAACGAATAAATGAGGAGAATATATGAATTTGAAAACCATTGATGCATTTATAAAAAATGGTTCCTTTGGCTATGCAAGACATCTTGTTGTAGATGGAGTCATAAAGCTTAGTGCACATAATCTCACTTTATCCAAATTATTAGGAGAAGATGTGGTGTCAAACCTTCAAGAGGGAGGTCACGATATCCAATCCTCACTAATTTCTGTGATACGACAATGGCTCTATATGATTCACCAAGTCGCAGACGATGGTAAAATTCGTATTTTTACCACCCTTCTTTCTAGTCCTAATCAGCACTATCGTTTTCTTGTATTTCGTACGGAAACAAATCACATTACAACCATCATATTAGAACTCCCTACATCCCGTAATGATTTATGGATTGAGGAAACAATTCATCAAAAAACAGTCACAAACCTCATAGATGCTGTTTGCATCGTGGATACTGACTTTAATTGCATCTTGATTGCATGCTCTGATAAAATTTATGGGTATAAACTTCACGAAATTACATCATCGATACTGAAGGAACGCTTGCTCTTAAAATCACCTGACATTCAAATGCACATTACCTCTCTCCTTCAAGGAGAAGCCGAGTTTTATAAATTTGAAGCGATTGAAGAACGAAAAGATGGAACTCTTGAATCCCTTCGTTACTTTTTTACCCTTCTTACTGAGTCAAATCAAAAGCCCCTTGGGGCTCTCATATTATCAAAAAACATCACCGATCGTTTGGTCAATCAAAAACAATTACAATCTCCCCAAATGATGCTCGATGCTATTTTAGCTTCAACAGCAGAAGGAATTTATGGAGTCGATCGTTATGGTGAATGTACATTTTGTAATGAGGCCTGCTGCCACCTCTTAGGGTATGAATCCGTTAATGAATTATTAGGTCATAACATGCATGCCCTCATCCACCATCATAATGAGCAAGGAGACTTGTGGCCATATAAAGATAGCCAAATTCATCAAGTCTTATCGACAGGAAAACCAACACATCGCATCGAAACGAACATTTGGCGCAAAGATAAAACTTCTTTTATCGGTGAGTGTTATGGGTATCCTCAACTAGATCATGATATGGTGGTAGGAGCCATCATGACATTCTATGATGTCACAAAATTGAAAACGACCACCAAAGAACTAGTTGAAAGTGAGCGATCCAAATCTCTCCTTCTATCTAATATTCCAGGAATGGCTTATCGTTGTCGTGTTGATCGCGAGTGGACAATGCTCTTTGTTTCCGAAGGAGTGAAGGATCTTTTGGGGTATCAATCAGAAGAATTGTTATATAATCGCGACTTATCGTTTAATGATCTCATTGAACCTCCTTATCGTGATTTTTTATGGAACCGATGGAATCAGGTATTAAGCAATCATGAAAAATTCCGCGAGGAATACCAAGTTCGTACCAAAGGCGGTAAAGTCAAATGGGTTCTTGAATTGGGGCAAGGTGTCTATGAAGAACCGAATGAAGTGGTTGCCCTTGAAGGCATCATCATTGATATTACTGAACAAAAAGTTCGTCAACAAGAAGCAGAATATTTAAATATGTATGATCAATTAACCGGATTATACAATCGTATCTACTTTGAAAAACTGATTGAGAAGTACGATCAACCTCGATATTTCCCCCTCACCTATATGATTGGGGATATCAATGGTTTAAAACTTGTTAATGATGGATATGGACATGAATTTGGAGATTATCACATCAAAAAAGTAGTGGAAATCATCCGTAGGAATGTTCGACCACAAGATATTGTGGCTCGTATTGGTGGTGATGAATTTGCCATTTTATTTCCAAATACCACAACCGAAGATGTCTATACCATTTTTAAAAATATTATTGAAGATACTCGTATCTATAATAAGCAAAAAGAATCATATGTTCCTGAATTGTCCATCTCTATGGGATTTAATACTAAGAATAATACCTATACCTTATTCCAAGAAATTACAAAGAGCGCTGAAAACTTTTTGAATCGTCGTAAATTATTAGAAAGAAGTAGCTCACACAGTGATATTCTTCGCTCTATTCAAACAACCATGTTCGAGCGAAGTCAAGAAACGGAAGAACATGCTGAACGTTTGGCCCAATTGACCCATCGGTTAGGGGTGTTATTCCATTTATCACAACTTGAACTTGATTTACTCAATTTGTTTTCTCCCCTGCATGACATTGGTAAAGTTGGTATCAATGATCAAATTCTAAAAAAGCCAGGGGCTTTGACAGAAGAAGAATGGATTGAAATGAAAAAGCATCCTGAGATTGGTTATCGGATTTGTTTATCATCGCCTGAACTCGCATCGATTGCCGATTTTGTCCTTGCTCATCATGAACGATGGGATGGAACTGGTTATCCTCTTGGGCTCAAGGGAGAGCAAATTCCAATCTTATCACGCATCCTATCGATTGTTGATGCATATGACTCGATGACGAATGATCGTGTATATCGAAAAGCACTCGCAAAAGAAAGTGCCCTCAAAGAAATTAGCGATAAAGCAGGAACCCAATTTGATCCTACAATCGCAAAAACATTTATAAAAATGATGGAGAAATAATATGACAATTTATAACAACATTTTTGACGTTCTTGGCTATGAACTATCATCTGCCCCTAAACCTTATGGACCATTCCATCTAGGAGCAGTCCTCATCACCCTTATTTTAGCAATTATTATTAGTGTGCGCTTTCGCCATGCTAATGAACGCATCAATCGCATCATTGTTTTATCAATCGTTGGAGTTCTTATAGGGTTTGAAATCTATAAACAACTCATTTTCTCATACAATGATGGAACTTGGGTGTATCAATGGTATGCTTTTCCGTTTCAATTTTGCTCTGTTCCGATGTATGTTGGCTTAATAGCAGGACTTCTAAAACCCGGGAAAGTCCGCAATGCGACTTATTCCTTTCTAGGAACCTTCTGTCTATTTGCGGGCCTTGCAGTCATGGTCTATCCCAATGACGTCTTTACTCAAACTTTAGGAATCAGTATCCAAACCATGGTTCATCATGGAGGGATGGTTATATTGGGTGTCTATATGATTGTTTCCAATCGAGCCATTCCGACACAAAAGGGGATTATTGGTTCAGGAATCATCTTTATTATTTTGGTGGTCATGGCACAATCGATGAATCTAATTTTCGCAAAGCAAGGCATCAACATGTTTTTTATCAGTCCAACAATTGGTTGCCATCTACCCGTTCTATCGATCATTCTATCAAAGTTTGGATATACCGTCTTTATTATTACCTACATATTGGGTTTTATCTTCGTGGCTTATCTCATTTTAAACATTTCCATTATGATTAAACGATTGATTCATCATTATGAAAATAAGCGTGCACTTCATTCACTAGTGGAGCCAACGCATGTATAAACCAGGGAAAGTTTACACATTCTTGAGTACTATTTTTAAAATTTTTAAAAAGAAACCTGATATTATTAATCTTAATGATACCCTAGTAAATCAGGCCATCTTCGTATCAAACCATAGTGCTGCTAGTGGTCCCTTTACCTTATCCATCTATTTTCCCGTTTTGTTTCGACCATGGGGAATTTATAGTATGTGTTTTGGATACAAGCAACGCTGGAATTATTTATACCATATTTTTTATCAACAAAAACAAGGTTTTGGTAAGGTAAAATCCTTTATTCTAGCGACTCTTTTGGGAATCGTCACAGGGCTTGCTTATCATTCAATGAATGTGATTCCATCATATGAAGATGCACGACTCTTAA
>JAQVOS010000024.1 GCA_028702495.1 Bacilli bacterium
AGATTAAAGTAAAAAGAAGCCTTTAGGCAAGGGGGTTTGTCCCTTTAAGGCTTCTTTTTACTTATTTTGATGCGATACTATGCTTTTATGCCACACAAATGAAACTGTAAAAGTAAGGTTATAACATGATTCACCAAAAAATGCAAAAAGAAGTTGAGAAAAACACAACTTCTTTTAGAAATTAATTTATTTATCGATTGAATGAATTTTTGTCAATCGAATCATGGGTGTTTTATTATTTGAAAAATTGGCTCATAGTATTCTTCATTGAATTTTTGATACTTTCAAGAACGACAGTTGGATATGATTGAATAAAAAACTCAGTAATATTTACATCTTGACGCCCTTGACCATCATTTAAATCGTATGAAAGAGATACAACCAAATCTTGAAATGTGAATTGAGTGATATCAGTAACCGAAACTTGCTTTTTGGATAAAAGGATGATTTCATCCCCAAAAGCAACCGACTTTCGCGTAATTGCCCCATCGGGGTCAAAAAAATTAAATTCAAAATACAAGGTTCCTTCATAAAAATAAGCATTACATTTTTCAACAGTCGGTGATTGTTTAATAGTTTGAGCAGTTTCAATCTTAAGAGCGGTCTTAAGTTCTTCGCCATCTTGATATATATATTCATATGTATAAGGTGTATTTGAAGCAAGTCCTGTAAATGTTACACTTCCTGCTATGACTTCCTTGGTTTCATCATTCATCCGTATATACAAGGTTCCAAGCGTTTGATCAAGGATATGAATATTCAGTGTAATTTGATTAACGCCTAAAACCGCTTCTGTTTCAACGGGGATATCTTTTACAACAAATAGTAATGCACTCAAAACAAAACGTGCATCGCCTTCAGCTGGATCATTCACCGTAATAATTTCACCATTTTGGCGAGCAACCATGGTCACACTACCTCCGCCATCCATTTGATATGCTTCCGCAACATCAAAACGCTTTAAGATGGCATGAGATTCTGTTTGAGTCGCACCCGTTGTTGGGGCTGAATTTGATCCATCAATAGACATTAAAACAATTGTTCCATCGCTAGTACGACCAAAAATGGATCGTGGATAAGCTCTAGTATTATAGGCAGCTTCAGATGGATTATCCACCCCATCATTTCTCATGACCGTATGAAAGCCAATTCCTGCTTCTACATTGTTTAAATCATTTGTAAACTCAAATTGAACCTTTATATAAGAACCTACTGATAAAGCAGCTATTAAAGTAGTATCATTGGTACTTATGGCAAAATCACCACTATTTAAGGTTTTATTTGTGGCAATTTCAGTCACAAAGCCCTTACCAAAGAAGGCATTTTGCCCTTGAGTCCCTTTATAAGTATAGGTGGAAGAGTTGCTTGCAAAAGCAAGATCGGCATTTTCAACTATAAACACGTTGCTACCTATTACTTCTAAGGCAGGACGTTGAGTCCCGGTAAAGTAAGGAGTATACAAACTACTTTCATTGGCTCCAGGAACTGTATTGTAGCCACTAATGGGATACTTTGCTTGAATAGAGCCATTACTTGCGAAGATAGTTAAGTACAAACCTGAGATGGGAGCTTTATTAGCACCCGTATAGCCCCAAGTAGTACGATAATAAGCAAGTTGATCGACACTACCATCATTTAAAAAACCAACAATATTCCCAGCTCCATAAGGTAACACAGGCACTGAAAACCATTTTTCATAATCTGTAATCATGGGATAATAAGGTTGAGGATAGAAATAATCACTACCCTCAGCAGATAAGCTTTGTCCATACTTGGTGGAGTATTGATCGGCATTAATTCCACCCACTACTGTCCATCCTGGATGTCGTTCCTCATAATCATGGGCAATATCAACAACAGGACGGCGAATGAATCCATCATTCGTTTCAGCTGGAATTGCCCATGTGACCACTTTTGATGTGTCACTAGTATCCATTGTTAGTACATTCACAGATTGGTTATAAGATGTACTGTTTCGTACAGTTTTGCCAGTTTCATGAATATATGTACCAAATCCATTAATTGAAGTTTCAGAGGTAGATAATACTTCATAACTCACTGTTTGAGCATCATTGTAATAAATATTACCCGTAGCATGTACTTGGAATGCTCCATAAGTTCCAATCAAAAGAAACAGCATTATTAAAATTCCTAAGCGTCGTTTCATATATCCTCCAATAAAAATTAGCATATTCATTATAACTGTTTTTTTTATAAAAGTAAACACCAAGACGCACTTTTTTATCAATTAATAGACTTTTGTATGATTATACTAACCTCTCGATGAAGAGTGATCTCATAGAAACAATGATAGTTTTTAAGCCAAATATAAAAAGAGTCAATTATTGTATCACAACAATTGACCCTTTTTTTTAACTCTATTTCTTTGTGATGCGTACTTTTTTCAAAGTTGCATAACGGGGTAATCCATCTTCATAAGTAACTTCAGGATCTCCTTGAATAAGAGGCATTGCATATTGCATAAACTTTTCATTAACGCCATTACCATCTTCGTTGATCCAACTTCTTGGAATCTTCTTTTCAGCATTGGCAGCATGATGTACATCAAGTAATTCATAATTTATGGAGTAATTTGTTCCTTCATTACGCTTGAATATCACCATTTTGTCGGTTTCGCCTTGAACAGCATACCGTACAGCCATCACACCTGCCATATATGCTTCATCAATATCTGTTTTCGAAGCAATATGAGCTGCGCAACGTTGCAATAAACTGAATTCGATGGGTCGTACCTTGATTTTTAGATTGTCAGAAACAATTCCTGCTAAAACTGTGGCAACTCCCCCCAATTGAGCATGACCAAAAGAATCCTTATTTAAACTTACTAAGTACTCAGAGATGTATTTTCCATCCATGTCTTTAATGCCTTCGGAAAGAACAACCATAACTTTATTGTTCTTTTGCTGTGCAATCCGACTGACATCACTCACAAATTTATCAATATCAAAGGGAACTTCTGGCAAATAAACCAAATCAGGACCAAATCCTTTAAGTCCAGCAATGGATGATGCAGCAGTCAGCCAACCGGCATTTCTTCCCATGACTTCAACAATCGTCACTAGTCCTGTATCAAAAGTATGAGTGTCTTGATAGAGTTCCATCATGGTTGTGGCAACATAACGTGCAGCACTCCCATAACCTGGGCAATGGTCCGTTCCATTGAGATCATTATCGATGGTCTTAGGAACGCCAATAATACGACACTCAAAATCAGCAAGTTGTAAATACTTACTAATTTTATTGCAAGTATCCATGGAGTCATTTCCTCCATTATAAAAGAAATAACGAATATTGTACTTTTCAAACACTTCAAGAATCCGCTTATAATCGTGATCATCCACATTAACAGGTTTCATTTTATAACGAACTGACCCCAACGCTGAAGAGGGGGTATTTTTGAGTAAATGGAGTTCATCAATGTCTTCTTTACAAATATCAAAGAAATTTTCTTCAAGAATGCCTTTGATTCCGTGTTCTGCTCCATAAATTTCTGTAATTAAGTCTTGTTGCAATGCTTCTAGAAAAACTCCTGCTGCACTCGCATTGATAACAGCTGTCGGTCCTCCTGATTGTCCAAATAAGCATGCGCCTTTTAGTTTAGTCATAATTCCCTCCGCAATAAAAAAATTTCAATATTATTTTACATCAAATCGATTTTTTTTGCAAGCCTTTTCATACCATTTCGATAAATATTACTTAGTAATAAAAAGGAATCATTTGATCTTTATCGCCATATTAGGATTCGTTCATAAGAATAATGAAGTTGAATGCTTTACTTTGCACTCGCTCCATAATTGGCTAGGACTCTTGCACTGGGATCATTCACATTGCATCCTGGCCAGGTTTTATTGGGCATCCAAAAATCAACCACCATTTGTGCTTGACAAGGATAGTGTTTTTCAAATATTTCACGATAGAGTAAGGATTCTTTCGTAAAAGGAGTCGCATGAGCATATTTTTTACGCATCCATTCAAATTCATAATCTGTATATAATTGATTTGCATATTCTTTGAGGTATTCTACCATGGAGTGACCAACAGCATCCGAAAAAGCAGCTTTCTCGCGATAAAGAATGCTAGGGGGAAGTAATGGACCTTCAAATGCCTTACGAAGGAGATATTTTCCTTGCCCATAGGTATTCACTTTCAGCGCAGGATCAATATTCATGACGTACCTTACAAAATCGAGATCGCCAAAAGGAACACGAGCTTCAAGTGACCAACGAGAAATGCATCGATCAGCTCGTAACACATCATATTGATGAAGTTCATCAATACGCTTTTTAGCTTCTTTTTGAAATTCGGCGGCAGAAGGAGCAAAATCGGTATATTTGTAGCCAAATAACTCATCACTGATTTCACCCGTGAGTAATACACGAACATCTGAATGTTCATGAATATATTTACAGACAAGATACATTCCTATGGAAGCACGAATCGTCGTAATATCGTAAGTTCCAAGGGTTTTTATCACATCTTCTAAAGCATCAAAGACGTCCTCTTTGGTCATAATGACTTCTTGATGCTCAGAATGAATGTATTGTGCCACTTCTTTAGCATATTTCAAATCAATGGCATCCGTTGACATACCAATAGAAAAAGTTCTAATCGGTTGTTTAAGCAATTTAGTCGCAACAGCACAAACAAGGGAAGAATCTAGTCCACCTGATAATAAAAATCCTAAAGGAGCATCTGCATCAAGTCGCTTATCAATGGCTTTTTCGAGTTTATTATGAATGTCCTGACAAATAACATCGATGGGTTCGCATATAAACGACTCGACATCAGTTATATTTACATAACGGACAAAGGTGCCACCTACATAATAGTGTCCTGGAGGGAAGGGGAGAATTTCTTTACAAAAAGCCACTAACGCAATGGCCTCGGATGCAAACATCATCTTACCACTTTCTGTTTTCCCATAATATAAAGGACGAATACCAATGGGATCCCGAGCAGCAATCAGACCTTTTTTAGGATCATAAATAATCATGGCGAATTCCGCATCAAGTTTAGAAAACAAATCAACTCCTACTTGCTGATACCAAGGAAGGATGAGTTCACAATCACTATCCGATTGAAAAGAATAAGATTTTTCTAACTCCTTTTTGAGCAATCGAAAACCAAATATTTCACCATTACACACGACCAATTGTCCTTGATGGTGAAAGGGTTGCATCGCATTTTCACTTAATCCCATAATGGATAAGCGATGAAAACCGAGATAACCGATGGGAGTTTTTTCAAAACGAGTGGCATCAGGACCGCGATGATGTGTTTTTGAAAATTCCTGTTCGAGTTGTTGCATAGGGATATCAAATCCCTCATAACCAAAAATTGAGCACATATACTTCTCCTTATAAAAAAACACAGCATTATCCTATTATTTTAGGACGAATGCTGTGTGATCCGCGGTACCACCTATTTTACTAGTATGACTAGTCACTTTTATCTTCAATGAAAGACTTCGACGTTAACGGGTCTACCCGGTTATTCCTACTAAAGTTTCAGAAAACAACTCCAAAGTGTTATTCATTCAAATTAAGGCATCAGTTTTCCACTATCACTGACTCACTAAAGGCATCGTTTGAACTACTTCTCTTTATCACAGTTATTGTTTAATATTATACATATTATAAGGAAAATGTCAAGATATATTAATCTTTTTCAATGATAATCAAAGGAACCAACATTTCACCTCGCGTTTGACCCGCATGGGTGGCTATAAAACATTCTTCCTTCACTTTTGCACAGAGGGTGTATTTATCTTTTGCTAGAGCAATAAAATCTCCGAGAAATGGTTTACATTTTTCAGGATGATCACCTAACAATCCTGTTGCCATAAATGTTTCACAAGCATATAAATCAAAGTAATTTGAAAAATAACGACGGAACACTTGGGGAAATGTCTGTTTGTCTTTTACAAAAAATACAGTTGATCTTCCTTCTAACGAGGGACGAGTCGTTAACAAATCCGTGATATCCTTAAAGCGATTGATATAGATGGGTAAGACATCGACTAAACCATGATCAGCAACGACGATGATGGTCGATTTTGATCCACAATACTCTTTAAAGCGTTCAACTTCATCGCTAAGATTGGATAGGATACTGCGAATATCGTCATTTTGACAACCCAATTCATGCAAACTAGCATCGGGTTCATTCCAGTATAAATATGTATAAGTTTCTTCAGATGTATGGGAAATCTCAATCGCACGATCTATCATGTCATGAAAAGTATGAAAACCATCCGGGCGGAAACTAGGCCATAATGTTTGTGCTTGAACCCCTTTAAAATGCTGATAAATCGGAGTGGTTGGTAATAAGACTTGGGTATCAACCCCAGGAATCACTTCATCCGTATAATAGTCTTCATTACGAAATAGGATGACATCACGATCAATCGCTTTAAAGTACTGATGCCATCCAATCCAACCAGTTTCATTTGGCAGTAAGCCTGTTTGAACGGCTGTTGTTGCCGCCACCGTTGTTGGGGGGTAAATAGAAGTGATTTGCTTTCGTAAATATTTCCATAAATAGGCATCAAGTGGAAGATTTTTTTCCATGATGTCAATCCCCATCCCATCTAATAAGATGAGAAAGACGTGTTGTTTCCCTTCTAGGGCTTCATCTACACAATCAAGGGTCGAGGATAGAGGTTTTACTTGATAATGCTTTTGAATGGATGATGTAACATTCATCAAAGAATTATTGAAATCAGGCCACATAATCTGATGCCTCATTGCTTGTATCCCACGATTTTTTAGTTCAGTTTCCATCAATATTCGTGTTTCTTCATAATATTGAGAGAGGATAACCTCTCCAGGATAAGTCGATAAAAGATGATTGGAACATTGAATGACCAAGCTTAAATCATCTTGGCAACATTGTTGAAAACGAGTTTGATAAAAATCAGCTTCTTCCCCGGCAATCACAACCGATAAATGATGATTGGGAAAATCAAGATTGTTGTTTTGATAATTATATTCACCAATGGTTTTTGTATTACCAATAAAAAGATAATCTAGTATTTGCAAACAATCATTCATGAGGGGAAGCTCATTAATCGTGGGAATCACAACATGAATATCAATGATAGGACAGGCTGCCATTCCACGAATGGCAGTCAAGCCAACATGCTTGATTTCACAATTAGATAATGTTTTCTGCAAATATTTGGCAATAGAATGAAATTGATCATTCCAAATAGGTTGATATGAACTAATTTTCATAATCCGATATCCCATATAGATGAGAATACTTGTTAATCAAATAATCAACATAGTATTTTACATTAAAGTCCTCACCAATGGCCTCTCGAATAATCTCTTTAGGATATTTTGAAGCGGCATATCGATGAATTTTGGTCTTTAACCATTCATTAATCGGTTTTGTATTGCCACTTGCCATCACTTCTTTAAATGATAAATCCTTTTTCATATGATGAAATATTTGGGCACTATAGGCTGAACCTAAAGCATAGGTTGGAAAATAACCAAACATTCCTCCTGCCCAATGAATATCTTGTAATACCCCTTGTTTAACGGATGGAACTTCTAAACCAAAGTATTCATAAAATAATGCATTCCATTTAGATTCTAATTCATCAATGCTTAATCCCTCAACAAATATTGCTTTCTCCAAATCATATCGTAACATAATATGAAGGGAGTAGGTTAGTTCATCGGCATCTGTACGAATATAAGAAACTTTAACTTGGTTGATGGCTTGATAAAAATCATTTAGGGAAAGATGCTCTAGTTGTTTCGGAAATTGCTGTTGTAATTGAGGATAATGCTTCATCCAAAATTCATAGCTTCGGCCAACAACGTTTTCATAAAAACGTGATTGAGACTCATGAAGGGCAAGAGATGCACCCCCTTGATTAAAGGTACCATTGTATTTTGGATCACATTGTTGTTCATAAAGGCCATGCCCCATTTCATGAATGGCTGAGAAGATGGCAGAAACAACATTGTCTTCGTAGTAATGATTCGTAAAACGCACATCAGTAGAACCACTTCCCGATGTGAAAGGATGTTCTGATTCTTTCATTAACCCATAGGTACGATTAAATCCAAGAACATCTTGAAGATACGTACAAAACTTCTTCTGTTCATTTACCGGAAAACTGAATTGAGATAATGGATTGGTTTGATTCTTTGCCTTTGCTAAGACTTGCTTCACAAATGGAACCAACCTTGTTTTTAATTCACCAAAGAACTGGTCATAATCTTCAATCGTCATACCTGGCTCATATTCATCTAGAAGAATGTTATATCCTATACAGTCATCCGTTTCCAAATAATGAATATAATCTCTTAAAAAAGCAATAATTTCTTTGAGTGTTGGTTTAAAAAGGGAAAAGTCATTTTTGTTCTTTGCATCTGCCCAGATGGCTGGGCTTTTTGACAACAAAACTTGAAAAGCAATATATTGATTCATTGGGATTTTTTTCGTTTTATCAATGTGTTTTTTCACTTCTTGAATTTCGTGGCGAAGATCTGACTCTAATTCTTGGCGATTTTTATAAAGTTCATCAATGAGGTGTACATATTCTTTTGATGTTTCAATTTTATAGGATTCTTCAACAAGAACACCTATTTGCTCGCCTCGATAATCAAAACAACCGCTTGGAGCTTCAGTCTCTGAATCCCAACTAATGAGGTATAAAGCATATTCATATGCTTTTAATCGTTTACGTATACTGAGGTATTGATCCAATAATTCTTTCATTTTCTCCACGCTTTCTTGTCTGATTGTTATCAGTTTATGGTTTATTATATCAAAAAAGCAAAGATTTTACTAATAATATTATCACAATTTATAAAAAAGTCATTGCATATGCAATGGCTTGTAATGAGCTTTTTGATGAAATGATTTTAAATGGTGAATAGTACAATTACTCAGAAACTACTTCCTCTTCAATCATTTCCCTAATAATCGGGTTATTTTTCTCGTTTAGTCTATGAGAAAAGCTAAATTCTTGCATTTTTTAAACTCAACACCATCTATGATGAAAGTATCGCCAGCAGGACAGGTTGGACCACAAGATTTCCCTGTTAATTTTTTACAATCAAGAGCACTTGCAATCTCATCCTTTGTTTCTAAAAGAAATTGATTAACCAAATCTATCCAATAAGTATTCTTTCATATTAGCATTATTTATTCCACTGATCTCAAAGAGGATGTTGGTGATAGACTCACTACTTAATGCTGATAATAAATCGGAATAATCCAAATCACTTGATTGACTAAAGTAATTAGTAATCATGTCAATGGTATCAATACACTTGGCATGTAGAATTTCTTCTTCCGTACTTCGAGAACTAAGATATGAATAGTGATGATTGATGCTCATCAGTTTTACAAATGTATTATCTCGATAATAATAATGGGCAGAAAATAAAGTATAGTTTCCATATTGATCCATCAATCTTATTTCTTTTAAATCTGTCAATAAATTCTCACTAATAATTTTAGCAGCAATCCCTGACCTGATATCCGCATCTAAATGAAGATTATTTAGATAATTTAAAACATTGACAAATCGATTAACATCATCCGTATAATTCATAGGTTCGATGGCATTAATATAACCCTCTTGGATCCATTTTAGGTAGTCTTGCCGATAAAGCCTAATGCCACTACTATTATCTGGAAATACCGCAGCACTGATTAGGATGTTTGGTTTAACGGATCTTATTGCTGCCGACAATCTTCCAACAAAATTATTAAGTTCTTCAGATTTAAAGTTTAGCCATGTGGTTCTAATACTTTTTGAGTTTCTAATTAATACTTTTAAGTCACCTTCAAGATGATATAAATTCATGAATTTATTCATGGTATAATCCGTATAACCATCATCCTTGATGGTGCTGCTTTCCGGAATCACTTCAACATTATTATATTGATTCAAATTAGATTGAGCATAGCGAATAAAATCATATTCAATGCCATCAAAATCATATTTATTTACTAATTCAATGTAATACTCAATCAAGAAATCCTGCAAGTTATCATTACAAACATCATAATGTTGAACATTAAAATTACCATCACTAGCGACATTCCCATAATAATCGAGACTATGATATGCTTCAATTTTATTTTTCATGGCATCCATATGTGCGTAAAAGGTTTGAGTATACGCCGTTACTGCCATGCCCAATTTATGCGCTTCACTAATAAAACACTTGACATAATCATGACCATACTCACCATATTCGAGGCTATTTAACTCAGGAATCTTATCATAATATAAGGAGTCATATAATAAGTAACCAGTTGATAAATCGGTAAAAAGTAATAAGAAAACATTATTAATCCCCATGTCTTTCATGGTTTGTAAGGTGTGTTGTACTCCTTCTAAAGAAGTATCGTCATATAAATAGATATTATTAAACTTTAAGAACGGATAATACCAAATTCCTCGATGTTGATCGATATTATTATCAATCAACTGACTATAAATTAAGTTGATATAATCATGAATCATATCGAGATCATAATAATACGCTACATAATTATACAAGCCGTCTGTTGCATTACTACTTCCATATTCATGATAATTGATGATGCTATCAATTCTATTTACTATTGAAGCAATAAAAGTATAATCATGAGGGATTTGGTGTTCTATTTCGGTGTTTACTTCATTTACAATATTATTCCTCAAATTAATCAAGTTGTTTTTTAAAGGCAAATCAATATCTTGATAGACATTCACAATCCTATCATCAAGCATCGATTCAATTCCGATTTTATCGTTTATACTGATATGATCGTTGATAAAATTTCTAGCATCATTCGTACCTTCGATAATATAACCCGATGGAATTAAATGGACATTGGTTCCTTTTTCGCGAACGATTCCAAACTCATCAATCGAAACATAGATACTATCGTTAGCAACAACGTATTCTTGATCAATGATTTTAATATCAGAGCCATTACTCATACTAAACAGATAAAAATCATCCATTGAGTAAGCATTTTTTGAACTATAATCAAAGTTGAAAAGTTGAATTTTATTTTCAATATACGAATATTGATGTTGATGATTGTAAAGATCGATGATCGTTTCGCCCAGTACATTCATTGACTTTAAAATGTTAAGAATATCTAGTTCAATCTCTTCATCATATTCAAGATAAAAAGTTTCCATTTTGGGTAATAAAGCGAGTAATTCATTTTGATAATTCTCTAATAAACCTTTTTTTCTAATGTTTAAAAATGTATCATAAAACATACTAATGACATGATGATATTGATTAATATCATCATTTTGATAAACATATAATGTATTTGAATCATAAATAGCAATGTTACCAACAGCAATATTTTGTAGTTGATTTCTATAGGAACCAGTTGCTGAAAAAACAGTTCCTTCAGTAGGCATGTCAACATGAATACCCACTTCAACAACTAATCCATATTTGCTAACAGCAACTTCATATCCATTGCTATCTACCTCGATTGGTTGTTTATAATTGTAAGCCACAATCGTACTGGTTCTTCTTACCTTATTCTTTTCAATATCTTCAATTTTAAAAGTATAACTATCTTGACTTATTTTTAAACATGTCTTATCGGTAAAATCATATCCTTCATTGATATAATCACAATTGATACATTCATAGAACTCATTAAATATATGATGATGTGTTTCCTGTGGTGCCTGTTTTTTGCAAGAAACCATAAAGACGAATGTAGTTAATAATAGTATGATGAAAATCTTATTTTTCATTTGCTTCTCCAATCAGTAAACTGATTATAGCACAATCGAACTTTATTTGTCAATTTTGGATTTGGTCTATTTGGTCTATAGCTTCAACAATCCCATTATAGATAGTCTATGAAATATAATGCTAATTAATTAATAAAACTATAAAATGGTGTTTTCTTCTCTCTGATTCAATGTGACAACCGTCTCAACATCACAGGTATGAGGAAACATGTCTATAGCTGTTACTTTTTCAATAGTATAGTTGGGAGCGAAGAGTGCTAAATCACGAGCAAGAGTCGCAACATCACATGATACGTATACTATTTTAGGAATATTTGTTGACAATATGGCATTGATGACAGCAGGATCAAGTCCCTTTCGTGGAGGATCCAAAACAAGAGCCGAAATGGACTCTTTTTCGAGCATTTCTTTAATTACTTCTTCCACTTTTCCAACAACGAACTGTGCATTATCAATATGATTTAGTGTGGCATTTTCAATGGCATCTTGAATGGCTTCGGGAACAATTTCAATCCCAATAACACGTTTTACATGTTTCGCAAGATAGAGGCTGATGGTGCCAACTCCACAATATCCATCAAGAATAACATCATTAGAATTAGGATTGAGATACTTCACCACGCAATCATATAAAACCTTGGTTTGTATAGAATTGACTTGATAAAAGGAATAGTGGGATATCCGATAGGATATATTTCCAATTTGATCAACGAGAATTCCATCTCCATATAAAACACGCGATTGATTACCAAGAATCACATTGGTGGTTTTATGATTCATGTTTTGAATCATTGTCACAATGGATGGAAAACGCATGGTCAAGCGATGAATAATCTCCCCAATACCTTTCATCTTATCCTCATAAGTAATTAATACCACCATGATTTGATTTTTTTGATTTCGTCTTAACATTACGTGACGCAAACATCCTGTATGACGAGTTTCATCATAGCATGTGACTCGAAATTCATTCAGCATATCCTTGATGGCGATGATGATTTCTGACATTTCATCCGTTTGAACATGACATGATTCAAGAGGAATGATATCATGTGATTTTCTTTGATAATATCCACAAATTGCTTTTTGATGACGAATTCCAAAAGGAATTTGTACTTTATTACGGTAATAATAAGGATTTTCCATACCGATCACCTCGTCCACTTTTAGATCGAGATGTCCTATCCTTGTAAAGGTTGATTCAATCATCTGCTTTTTAAAATCAAGTTGTTTGGAGTATTCGAGATGCATGATTTCGCATCCACCACACATTCCAAAAATGGGACAAGGAGGTATCACACGATATTTACTTGGAGTAATGACATTAATTAGATTAGCAAATCCATAATTCTTTTCTTTGCGCGCGATTTCACATATTACTTGTTCTCCAATGAGTGCTCCAGGTATGAATATGGTATAGCCATCGACTTTTGCCACACCATGACCTTCATGGGTTAAACTCGTGATATCAACAGTATAACGTTCAGCCATTATCCAATCACTCGTGTTGCAAGAAGCCATCCTAAAATGGTAACAGCAATGGAAGCTATAAAAATGAAAGCAAAAAACCACCACTTAGAAAAGAGAACTGGCAAACGATCCTTTCGAAATAATAATAGATATAGCATAAATACACCAAGTGTGACCAAAATATAGCCTAGATAAACATATGGAAAATTCATTGTACACCTCACAACTTTTTGATACGTTAAATGCAGACTTTAGCAAATAACAAATAGAATTAGGAATTAGAATTGCCAATTCCTAATGCTTCTGAACATGATCGATGATGGCTTGACTTACAACTTCCACCACTCGTGGATCAAATGCAGATGGAATGACATAATCATCCCGTAATTCTTCTTCTGATATGAGCGAAGCAATGGCAAGGGAAGCTGTTAATTTCATTTCTTCAGTGATTTGTGTTGCACGAGCTAACAAAGCACCTTTGAAAATACCCGGGAATGCAAGCACATTATTCACTTGATTGGGAAAATCACTTCTGCCCGTTCCAACAATGCGTGCTCCAGCTTCTTTCGCAAGATTAGGCATAATCTCAGGTGTTGGATTAGCCATGGCAAATACAATTGCATCTTTTGCCATGGATTGAACCATTTCAACAGTCACAATATTAGGAGCACTCACACCAACAAAGATGTTTGCTCCCTTCATAATGCTAGCAAGAGTACCATCATGTTTTATGGGAGTATCAATAATGCCTTCTTCTAGCAATTCGTGAACAACAAAATCATACTCATTGATTTTGTTATGATCGACAACTCCTCGAATATTATACGCGTTAATGATTCCAACACCCAATCCTTTTGCAATTCTCATGATGGAAGATCCTGCCGCTCCTGTCCCCGAAATCACCATTCGCATCGATGATAAGGGTTTATGGAGTAAACGACTCGCATTTGTTAAAGCGGCACCTACAACAATGGCGGTTCCATGTTGATCGTCATGAAATACAGGGATGTTTAGTTCTTTCTTAAGCCGTCTTTCAATGGTGACACAGCGTGGAGCGGAAATATCTTCAAGAATGATACCTCCAAACATGGGAGATATCAATTTTACAGTTTCGATTATTTTGTCTGGATCCTTTGTGTCTAGACAAATAGGGAAGCCATCGACGTCAGCAAAGCGTTTCAAAAGAAGTGCTTTTCCTTCCATAACAGGAATGGCAGCATGAGGACCAATATCCCCCAAGCCTAAAACCGCTGACCCATCGGTCACGATGGCGACCATATGTCCTTTTGATGTATAACGATATACATCATCAGGATGCTCTTTTATTTCAAGGCATGGAAAAGCAACACCAGGGGTATAGGCTAAAGCCAAATCTTTGGCATCATTCATCGCAACCATTGGTGCGATTTTGAGTTTACCACCCTCGTGTATTTTTAAGGATTTTTCTTTCATGAGTTATTCTCCTTGAAAAATACTATTTCCAAAAATATCATAAGCAACAATCACTGGAAAATCTTCCACGTGAAGTTCATAAATGGCTTCTGGGCCCAAATCTTCAAAGGCAATGAGGCGAATTGAACGGACTTGCAATGATAATTTAGCACCAATGCCCCCAATCGCATTGAGATACAATACCCCATTTTTAGCCATATCACGTACGAAAGGAGCACGAGGGCCTTTACCAATGGTACAATTGATCATCGGTAATTCCTTCATGTAAGCATCCATGCGATAAGCAGTGGTGGGACCAATGGAACCAGCATGTCCATTTTTTTCTGGAGTGGGTCCTGTATAATAAATGCAAGCATCATCGAGTCCGATTGGCAAAGAAAGTCCTTCCCTTTTCATTTGTAAGAGGCGTTTATGGGCTGCATCACGCATGGTGTACAGTTTCCCCGTTAAATAGATGTAATCAAATGCACGAAGTTTCATCTTATCTTCGTAACTGATGGGTAATTGTATCTTCATTATATAACCACCTCTTTATGACGACTAGCATGACATTGAAAATTAATAGCAACTGGAAGGGAAGCAATGTGGCATGGATGAATGTTTACTTTCACCCCAAGACAGGTTGTCTTTCCTCCAATTCCCATGGGACCAATGTTTAACTGGTTTATGGCTTCAAAAAGCGTGTTTTCAAGTCGCGCGGCAATAGGATCAGGTGATTCATCATCAATAGGACGAATCAATGCTTCTTTCGCAAGCTTCGCTGAAAGTTCGAAGTTACCACCTATTCCGATTCCAACAATCATCGGTGGGCATACTTTTCCACCCGCATTTTTAACAGCTTTCAGAATAAAATCAATCACACCTTGTTCACCATCACTCGGAATCATCATTTTGAGCTGACTTAAATTTTCACTTCCTGCTCCTTTGGGGCATACAGTGATTTTCACTTTATCTCCTGAGACATTTTTAATGTGAATGATACAAGGAGTATTCGTAAATGTGTTCTTACGATCAAATGGATGACGGACAACAGACATCCGAAATAATTCATCTTTATAGGCTTCTTTTACACCATCATTGATGGCATCATCAATGACAAAATCAAAATGAACGCGATTACCAATTTCAAGAAAAACAACAACAACTCCTGTATCTTGGCAAATGGGTATTTTTTTCAAGCGTGCAATTTCAGCGTTTTCTAATATTTCAGAAATGACAATTTTACTGATGCCCTCTTCTTCATTTCTTTTTCCTTCTTCTAGCTTACGAACCACACCTTCATCTAAATCATAGATGGCAGAAATGGTTAATTGCTTTGTTATTTCTTTAATTGTTTCATAATCAATAAATCTCATGCAATCACCCTATTTCATTATACTAAATTTTATCATTTTTTTCCATAGATAATCATTTTATTTCATAATAAAACACGAGTGTTTTACACTCGTGTCTAAGAAAATGAATTATTTTGTCATTTGTTCTTTAAGGAACTTCGCAGTCCGAACCATTTGACTTGTATAGCTCATTTCATTATCATACCAAGCAATAACTTTTACAAGTTGTTTGCCATCGACAGTCATAACAGTTGTGCATGATGCATCAAAGATACTACCATAGTGAGAACCAATAACATCACTAGAAACGATTGGATCTTCAGTATATCCTAAAGTTTCATTGCCAGCAGCTTTAATAGCTTTATTAACTTCTTCTTTGCCATTAACAAAAGTGGCTGGTTCAAACACAAGATCGACAACAGAGCCAGTGATGGTAGGAACACGAAGAGCAATTCCATCAAGTTTGCCTTTTAAAGTTGGTAATACTAGACCTACAGCAGCAGCAGCTCCTGTAGTTGTTGGAACGATGTTCGCAGCAGCGGCACGAGCACGACGTGATCTAAATCCAGCTTTATGAGGTCCATCTAATGTATTTTGGTCATTGGTATAAGCATGAACAGTTGTCATAAATCCTTTAACAATTCCAAATTTATCATTTAATGCTTTCGCAAGAGGTGCTAAGCAGTTGGTTGTACATGATGCAGCAGAAATAACAGTTTCTGAACCATCAAGAATATCATGATTGACATTATAAACGATGGTCTTCATTTCACCTTTTCCAGGAGCAGAAATAATGACTTTCTTAGCTCCAGCTTTGATATGAGCTTCCGCTTTTTCTTTTGATGTAAATGCTCCTGTTGATTCAATAACGACATCAACATCGAGTGCTTTCCATGGAAGGGTTGCCGGATCTTTTTGGGCAAATACGTTAATTTCTTTTCCATCAACAATAATGGCACCTGGAGTAACAACTGCACCTGCAGCATCAATTACTGCATTTTTAAAAGAAATAGAATCTACTTTGTAAGATCCTTGAGCAGTATCATACTTCAAAAGATAAGCTAAATCTTCAGCTCCAGTTAAATCGTTGATAGCAACAATTTCAAAATCTTTTTGATCGAACATTAAACGAAAGGCTAATCTTCCAATACGTCCAAATCCATTAATAGCCACTTTTACTACAGCCATAGTTAAAATCCTCCTTATTGATTTTAATTTACATTATTATTGTATCATATGTTTTGACTTTTTTCAAGAACTCATTATATATGAGAACGTTATCAACTATTTTATTTGTTTCCCCATTACCGTGGCAAGAGTTCGAACTTCTTTTAACAAAGTGACAAACTCATTAAAATCGATGGTTTCATCTTTATCGCTTAAACTTAATGCTGGATTATGATGCACTTCAATCATTAACCCGTCAGCTCCGACTGCGACCGCAGCGCGAGCAAGAGGACGGACAATATCACTTCGCCCACTACTATGGGAAGGATCGACAAATACGTTTAAATTCGTAATCCCTTTCACAATCGGAACGCTTGAGATGTCGAGGGTGTTTCGTGTCATTGGTTCGAAGGTTTTAATCCCTCGTTCACACAAAATTATTTGATCATTGCCTTCATTCATCAAATATTCACAAGCATAGAGCCATTCTTCAATGGTTGAGCCAAATCCTCGTTTTAAAAGAATCGGTTTTTGAATTTTCCCTAATTCTTTCAGCAAGGCAAAGTTTTGCATATTCCGTGCACCTACTTGAATAATATCGATGTTATCTACATAGGTTTGAATTTGATTCACATCCATGATTTCAGTCACAATTTTAATACCCGTACGAGCTTTGACCCGCTGTAAAATGGCAAGTCCCTTTGCTTCAAGCCCTTGAAAGGTGTAAGGAGACGTGCGAGGTTTATAAGCTCCAGCTCTTAAATGCGTGATTCCATGTGATTTGAGGAAAAGTGCAAGTTCGACAAGTTTCTCTTCATCTTCGACAGCACAAGGACCCGCAATGATGGTGAATTGTTGATCAGGAAAAACCAATGGACCTTTAAATTGTTTTACTTTTTCATACATTGGATTTCACCTACTAAATATTGAATGGCTTCAAGATAACTAAAAAAACCTTGTCCCATAAACACTTTCCGACATGCTGGAGCTGTGACTGATTTTTTCCGGAAGTCTTCACGCATGGTAATATCGCTCAAATGTACTTCCACAATCGGGAACGCAACCGCCATAAGGGCATCATAAATGGCATAACTATAATGCGTATAAGCCCCTGGGTTAATGATGAGACCATTTACTTTTCGATGATGGGCTCGTTGGATGAGATCAATGATGTTACCTTCCGCGTTAGACTGAAACATCTTTATCTTTATTTTTAATCGTTTCCCTTCCGCTTTTACAAGGCGACATAACTCATGATAGCTTTGTATCCCATAGATATCGACTTCGCGACTTCCTAATAAATTGATATTGGGTCCATTAATGATAACAATTTTCATAAATTTTATTAATTACTCCCTCTTCTTCTTGGACTGAAAAATCAGCATAACGTTCATAGTAAGTTATCCGTTCTTGGGCAAGGTGGTCTAAATCTTTTGAAGATTTCACTAAAGGACGGGTTCCATCAATGCGTTCGATTAAGGTTGCCATCGGCGTTTCTAGATAGACAATGATGGCATTGCGCTTTAGTACCCTCATAGATTCTGGACTTAACACGATGCCTCCACCGGGAACAAGAATTGCGCCTCTTATGTCTGCAAGTTCGAGAGCTAAAACTTTTTCGAATGTACGAAAATCATCAATTGAGGCTCCTTGACTCAGTAAAGTCGGTAAATCTTGTCCTCGGTCCTTCAAGATTTCATCAAAATCATAAAGGGGACGATTGTATGCCTTCTTGAGTTCACGTCCAAGATATGATTTTCCTGAATAAGGCATCCCAATAAGGACAATGTTTTGGATATCTGGAAGGAGCTTATGATAGAGAGCCTCTCCATCCACGCTTTTCCCCATCATGAGTTGAGCAGAACGACTGGCTTGTAACACCAGTAGTTGAAATCCGTTGATGGTCGGAATTCCCTTTTTTCTCGCCTTTTGTAACAAGGGGGTATTAAGAGGGTTATAAACCACATCCAGGACCCATTTTAATTGCTCCCATGAATCAATGGAAAATAAGGGTTCATTCTCATAATTCGGCGAGGTTCCGTAAGAAGTCGCGTTGATGAGGATGGTTGCATCTTTTAGAGAGTCTACCTTATCTAGGAGAACATCTAAAGGACCTTTTAAGCTTCTCACGACATGTGTAATTGAATAATTAGTCGCAAGATTTCGTTTTGCGACTTCATGGATGGCAGCATCCATCGAACGAGCAGTTGCTCCATTTCCGATGATGACGATCTTTTCATGATGAAAAGTGATGGTTTTTGATGTGAAGATATCCATCAAAGCCATATAATCGGTGTTATAACCCTTCTTACCAATCAAAGTGTTAACGACTTTGGTCTTTTGACTGGATTCATCCAGTTCGTCACAAAAATGATAGGCTTCTTCTTTGTAGGGAATGGTGACATTGAGACCCTGATAGGCAATTTTTTCAACAGTTTTTCGGAAATGATCAGTTTCAATAATCTGATATCGATCAATTCCCATCGCTTGATAAATCATGGGTGATAAAGTATAGGGTAGAGACTTTCCAATGAGTCCATAGGAACAGGCTTGAAGTTGTCGGCTTGAATTAAAAATGGTTTGATAAACCGCTTGAATCTCCTCATGATAGTCATATAGACAAGCCTTTTGCAAAATTTCTTGTTCACGAATAGGATGATGAATCGGCAATTGATGTTTTTGTTTGTATTCACCAATTCTTTTCACAATCCTAAATCGTTCTTCTAATTTATCCATAATTTCATGATCGAGGATATCAATGCGTTTTCTATCATCGTTCATAAGGGGTACCTCTTAAGGCTTGACAAATAGCATAAGTTGCCATTGCTTCAGCGACGTGAACTGCTTTTAAAATAAATGAACGATCATGCCGTCCTTCGATTTCAACGGTGACATTCTCATGTGTGAGAACATTGATGGTCTCTTGAGGATATTTGATGGAAGGGGTTGGTTTCACCGCAAGACGAATGATGATGTCCTCACCATTTGCGAGTCCCCCCTGAATTCCTCCTGAATGATTGGATAAGAACGTGACTTTTCCATCGACATAACGCATTTGATCATTGACTTCATGACCAAATCGACGCGTCATGGCAAATCCCGATCCAAATTCAATGCCTTTGATACCGGGAATGGCAAATAGGATTTGACTAAACATGGCTTCAAGTCCCCCAAACACGGGATTTCCTAATCCAATAGGGACTCCTTGAATACAAAGCTCAATCACTCCTCCAACGGAATCATCCGATAGAGAAGAAATGAGTTTTATCATCTGCTCTCGTTTGACAGTATCTGCGACAGGAAATAAGGGGTCAAGGATTGAATAATCAATGGATTGAGTGGTATCTTCAATATCATGAAGACCCTTAATTCTTGAATAAACACGAATGGGGTACTTGCTGAGTAATTGTTCACAAATAGATCCAAGAATCATATAGAGGGCTGTCATTCGTCCTGAAAAGGGCCCCCCACCCACAAGCAGTTCGTTATATTTTGTATAAGCAACATAATCCGCATGACTTGGTCGCATAATGCCACGCATATTGTGATAGGGACTTGAATCGACATCGCGATTATTAATAATGAAAGTAAGATCCTCACCTGTCGTAACTCCATGCTCAAGCCCACTGACGACATCAAAGTGATCCGCTTCATGACGCGTTGATAATCCCAATTGAAAGGCGGTTCGCTTTTGAAGATGTGAACGAATGGACTCCATATCGAGGGTTATTCCTTTCGGAAAATTCTGAATCATGAGACCAATACGGTCTTCATGAGATGAACCAAACACTTGAATCGGCATATTATTCTGTAAAGTAATCATGAATATCCCCTTCTACTAGAATCGCTTTGCCAATATCTAATATCTTCACTTGCATAATTTGATCTTTGATGCGTTTTTTATCTTTTAAGATATACTCTTCTAATCCATCAAAAGAAATGGAAAAATCAAGTCCATAAGATAAGAGTAGATCTAAAACATCCTGTCTTCGTGATTCATAATACATACCATAAGCAATACTGATTCCATGAGGGAGTTGATATTTTGCTTCAATGGCATGTCCGATGGTATGACCAAAATTGAGAAGTTGGCGTTTCCCAACATCGCGTTCATCCGTCGTGGTCACTTCAACTTTATATAAAACACATTTTCGAATGAGTTCCATCAATTGATATTGGTGGTGAAGCAAGGCATCATACATGTCACAATCAAATAAAATCGCATACTTCATGACCTCACACATTCCCGAGGTCATTTCTTGTTTATTTAAGGTGGATAAAACGAGTGGATCAATCAAAATTTTTAATGGATGATAAAAAGAGCCCAATTGGTTCTTATATCCCAAATAATTGATGCCGACTTTTCCTCCAATACTGCTATCTACTTGAGCCATGAGCGATGTTGGAATGTTAATGTAGTCAATTCCTCGCTTATAAATGCTTGCAACAAAACCAGCGGTGTCGATGACAACCCCTCCTCCAAGTGCAATGATACAATCGGAACGATCATAATTCTTTGTAAGCATTTCTTTGCATATTTGAAGGATGGAATCCATATTTTTTTGTTCTTCACCAGACATCATGATAAAAACATCATGATTTTGAATTTGATCCAAATAATCATGATAAAAATGATGGACAATTTGATCTGTAATGATGAAGTATCGGCGATGAGGGTCAAGGTGCTCTAATAGCCGACTTAGTATTCCCTCTTTAACAAGAATATCAACTGTTTGATGTTGGTATACCGCTTTCATAGATACCACCTATTCTTTGAAAATATTTAAAGAAATCAGGGAATGATTTTCGTACATGTTCACATCCAATGATTTCGAAAGGATAATTCACTTGCGAACTAATGGCAACAAGACTCATAATGATGCGATGATCACGTTCACCATCAATTTTCACATCACCATGAAGGACTTTTTTTCCTTCAATAATTAGACTCTTATCCGCAATTGTCACACTCGCACCAAGGACATTAAGGGAGTTTCGGATGGCAAAAAGGCGATTACTTTCCTTATACTCGAGTTTCTCGAGACCGGTAAGAATGACGCGACAGGAGGAAACAGATGCAACAGCGGCTAATATTGGGGCTAAATCAGGGTTTTGAGTCAGGT
>JAQVOS010000025.1 GCA_028702495.1 Bacilli bacterium
GTCCAGAAACATTCTCGCTGACACTCATGACTCCTGTCATTGTTCCTTTACCAAAGAACTTCACATTGTTTTTATCAACGGTTACATTTCCACTATAAGTTCCGTCTTTAAGTTCAACGTTTGACCCATCAACAAGTATTCCAGTTAAATCTGACGTATTGGCAAAAGCAGTATAACCATAGTAATAATCCTTCGTTCCCAAAGTCACTTTAGTGCCAAGAGTTAAAGATGTATATCCATCATCCACAACAAGGAATTCATTACTATAAACGACAACAGTAAGAGTTGCTTTCACAGTGTTTAGAACGGTTGAAGTGGCTGTAATAGTCACTGTTCCAGCACTAATGGGGGTTAGAACACCAGATGTTTCATTAATGGTTGCAATAGAAGGGTTATTAACAGACCAAGTCGCTGTTTGAACAGCACCCGCAGGGCTGATAGTAGCACTGTAATTACTAGATGTTGCTCCAATTGACAATAATCCTGTTCCTTCAATGGCCACACTGGTTGGAGTAGGAAGAATGATGGTAACTGTTTTAGTACCTGCTACCGTATTTTTCGCAACGGATGTTGCGGTTACAACAACGGTTCCTTCAGCAACACCGGTTAATTCACCAGTCGTAGCATCAATGGTTGCAAATTCCGGATGATCAACAGACCATGTTACTTCTTGACTAGCAAGAGTAGGGGCAACTGTGGCAGTGAAAGTAGAATTTGCTCCCACATTCACTTCATTAGCACCAGTAACGGTGATGCCTGTAGGATCAGGAGCAACCACAGTAACATTGGCTGTTTTGCTAATGGATGTTCCAGTAGCAGTGGCGGTAATGGTAACGGTTCCGACAGCAACGCCCGTAACAACGCCATTGTTAACAGTAGCAACGCTATTATTACTAGATGCCCAAGTCAAAGCTTGACTGGCATTTGCTGGTACAACAGTTCCTGTTAATTGAAGTTCTCCTCCAATAACAACATTGCCTGCACCTGCTACAGTGACGGATGTGGCTGCTGCATAGGATACTGTCACATCGATGGTTTCACTAACAGTTGTTCCATCAATGACAACGGTAATGGTTGTCGATCCCACGCCAACTGCTTCAATAGCTCCATTAGCAACGGTCACGACTTCTTCGTCGCCAGAGGTCCATGTAAGGACATCTGCTTTAACATTTAGCGTAGGTGTCACTGTATAAGTGTCGCCTAAAACCATTTGCAAATCTTTGTCAGCATCAGCAATTGTCAAACCATGATTTGGTTTACATGCTGAGACAAGAACAGCAAATAATAAAATCATAAAAATTGTTAAAAACTTCTTCATAATTTCACATTAACCCATATGAATAAGCATATTGAATGTAAGGGTTAATATTCCTCCATTTTTAAATTTTCAATATGCATACCTTCAAATTGAAGTCTCTTTATTATAGCATAATATGCTCTAATTGTTAAGTGTTATTTGAGCTTTATAAAAATAAAAGCCACTTATGTGGCTTCCTATTCGTTGATAAATTGAACATTTACCGCAATTTCAGCAACTTTACTCACAGTTGTATAGACTGAACAATATTGTTTACTAAGTTCAATGCTTCGCAAGTATTTTTCTTCAGGACCTGATGCATTAATCACAAGGTTAATTACGACATGATCTAAAGTATGAGGGATGCCTTCGCGATGAGTTCCGCTAATGGTCATGGTCGTTCCTTTAAGAGATAAGCGTTTCTTTTCGATAATATCTAATAACGTTGAATAAAAGCAAGACCCTAAAGCTCCAAAAAGCATGTTATAGGGAAGCATCTTCCCCTGTTCATCGCCAATGGCAAATTCACCATTGGGAGCCATCATCCTTCCATTAAATCCATTATTCCATTCGATTTTAATTGTTTGTGCCATATGATTCCTTTCTTTGATACCGTTTTTCAAGAACGGGTTTTCCTAATAATAATTGTTTTGTTTCGCCATCATGATAAAATCCATTGGCTTCATAGAAACGAATGGCCTGTTGGTTTTCAGCCAACACCCATAAAAAGAGTTTGTAATACCCCATATTCCTTAATTCTTCTAGGGCATGCTCAAGGAGGGTTTTACCAAAGCCCTGTTTCTGATAGGCTTTTAAAACATAGAGTCCGATAATTTCTCCATAATCGGGAAGACTTTCTTCTCGAGAAGGTCCATATCCAATCAGCCCCACTACTTGGTTATCAAGAGTCAGGACCAAATGGTTTTTACATTCCATTTGGCGAAACATGTCGATGCTTTTTTGAAGGGAACGTGATTTTAAGAACCCTTCATCAATAAGACGAGCATAGGTGGATAACCACGTGTAATAGTGGATTTCACCCATAATTTTCGCATCCTCCAGCGTTGCTTTTCTGACTTCAATCATATGAATCCCTCCTCTACATAATTTTTAAGAGCGATCAATGTTTTACGATCATTGTTGAAAGTGATTTTTTTCAGAGCCTCTAGATAGGAGATCCATTGAATATCTTCAATTTCTTCTTCTTGACGGATGATGACTTCCGATAAAGGTTGTGCTGCAAAATAAACCACTTCTTTTTCTATTTCAGGGGCTACCAAGTAACGAACGGTTGTTCGAAAATGGGAATCTATGTGAATCACTAACCCTGTTTCTTCTTTTACTTCACGGATGGCAGTTTCAACTTCTTCTTCGTCGGGTTCAACATGTCCTTTGGGAAATGCCCAATGACCTCCTGGATATTGTTTAACCAATAATACTTGAAGTTCGTTTTGTTGAACTCGATAGATTACTGCCCCACATGATTTTTCATAATGCAAGTGTATCACCTCTTGGCCTTATTATAGCACAAAGTCGTGTGTTTCTCAAATCATGAACTGGGGTTTTATACTTATTTCTTAAGACACATTGCAATTTTTATGGTTATCACCTATAATAATGGTGAGGTGATTAACTATGATTAGAAAAGCAACCCTAAATGACTTTGATACCCTCGTTTTATTCAACATCCTTTTAGCTAAGGAAACAGAAGACTTAGCACTAGATCCTGCAACTGTTCAAGCAGGAGTGAGGGCTGTTTTTGAAGATTCCAGCAAAGGCTGCTACTGGGTTTTAGAGCGCGATAATAAAGTGGTCAGTCAATTACTCATTACTTATGAATGGAGTGATTGGCGTTGTGGAAATTGGTGGTGGATTCAGAGTGTCTATACGAATATAGACTATCGAAAACAAGGTTCCTTTACACAATTATATGAGTTTATTAAAAAATTAGTTGAAGAAGAGAAAACAGCTTGTGGGATTCGCTTAACGGTGGACCGACTAAACCTTCGAGCCAGGCAGACTTATCTTCGATTAGGAATGCATCATAGTCATTATGATCTATTTGAATATCCCAAAGGTGCCTTTTAACAATCACATTCATTACCCTCGCAGCAATATGTCTTTGCGGGGGTTTTTATTAGGATCGTTGAACCAAGGCGACCAAGTTTTAACACTTTACCGATGGATAAGTGTTTTATGAGGGAAGGTAAGGCTTCTTTTTGTTCTTGATAAACAAAAAGAAGTTCATCCCATGTTAAACGTTCATTTCGTTTAAATAAAGCCACTAGATTTTCTTCTGTGAGAGGGCTTAGTTTTTTAAAAGATTCAATTTTCGCAAAAAATTCTTGATTACTCGAAGTATCAATAACGACCTCATCCCTATTTTCAAGATGGAGAATAGGAACTCTTGAAAAGCCCGAGTCCCAATCACCTTCTTTATATTGAAGGTTTAAACCCATGCCAAAAACACAATCTTCTAAATCTTCCCAAGTAATCATATTTTTACGATAATGCATTTCTTCCTTAAGATGATGAACGAGGCGAAATACCCCTTGGGGACAGGCTGCTTGAACTTGCTTGATGCCATGAATCAACCATGAGTTGTTTGGAGTATGATGATTAAAAATGCGATGAGGGGTGATGTCGGGATAATGTGTTTCGAGACGAACAATCAAGCGTTCCACGAAAAGACTTGACACCTCAGTGGGGTCTTCATAGATTGTTAAAAGGGGGGAGTTCTTCATAATTTTCACCTTCGCTTTTCATTATATCATAGACTTAAAAATCCATCGATTCATTTGCATTTTTTAACTTTTTTATGGTATAATGAGTCCGTCTTTAGGAGGAATTTATGTCAAAAAAGTATGTATGCGAACCTTTTCGCATTAAGATGGTTGAACCACTTCCTATCCTAAGTCGTGAAGAACGACTCACAAACATTAAAATTGCTAAGTACAATTTATTCAATCTTCATTCCACCGATGTCACCATTGATTTGCTCACCGATAGTGGAACCAATGCGATGAGTGATGCCCAATGGGCTGGGGTCATGATAGCTGATGAATCTTATGCTGGAGCTAAAAGTTATTATCATCTCACTCAAAATGCCAAGGATATCTTTGGATATGAATTTATTCAACCTGTGCACCAAGGACGAGCTGCTGAAAAAGTACTTCTTCCCATCCTACTTGGTCCTAAAAAATATGCCATTGCAAATACATTTTTTGATACAACTCGGGCTCATGTTGAATTAACAGGGGCTCGTTGTATTGATTGTATCGTTCCTGAAGCCCTAGAAATCAGCACTTTTGCTCCTTTTAAGGGAAATATGGATCTTGAAAAACTCGAAGAAACCATTCTAACATTGAAACCAGAAAACATTGGTCTCATTACCATGACCATCACCAACAATTCCTGTGGTGGACAACCTGTATCCATGGAAAATATGCGTCAAACGTCAGAAATAGCCCATCGCTATCACATTCCCCTCATGATTGATGCCGCTAGATATGCTGAAAATGCATACTTTGTGCAACAACGTGAACCCGAATGGAAAAGTGCATCAATTCGAACCATTGTGAAAACGATGTTCTCTTATGCTGATGTCTTCACAATGAGCGCTAAAAAAGACGCCATCGTCAATATGGGCGGTCTCATTGGTATTAAGAATGATGCAAATTTATATCAAAAACTCATGGTGAATACCATTTCTTATGAAGGTTATATTACCTATGGTGGCATGTCAGGCCGTGATCTTGAAGCCTTAGCCATTGGTTTAAAAGAAGGATTACAACAAGAATTCTTAGAATATCGGATTGGACAAGTCGAATATTTAGCCAGTCGTCTCGACGAAGCCAATATTCCCTATCAAAAACCTGCTGGGGGACATGGTGTTTTTATCGATGCGAAAGCCCTTCTCCCTCATATTCCTGCAAACCAATTTCCAGCTCAAGCACTTGCCATAGAACTATACATTGAAGCTGGGATTCGTAGTTGTGATGTTGGATCACTTCTTCTAGGAAATGATCCTGATACCAAAGAACAACTCGTTGCTCCTTTTGAATTTACTCGACTTGCGATTCCAAGAAGAGTCTATACTCAATCTCATCTTGATGTCATCGTTGATGCCCTCATTGAAATCAAAAACCGCAGAGATTCCATTCGTGGATATAAGATTGTGAAAGAAGCGCCTGTGCTTCGTCACTTTACGATTGAACTCGAACCCATTGCATAAAAAAAAGCCGCATTCCTGCGGCGTTTTTTTATGGGTGAAGGACTTCATGAGCACTTAAGAACTCTTTTTTATCATCCATACGGAAAGATTGTACCTTGAGCACCAAGAAATAATCATCGGGAGAAGTCTCAAGGACAAGGCGGTCCATGACTTCACAAATCATCATCACCTTTGCGCCTGGAATGAGAATAGCATTTCCATGAATTTCAGTTGTAATATCCTTAAACTTGTTGACTTCATCGCTGTGACCTTCGCCTAATTGAAGTGCAATATGATTTTGACCTTTTGCTAAGGCGCTCACACCCACGACATCACCCTTGGTGATGTTTTTGGCAGTACTACTTTGGGCTCCTAAAAGAACCGTCACCCTATCCCAATCAACCATTTGTGCCCAAGCACAACACATGCCATAGGAATAATTGTTTTTGTGAATCGCGACGATGTTACAGCCTGCCAAGAAGGCTTCTAAATGATTACTCATGTGGTTCCCCCATTAAATCGGCTAACACCCACAAGTATTTACCTGTGGTGTGGCCCCATATTTCTTTATAGACAGCATTGTTTGCAACTGGCCAATAAGGAGCATCATGATCCCCTAAAGTTTTAAATCCGACAGGTAGAGATCCTACCATTTGCTTCGAATAAGCAACATAGAGAGGATGATAATTATATCCTTCTCCAACCATTTGCGACGTCGCAAAAGGATTTTTCCCTAATGTCCATTCAATTTGATCACGAACAATTTGCATGAGTTTATCATCTTTTAGTGTCGAAGCCATCATCGATACAGCTTTTGCCTTACTAAGAAGAGTTGCGAGATACCCCCGACGTTGAATGGCAATTGGCATCAAGCGTAAATAAGCATCTTCATTTAAGCGAATTCCTTGCTTTGCTTGACGAATCAAATCTTGAAGTGCTTCTTCTTCAGTTCCAAATGAAGGAGGAATCGTAAAATGTTCAATGTTGATTTTATTGATGTCATATACATGGCCTGGCAATATGCCATAGGGGGCACTATAGGCGATCGTGCTCATGATATATTCACGATATAACATGACACATTCACGCCACTCATTCACCTTCGCATGGAGTGGGGCCACTTCCATTAAGCGCACCAACCCTTGGATGGGCGATTGTTCATGACCACGATGTTCATAAGCGAGCATTTTTGTGCGTTTTTGATCTTCATAGAAGAACCCACGAATGGGTTTTTCCCAGTGAGGATACTCTTTTTGTTGACAATTAAGAACAATTCCTGCATAAAAAATGGCATCATTTAGGTAAGATTCATCCTTTGTTCGTTCGTATAAATCGCTGGCAATAAGACAAGCGGCTCCACCGGTTTGTGATTCAATATTGGGTCCCCAACGACGGGTATAAATTCCTTTTTCCCATCCCTCTTTTGCAAAATGATAATCTTCAAGAGCTGTTCGGTAACACCAATCTGCATAAACGGAATCAATATCACGAAAAGCAATGGATGCCTTTAATTCTGCCTCTGCAGCAAGGAAATTTTCAAAAGGTCCATTTTCAGCTGGATTACTAAGAACAGTTTGGTTATTGGGATCTAAGATGTTGCCTCGCCAATAACTATATAAAACTGCCATAGCCCGATAGCCATCACCAAAACGAGTTCGAAGCAACCATGAAACCCCAACTTTTGCTTCTTCAAGCAATCGACGATATAAATCATCATTCGTTTCTTTAACTTTCCATGCCAAGTCTATAAGAGCACTGGCAATTTCTGCGGTTGGAATTAAAAACTGCGAGACATCCCCTGCATCATGCCATCCTCCAAAATTGGGGACACTCCGTCCATCGGGATGAACGGTGCGACAATTTAAATGACAAGCACTATGAACCCCTTCAACGTCTTCGCCACAACGCAACGAGCGTAAAAAGTTTAAACTTTTCCAAATAGAAGATAGGTAAGGATTGCGATGGATGATGAATGGATGCGTACGCTCATCCCCAACTTCTAATACATATTCTCCTTCCTCACAAAGTGAAGAAAAATCCATCATTTTGTATGTTCCAAGATTGAAACGCTTCGCATCAAGAGAGCCAGTCAATACAATTTTGTCAGAAAGATTGCGAACTGTAAAACTGGTTGCTGTTTGGTTTTGCGTGAGGGCAATTTTTTCACTCACCAAAGGATACCCACTGTGACAATAAGCAATTCGATTTTCGATTGCCCAACCTTCTTCATAATCAGGTATCACAGTTTGAAATTCAATTTTTGCGATATAAATTGATAATTCAGGAAGGGCTTCAGGAGGACAACCCATGAGAGCAGGAACAATCGATAAGCCTTTGACGGCATCACGTTTCACATCATTCATTTCCCAAAGAACGCGATTCCAACGATTGGGTTCAAGACTGGGGGCATGAACAAGCCCGCATCCTTCATTTCCGGTCGAAAAATGATAATAGAAGTTTTGATAACCCACTGCTTCAGGGTATACCCATACTTCAACGCGATTGTAAGCAGTAAAGTCTTGTGCATCCCAATGAAAACGCAAAGAAATGCGAGGACGAGGACTAACGTTTTCAACGACTGTATGAGTCATCACTTTTAATGTAGAGGGGAATTCAGGATGGCGTGTTTGATCCAAGGATATCGTTCCTTGTCCTGAGAAGACGACTCCTTCAAGATGCGACCCATCATAGACAACTTTGGATGCTAAAACGGTTTTCTGCTTCCAGCGAGTTTCAGCTCCATATAAATCCGTTGGTTCGATGTTTTTACGAGCACAAAAACTCTTTTCTTTCACATTTTCCATATAAACATCCTTTCATATTTGTATTATTATGCATCTTATTTTACATTAAAAACCAAAAAAAGTAAAACCCAAAATGAAAAACATCCACTCTTGTGGATGTTTATTGAAAGGAATCAATAAATTTTTGGGCAATCACGGGATCAAATTGAGTTCCTAAGTTCTTTCTAATTTCCTCAATCGCTTGAGTATGTAATAATGCATGGCGATAAGGTCGTTCAGAAGTCATGGCATCATACGCATCTGCAATCGCGATAATGCGAGAAAAGAATGGAATTTCTTCTCCAATTAATCCTTTCGGATAGCCACTACCATCCCATCGCTCATGGTGGTAAAGAATATCTTGAGCAATTTCAGCATGTTCTGTAGAAGACACTAGTAATCGATACCCAATTTCAGGATGCTTGCGAATTTCTTGCCAATCTTCTGGTGTGAGTGGTTCTGTTTTATTGAGAATGGAGTCGTCAATAGCAATTTTACCTATATCATGAAGATTTGCCATATTACGAAGAAGATTTATTTCATCGGGACGAAGATGTAGGACTTCACCAATTCTTTGACAATAACCCGAAACCCTTCGTGAGTGCAATTCCTCTCGAGGGTTTTTCACATACAAGGTGTTTAAAATGGTTTTTATGGTTTCACTACGATTCGATGAAAACTCAAACAATTTTGTTTTATACATTTCATCTTCTGCGGCTTTGAAAACTTCATCAAAGGTTAACTCTTGTGTTTTCATGGCTAGTCCAAAGGAAACAGTAATACTCGTTCCTTTGATGTATTGTTGCTTCAATTCAGTCTTTGCCATTTCCACAAGGTGTTTTGCTTGCTCTTTTTTAGTATTCTCAAGGATAATCACAAACTCATCACCACCAATACGAGCAATTTCACCATAGTGGGAGAATATTTTTCGAATCGATTGGGCAACATCGATGAGTAATTCGTCCCCCGTTTCATGACCAAAAGCATCATTGACAACTTTTAAACCATTGATATCCGCAAGAATGAGAGCAAAACAAATTTCTTTTTCTTGTTCATACCGCTTAATGAGATCACTGTAATAACGACGATTCTTGAGTCCGGTCAATACATCATGATAACTAATGTGAAGAATATGCTTCTCATTGGTTATACGCTCAGTCACATCAATGGAAAAAATAGTAACCCCCACCACCTTTTGATGATCATTATAGATGGGGCGATAATGCTCTTCATGATATTTTTCTTCTTCGATTTCTAGGCGGACAATATTATTGATGCTCTCACCACTTAAAGCACGTTTAATCGACTCTTTCATTCTTGTTTGAATGTCAGGATTACGAATCACATCGAGTAAATGGTCTCCTTTGGCGATATGGCGTTGATAATATCGTAACATGGCGAGACGATGAAATTCATTAAATACCAAATATCGATATTGATGATCAACGGCATAGATTTCTAGCATTTCTGGACTATCAATGCTTGCTTGTAAGAGCGTTTGTTGCTGTTTGATGATTTCTGTTGTTTCAACTCGTTTGATTTGATTGTTTAAAGCGACAGCAAGGATAGCAGTTAAGATGGGGAATAATCCTATGAAAGGCAGTACGGTTGAAGCAATCATGGTTGCTGGATTGGGAAGAGTTAAAAAGCACAGTAAAACATAAACATGAACCACTAAGCCGAAAATATAATACTCAATGAACACAGGGAGTTGCTTTTTAGTTTTCCTATAATGCGCCCATAATAAACCGATAGCGGCTGGACCAATAATTGTGAGTACACCACTATACACTCCAGGGCCACCAATAATGATGCGATAGATGGATCCCACAAGGACAACAATTGAGGTTGGAATCCATCCAAAAAACACTCCTGTTAAACTCACAAGAACAGAACGCGTATCGAAATAGATTCCCTCATTCATTTTCCAAGGGAAAAGCATAATGAGTAGCATGAACACACTAATGATGAACCCGATGATGATTTTTTTTTGAATGCTTTTGCGATTAATCTGAAAATTAGTAATGCTATAAATGAAGAGGAGTGCAAATAATAATACTGAATTTTTCAGTACATCTGTTAGGGTTTCAAGTAATTGTAGAAAATCCTCAAGCATGATAATTCTCCTTTTTTATAATATGATTCTCACTTAATTATATTATAACTTAAAAGAAAATACCTTTCAACCAATGTGCATAAAAAAAACACCTTGCGGTGTTTCTCGGATTAGAAGCTTCTTCTATTACTATTGCGTCTATCCTTGTTTGCCTTACGGCAATCAGGGCAACGAGTAGGTTCATTTGTGAAACCTTTTTCCTTGTAGAATGCTTGTTCGCCTTCTGTGAATGCGAATTGCTTTCCGCAATCCTTGCAGACTAATGTTTTGTCAGCCATGAGTAGTTCCTCCTATATAATATTTGTACTTTAGGTTTGCTTGATTTATATATTTGGACTTGTACTGACGGACAAATGAATTCATAAATGGCTTATCTAAAATTACTATTACATTATACAGCATCTTTCACGAAAAAGAAAGTAAAATCGTAAAATATTAATTTAGGTTATATTTTTCCTAAAGCTTTCCAAGCCAAAACCTTATGAGTGAGTTTTTGATAAATAAATTCGACCATCCATTCTTCACTCGGAGCTTGAAGAGCCTCTTCAAATGTAAACCAACTCAGTTTTTTATTCTCGTCTTCTTTCACAATCAGTGGTTCCTCATCATTTGCTTCGAGCAAAAAGGTAACATTTAAGTGTAAATGAGAAGATACATAACGACCTCTTTTTATATGGCCATTGACACATAAACTTTCAATGGAAAAGATTTCTTGACTTAAAGGACGAATGTTTTGAAGTCCTGTTTCTTCTTTCGCTTCTTTGATGGCGACGTTTAAGAGGTTTCCATCACCATCTGCATGTCCCCCTGTCCATGACCAAGAGTTATAAATGTTGTGATAGGCAAGTAAGACGCGGTCATGAGCTTGGTTAAGAATCCAACTTGATATGGTTAAATGAGCCACCACATTCTCACGGGTTAAACCGTTATCATGCTGAGTTAAATAATCTAGAATCAATTGTTGATCTAGTTTCTCTTGTTCATTTTCGGGAATATATCGTTTAATTTCATCAATGTAGTGCATAATGCTTCCTTTTTTATTCGTGGACTTCAACCAAACCTGTAGGATTTGGATAAGAATGGGTCCCTATTTTATGGTGGGTGTGTGTATCGATAAATACTATTTCCGAGGAATCCTTGTTGGCAGAGACGATGAGAGATTCATCTCGGGATAATATCATGTGTCGTGAATGCTTTCCATAAGTAGGTATGTGCGAAACAAGGGTGCACGAAGACCCGTGAATCTTAAAACAAGCAATTGTTTCATCACCTCTATTGGAGGCATAAAGCATTTTTTCATCTTGTGTGATGGCAAGTGTAGCTCCATAAGAAGTCACCTTTGGATTCAAAAGCGTAGAGTGTTTTTCAATCACAGTTCCTGTTTGATAGTGGATGCTTATCAATTCATTCGAATACTCACTAATAACATAGAGAATTGTTCCATCGTGATTAAAGAGAGCATGGCGAGGACCAACTCCTTTTTCTAAATGGATGTCGCGGATGGGTTTTAGGGCCCAATCACAAATTCCAATGCGATCTTGAGCGATGTTGACGATGAGAAGTTCGTCTTCTTGGGGAGTGAATCCAACCCAATGCGGGCGAGATAAGCCAAGATTATTATGATCTTGGATGGTAGTAATGGGACTGACAAAGTGCCCCTCACGAATCTGAACCTCGTGAACCATTCCATCATGATAACTAGCTCCAACCAGTATTTCATGCTTGTTAGAGAGGGTAAGGTGGGTTAGACCCTTCCCAGGAACAGGTATTTCATCCACTTTTACAAAATGATTTTTTAACAGAGTAAAACTAACAAACTTGAGGGTTGGTTCTTGCTCATAAGTATAATAATATGTTCCATCTGTGATGATAAAACTTGCGTTTATAATGGGATAGCAATCAAGAACTTGTACGCCTTTAGGGGTAAGTTCAAGTAGTTTCATCGTGTCATGGTAACCTGAAACAACAACTTTCATACAGTACTCCAATCATACTCCTGATTTAGGAGATGATTTTGATACCCATTTAGAAAAGAACAGGATAATGAAATATATAGTCGAATTAGAAAGCGCTTAAGAACGCTTTTTAATCTTAGGATGATAATCATGAAATTTGTGGAGGGGGGGGAAATAGTGACTTTATCAATTTTAGTAGCAATCATGAAGTTTTTCCTTCCGTATAGAAGTCATGTAATTGAGTCGCAGGCATGGGCTTTGCGAATAAATATCCTTGATAAAGATCTGCACCTTGCGATAAAATGAGGTCTTTTTGAGACTCTTCTTCAATACCTTCAAACACAATGATGATATCAAGATGATGGGCGAGTTCAATAAAAAATCGCAAAAAAGGAACGGTCGTAGAAGGACTAGTATCCTTGATAAAGCTTTGATCAATTTTCAAAATATCAATCGGGAGTTGTTGGAGATAAGTGAGTGAAGAATAACCCGTTCCAAAATCGTCAAGTGCAATGCGAAAACCAAGTTCTTTCAATTGATGCAAAAGCGCAATGGATTCCTCCATATGATGAAGGATGATGGATTCGGTCACTTCAAGAACAATCTGTTTAAATAAAGGCTGTAAATCCATATATCGATTCTTTATTTCTTCCACAAATTCTCTGGTTAACATTTTTGTTGAAATATTGATGGAAATATTGGCTACTTGATTAGCCCGATTAAAGGATTGTATTTCCTTGATGGCTTCATCAAAGACAAAATAAGTGATACTCTTTATAAGTCCAGTCGATTCAGCGACGCGGATAAAATCAAGAGGAGGAATGAACCCTTCCTTAGGATGTTGCCAACGAATGAGTGCTTCACAAGTAATGTGCGTGGAATCTTTGAGTGAACAAAGGGGTTGGTAGTATACCACCAACTCTTTTTGAAGAATTGCTTCATGAAGCATATTGGATATGGCAATTTGACGCATGATTTGATTCCTAAAATCTCGTTGATGAATGATAATTTGGTCTTTTCCGTTTGTTTTAGCCATATGGAGGGCTAAATCAGCACTAATCATTAAATCATCATAATTTGTGCCATCAAGAGGATAAATCGCAACGCCTGCAGAATATGTGGTATAAAAAGTATCGTCGCCAATAATATAAGATTGACGAAGTTTTTGAATCCCTTCTTGAATCGTGACTAGGAGTTCTTGAATATCTTGAACATTTTTAACGAGGATTAAAAACTCATCTCCCCCTAAGCGTGATACATCATGCATAGGACGACTAATCATATCTAGGTCTTGCGCGACAAGTTTTAACAGTTCATCTCCAATATGATGACCTTTCATTTCATTGATGTGCTTGAAATCATCAATATCAATAAAGACAAGTCCAAAAATATCTTGTGGATTTTCTTGAATATGCGTATTGACTATCTCGATAATTCTACTTTTAGAAAGGAGTCCCGTTAAACTATCATAATAAGTAATATGATGAATTTGTTCTTGGAGCGTCATGCGCTGTTTATTAGCGGATTCTAATTCAAAAATGGTTTGTTCAAGGGAATGGATGAGTTTATAATACGAGTCCATTCGTCGTTTGATTAAATAATAGAATAATAGGGCTGTTACGATAACATAAAAAAATCCTTTTGCAGACTGTAAGTTATGATTCAAACTCCCATCTTGAACCAATAAATCAAGCAAGAAGTCTGAAAAGAAAATCCAAAAAAGCCCAAAAGTGGTATAGATGCCAATGATTAATAAAGTGCTTCGAAATGGGTTTAAAAGTGTATTTTTTGCTTGAAACACATCATTTGTCTTCTTTTTCATAAAAGATGCCTCACTCTTTAATATTTCTATTCGTGATTTCATTTTTTAGATTGTTTACTTTTTGTGGAGTTCTTGTTGCAATTGCGTCAACCAATGATAAAAGTTCTTCCCTATTATCCGGATTTAAAACATAATGAAGTTTTGCCGTTGGATAAGGAAAATCTGTCTTCGCAAATTCGCCCAACAATTCTTTTGTAACTTCATTTATTTTCACAAACACTTGATTATCACAGACAAGAAGGAGGGGAACTTGATTGACATAAATCATGTATTCTCCAAACATTTTACGAGCAGTAATATCTCCTATAGAACATAGTTGATCTTTAATATACTCAATGTAATCCGCTTGAGTGGCCATTGTTTTCTTCCCCTTTTGAATAGGTATAGGCTCGACCAATTTTTCCTGATTGGACAATAAGTTTTAATTCCTTTAAAACACTGATGGCTTCCCCACTTCTTCGAAGAGTGAGTTTTGCCGCTTTGGAAAAATCCTTCACAGTAAAACTTGGAGCAAGTGATGATGGAATTAAACGTTCATAATCAGCTTTACTATTAAAATAGGTCGCCTCATATAGTTCTATTGGCATCCTGCTTTTTCGATGTGAACCTTTTTTGTGATCTTTACTCCACCCATTAAGGAGCCTTGTTTCTTCAAGATCTATAAGAACTAGGCAAAAAGAAAGCTGTGGATGGGATAAAAACCACTTAATTTTATATAATTCTTTAAAACAATCATAAAGAGAACCTACTTTTGGGCTTTTTCGTCTCTCACACAATTCACCCGTCTCAGGATCTTCCCAGCGTATCCATTTGATATGAGCGATGGGGTAAACAAGAAGAACAGGGTATTTGGGTAAAAAAGCAGTAAGTTTTCCTCTCAGTTGATTAAAATTTCCGGTTTGAATTTCAATGATTTGTTTTCCATCAAAGATATCGGCAACATAGGAGTCAATTTTTACTTCATGAAATCCTTCGTTTGCTTCAAAGGTATATTTTAATAAACAATGAAGGAAACTTTCTTGATAAGTTCCGATTCCTCGCCTGATTGAATCGTCGTGTTCAAAGGAATGGAGTAGTTCCAAAAAGCGTTCTTTTTGCATCGTAATCCTCCCTTTGTGGCTCTATTATATCATATTTTATTAGCTAAAACTCTTTTTTTAAGAGTTTTTCTTCTATCGCATGCGATACGTATGAATGCCTTTGTAGAGAATGGTTTGGATGAGAGGATCTATTTCAAGTCGTTTGATCAAAGGACTTGCCTCTTTTTCTCCTCTTGTCTTTAGAAAACTATCAATCTCAAATTCATTCATGGGATGACGACGAATGATGCTAATAATCGCTTCATAATCATCTACAATGTCACTTTGATACTTTTCTTGACTGAATAATTCAATCGATATTCCTCCTAATAACAAAACTGCCTTCTCCATGGTTTCGTGATCAATCATTTGAACCTTTGAAACAGCAGGGGGACGAATGGGGGTATTAATATAAAGCCGTGAATAAGATAGTTCGGCAAGCATTTCTTTATATTTGAAGAGGGAAGCATCATCATCATTGATACCTTTCATAAGCATCAGTTCTAACCAACATTCCCCTTGATATTCCTCGGTAAATAACTTAAGACCTTGTTGAACCAATTCAAAGGAAATCGATGGATGGGGGCGATTGATTCTTCGAAGCGAAGCCTCATCATAAGCATCGATCGTTGGTAAAACAATGTCAGCTTCCATTAAAGCGCTTCGCACATCAGGATCATACAGGAGGGCACCGTTCGTAATCACTGCAACAGGCTTACTGGTGCGTTTTTTGATCTCGAGGATTAAGGACTTCAAGTCTTGGTATAAAGTGGGTTCTCCTTCTCCAACAATCGAAATGACATCATATTGTGCGTTATTAGCAAGAAGGGCATCCAGTTCGGCTAGAATATCTTTTAGGGGAAAAATCGTTTTTCGTGTGTTTGTCATCGGATTTGTTTTCCCAAGCATACAATAAATGCACGCGTAATTACACATTTTCCTTGGGATGGGGCTGATTCCAAGCGATCGTCCCAATCGACGAGAGGGAATGGGGCCATAACAGTATTTCATACAACACCTTCTATCCTTTCTTAGGAATCACCATTCTTAATATTTCTTCTCCATCATCCATTTTATGAGTATCTTCAAATCCATAATTCATATAAAAGCGATAAGGCTCATCTTTTTCCATTTCACAGGAGGTGTAGAATGTTTTCACTCCTTCTTCTTGGCATTTCTCAACCAATAGGTCTAGGACTTGTCGTCCAAAGCCTTGATGCTGATATTCCCTCGTCATCATGAAACGCCATAAATAGTAGGCAGGTTGATCTTGATCAGGAATATCATCATCATGTAAGGCAAGCATTACAAATCCAATCGGTTTTTGATCAAGACAGATGGCTCGAGGCCAAGCTCGATCATAATTAACATAGGCTTGGGCTAAAGAAATAACATTGGGTGCAACACACTTTTTTTGGTAATCATCAAGCGTATCTGACATTTTGATAATCGCATTAAAGTTTTCTTCTGTAATGGGTTCAAGAGTAATTTTCGGCATTATTATTTCCTTTCATGTTGGGATTTTGGGGGTGATAAACGACAATAAATTCTTCAAATAGGATGGGCATGTCTAAGGAAAACACATATCCGCTTTGTTTTCCTTCTTCGATGAAAAAAGATGTATGATGATGAATCCAAGAGTCTAATGAAGTATCTTCTCCTTCTTTCACACAAGTATCAAAATCCATGTCACAAAATCGCATTTGCCTCACACTTGTGGTTTGGATGATGAGACGAGGATTTTCCTTACCATCAAGAACTATACTATAATCCCCAACTCGTGGGAGTGCTTCATTTTGGTAAGCCAAAAGACAACTTGTCGTTGCTCTCTTTTTGCCTTTTTCGACCAAGTCAAGCAAATCATCCGCCATCTTCGGATTGGATCCAAAAGCAAAGGCTTCATAATAAGAAGTTTTAGGAGCGAGTTTGTTTTCGGCTTTAAATTGCTTCCAAAACTCATGGATTAAATTCATTGAGAACCTCCTCATAGGATTCATTTTAAAACAATCCTTTTCAAAAAGGATTGTTTTACTTACTCAACACGATAGGTCGGTTTTTCTTTGAGAATTTCCCATTGACAAACCAAGCACAATCCATTATGACAACACTTTAATTGATGACAAGTGGGACATTCCCATATTTTACTTTGTTGCGACAAGAACTCATCCATTCCCTGCAACTGAATCATTTTTAGATTATCAATCATACTCATATGATACTTATTCTTATATCTTATATCAAGATCCTTAAGACGTTTGCAAGGAAATGTGGGGCATTCATAACAAAAACGAACCTTTCCCTTTCCAACCAAGCTACAGCTAGAGGCCATAAAGGTACAATGCTTTCCCCGAGGAATACACCCTGGACAATAACGGCGATGAAAACCATGCTGATTCAGGTCATGTTGACCAAATTGATAGCTCACACATAGTCCACAATTCATTCCACAAGGGGCAATGAGATCTTGGTTCATTCGTTTCTCCTTTATCTCTTACTTTGTTAGGGTGCTTTTACATTGACGTTTATGCTCATACATTCGATTATCTGCTTTTTTTATGCCATGATATAAATCTTGATCATATTGATACAAAACTTCATAGCCAAATGATAAAGTAAGGGGGCAGTTTTCATCACATCGTTTTTTCACTTCATCAATAATGAAGTTGTGCATGGATTCTAATTCTTGAGTATTGGTGTTGGGAACGAATACTAAAAATTCATCGCCTCCCATGCGAAATAAGTAATCTCCTCGGGTCAGACTCGACCGAATAATACTAGCAGCTCCCTGAATGACATAATCTCCTTTTTGATGTCCCATGGTATCATTGACGAGCTTCAAGTTATTTAAATCAATTGAGATTATCCCGAGGGGATAATTTTCAACGCAATTAATATGCTCTATATTTTCATCCAAATAATGACGATTGTAACAATTCGTTAACTGATCATGATAACCTAAGTATTCGATTTGTTCTTGTCTCGCAATTTCTTCTGATACATTACGGAATACAATCACGATGCCTTCGATGATGCCTTTTGAACTGATGATGGGAGCTGCTGAATCATCAATATGAATGAACTCTCCATTTTTATTTATTAATATTAAGTGATGAAGTTGAATCGGTTTCTTTTTTGATAGAACAAACTTCACAATATCTTCATGAGGTTTTTTCGTTTTTTGATGAATGACATTAAATATATGAGCTAAAGGATGGCCAATCGCTTCAATCGGTGAATATCCTGTTAATTCTTGAGCAATGGGATTCATGTTAATAATGAATCCTTGTTCATTTGTCACAATGACGGCATCACCCACACACATAAGCGTGGCTTCAAAAAAATCTTTTTCACGAATTAAAGCTGCTTCAATGCGCTTTTTTTCCGTAATATCACGTGCGATTCCAGCATAACCAATCACTTCTTCTTGTTCAATGATGGGGGTTGCACTGGATTCAAACACTTTCCAGTTTCCATTTCGATCTTTTAATCGATAATAATCAATGTCTTGAATATGATTGGTCTCTTTTACCTTCTCGAAAAAGTGAACGAGTTTCTCAAGATCGTCAGGATGAGCAAAGGGGCGAAAAGAATCTCCAAGAACGGCTTCAATTGGATGCCCTAATAGGGTTGTCCAAGCTCGTGATAAATAGGTCATGACACCATTCATATCAATGCGATAGATAATGTCTTTGGTATTTTCAATAATTTGGCGCAAGAATGCTTCATTATTTTTAGATTGCTCTTCAATTTGTTTTCTTTCATTAATGTCAATGTGGGTGCCAAGGGCAATCAGTGGGGCTCCTTTTTCGTCCCATTCTATCACTTTCCCACTATCTAGAATCCAAACCCAATTGCCACTTTTATGTTTCATTCGCATTTCAATGGAATAAAACTCTTGTTCCCGATGAAATACTTTTTCAAGAAGGAGACTTGAGGACTCATAATCATCGGGATGGCTCAGTTTTTCCCATGTTTTAATGCTAATGGGCTGTAATTCTTCCAATGTATACCCTAACATTTCTGCCCAACGAGCATTGAAGCTTACTTCACCTTTTTGAATGTTCCATACCCAAGTAGCAGCATTCATTGAGCTGATGAGCATACTCGCTAAAGCACTTGAATCGTTATATTTTTTCAACATAAAGGGCCTCCATATATCAAAAATCTCATGTGAATGATGGGTACACAATCTTGATCTATTCTTATTATAACGCAAGTATTTTTAAAATACACTTTTAACAATCATTTTTTAAAATGAATCTCATAAAACTAACATTGCTTATGGATTATTAGTGTTTCTTGCTTTAAAGATATCTTGCCGACATAAAAACCATATTCTAGTAGTTCTTTTTTGAAATTTAAAAATGAGTGATCGATCGGAAATCCAAGAATGGTTTGAATTTCTTGAAACGTGAGCATCAACATGACTTTGTTTTGTTCTTTGATAAAATTCCATAGCGGAAGGTATTTACTCATGATTGCTTCTTTCTAGTCATTCACTAAAGGAATGCCTTGACTCATTAGCCACTTGTTTAGGGTTTTTCGTGAACGAAACATCAAAGATTGACCTTTGGCCTTGCGAAAATTGATGAAAAGCTGACGGATGCGCTTCTTAGTTCTTCCATCCCATAAAATCCATCGTCTAAACTCGGTATCAAACTTTTCGATACAGGGACAATCCCCACGAATTTGATTTTTATGTTGCCGATAACGCTTTAAACACATGTCATAGCAATAAAAACGATTGAAATTCAAAAAGATGGTCAGATCGCTTTCAGAAAAACGTTTGGGAACAATGCTTGTATAATTCCCATCAATGATCCACTCATCATTTTCGGCCATAAATGCTTTGACGAGATGGATTTGTTCTTCTTTCGTTCGCTCTTGCCAATCTCCATAGAATTGAACAGAATCCATATGAAGCAAAGGAAGATGGTAAAACGTTGATAATTGTTTGGCAAGGGTTGATTTACCACTACCACTATAACCCATGATTTGAATTTTCATTGTTTATCACCTCGATGGTTGATGACTCGATGATTTTACTTTTTTTGAAGTAGTAAGGTGACTCCAATCACATCATGCTCCAATTCGTCACATTCCTGGAGTTGGCTTTTCATGTAATCGTCAAATAAGGATGCCTTATTAGGAAACTTCACTTTTAGTTCATCGGTTCTTTTTTGCAAGAAAAACATTTGTTCTTCCAAAACACCTGAAAATTCTTCATCATTCACCAATAACTCATCGATGAGAAGAAATCCTGCATTTTGTATGATTTGTAACCATTGCTTTTTGGTCGTATAGGTTTTTTTCATTTTTTCTTTAGCATAAGCATCGTCGAGTAATACATATCCACCTTTTTTGATGGTGGCGGATAATTGATGAAGCGTCGCCTCATTGGACCCTAATACTTCGCCAACCGCTCCGAGAATGACTAGGTCATACCCCTTTTCAGTCATCACAGATTGATTGATATCTCCCACCTCAAAGGTACAGTATGAAGTCACTTCATGTATTTGTGCCATTTTCTTGGCTTCTTCAATGAACTCGGGCATGAGATCGATCCCTTTTGTGTGGCACCCCAAGGCTTTCGTGAGTTGAATGCTCACAGCTCCTTTTCCACAAGCCAAATCGAGGATGTGTAAATGGTGTGGATTAGGAACATTTTTTGCGATGAGATGAATCATATCTTTGGAGGAGGAACCTAATTCCCATAAATCTTGCAATAAATAAGGCAGGTAGGGAAGAAGGTCAACGGTTTCAGCCGTGAGTGATTTGGCCAATTGTTCTTCAACTTTGGACATAAATGAGTTCTCCTTCGGGTTTTTAATTAATCAAAAAAATGGCCTTTATAAAAATTTTCATTTCCTAAGGGTTTTGCGGTGATGCGAAATATGACGCAGCCATCTGGACATACGACGACTTTTGAGTTTTTAGAGTCGCCACCAATATTTTTCAAATCACCACCACTACGAACTGATTCCATGATGGGATACATCATCATCATGACTTTTGAACAGATGCCATACCCCTCTTGATTGACGGGACAACCATAAGTACAGTGATATTTGTCACCAATTTCTTCGCCATTGCGACAGTAACGTTCGGATTTATTACCACGTATAAAGCCGATGACTTCGATTTCAAATTCATATTCTTCGTTATACCATTTTTTCATAGAATCCTCCTCAATGAGTGCATCTTCTATATTTATTATAACAAAACCAGCATCCTTTTACAAGTTTTTTTATATTCACTTAAAATTGAAAAACACAATCGTTCAAGATTGTGTTTTTCCATAATCATAGCAATTTTTTGATTATTTTCTACTTTTTAATGAATAATTTCATGCCCCATTCATCAATTCCATTTTCGCAAAAGCCAAGAGATTTCCAATTATCTTAGGGTTTTGTTTTGATCCAATATCGCTTGATGAGAAAACCATCGACTTCAATCGTATTCTCATAAATACCATTATTTGCAAGAATTGTATGCTCGCTTGCATCATTTTTAGTAAGACACGTAACCAATATTTTATCAATTCCTATGTTGTGAGCATTTTTTAGATTAAGCCTAAGCATTTCTTTAGCATATCCACGCCCTCTTTCTGAGGGTCGAACGGAGCATCCACAGTGGCCAGCCCATGAGCTGAAAAGAGGATGATTAATATGATGACGCAAATCAATAATACCTACAAGTTTGTGATCAGACTCACGAATGGCAAAATAAGTGGTGGATGGGACTTCCGCTCCAACCTCTTTGCAGGTGGATTCATTCTTT
>JAQVOS010000071.1 GCA_028702495.1 Bacilli bacterium
TCATCCAAATGTTTCGCGATAAGAAAAAGTATGGACAATTAGGTGTTTTTGCGATTGTGTGGAAAGAAAACCAAAAAATGATTGGAACATTAGAACTCCACAGTTATTTAAAAGGATTTAAAGCTGAATTAGGATATACGGTATCCCCTGCTTATTGGGGAAGAGGGATTGCTGTTGAAGCGGCTCAAGAGGCTTTGAAATGGGGATTTCATATCCTTAATCTTCGTCGGATAGAGTGTAGCACTTTTGTGACAAACGAACAAAGTCAGAGGGTGTGTGAAAAACTACAAATGACTTATGAAGGAATTCGAAAGAATGGATACTTACTTTATGACGGGACCATCCACGATCTTCTATGTTATGCTCTAACGGATTATGAATATCACAAAATCTACGACTCACTTTAGAAAATCATGCTAATATGTTGACATCAAAGGTAAAATTGGTATAATAAGTAGAAATATTTGGAGGTACTCTATGAGTGAATGCAATCATAACTGTTCGGACTGTAAAGAAAAGTGTGAAAACGAAAGCTTACTAAAAAAACCCCATCCCATGAGTCACATTAAAAAAGTCATTGGTGTTGTTAGTGGGAAAGGTGGAGTCGGGAAGTCACTCGTCACATCCCTTCTTGCGATATCACTCCGTCAAAGAGGGTATCAAGTAGGAGTACTTGATGCTGATGTGACTGGCCCTTCTATTCCTAAAATTTTTGGAATTAAAGATAAAGCGCATGGAAATCGCGATGGATTATTTCCCAATAATTCATCAACAGGCATTAAAGTGATTTCGAGCAATCTTTTATTAAAGAATGATACGGACCCTGTTGTATGGCGTGGCCCGATTATTGCTAATCTCGTAGAACAGTTTTGGACCGAAGTCATTTGGCAAGATGTTGATTATTTGTTTGTTGACATGCCACCAGGAACAGGAGATGTTCCGCTCACTGTTTTCCAAAGTATGTGTGTGGATGGCATTGTTATCGTCACTTCCCCACAAGAATTGGTGAAGATGATTGTATCAAAAGCCGTGAATATGGCCAATATGATGAAGATTCCTGTTTTGGGTCTTGTAGAAAATATGAGCTATCTTGAATGTGATGAATGTACACACCCCATCAAAATATTTGGCGAGAGTCATGTTGAAGAGATTGGTGCTGAGTATGGGCTTCCCGTTTTAGCTAAAATTCCGCTCAATCCTAAAGTGGCTGCTTGGTGTGATGCTGGCGAGTTAGAACATCAAAAGTTTAATTATCTTGATAAAGCTACTGAAACCATTGAAAAACTTCCCATTTTAGTAACCACAATGGCAATTCCTGTCAATCAAGACCAAATTAGTGATCATTTTGGTCATGCGCCCGCTTTCTTAATTGTACAAGGAACCAAGCAAATGATTATTAAATCATTTACATTGAATCCTGAAGTGAAGGGGCACGATAACATCATTGCCCTATTAAAGGATTATCAAGTAGAAGTTGTCATTACAAAGCATATGGGTGAAACCATGTACGATAAACTTGTGGAAGAAGACATCAAGATTATCGCAGGTATTGAAGGTAATGCACTTGATGCGGCTCGCAAATATTTAAGAAATGAATTGATAGGAACACAAGAAGCAAACTGTGCCGATCAAGATTGCGATCATAATGATTGTAACGATTGTGATCAATGCGCAAGTTGTAAACACTAGTATATAATATATAAAAGTATATATGAGAAAAAGCCAAACTTATGCTTGGCTTTTTCTATATGATAATATTTGATAAAATTTTAATCTTCTCATGATCATAATAGATGTTTTCGAGAACGACCCACGTATTGACGTAGGATAAGTAATTCGTACGCCGTTTCAATCGTAAATCTTGTGTCACATCATCAACTTCAATAAAAGCAAGTCGATCAATTAAATGGCGAAATGCGGGATGATAACTATAAACACCTTCAATAATGATAAGATGATGCCGCTTAAGTTCCACTTTTGATAAATGATTCGTCATACAATCATATTTCTGGTAAACAATAGTATCACTTGGTTCGCGTCGTATGTCTTCTAAAAGTGACAGGAATCGTTCATAATCAACATTTCCCCCCACTTCTAAGAGTCGTTCGGTCGTTTTTTTCTTGGCGGGAAGAAAGAAATCATCCATCGGAATTCGAGAAAACGTCAATCGATGAGACAATTGATCGACCATAGTTGTTTTACCACCTCCGCATTTTCCTTCAATTGCAATAATGGAAGAACCCTGATTTGCAATGAAGTTTTCAAGTTGAACCAATTTCATTTCTTCAGTGATGTATTTTTTATCAATTACACGATAATGTGGATTATAGGCTGTTCGATAAATCTCACTATGATGATGATTATCGAGGTCGTCTGTTGATAGTTCATGCTCAATTAGTTTTTGTTTATAACCATCAAAAGTCCCATTATTGTCTTTGGCTGAATCATAAAAAGCCAAACCTAAATAATTTAAGGGAAACTGATATTTCACGTAGGTTGATAGATTTACGCGGACGTAATTGTTACCTATGTCAACGTATAAATCTTCGTATGAATGATTTAAAGCCTTAATTTCAGCGTTTAAACCAGTCATCACTTCATCCTTGGTGCGGAAATGATGATTCCCTGCAAATTCACTCTGAAAAAGAAGCTTTCGTTTGTCCGCATCTTCCATCAAAGGATATTTTTGCTGATGCCAAAATAAGAATTCGTTCATATTTTACCTCCTTTTTTATTATATCATAAATGACAATAAATGACAAATAAAGCATCTTATGTGGTATAATATCTCAGTATCATAAAACACATTCATCAATGAAAGGATAATTATATGAAAACAGATTTGAAAAATATCGTCTTAACTTCTCTTTTCATCGCTTTAGGATATGTCATTACCCTTCCTTTTCGTGGAGTGATGGTTGGTGGTATCCCTTTGGGAACCATTTTCTCCCCCATGCATCTTCCTATCTTTATCTGTGGATTATTGTGTGGATGGAAATATGGGCTTATTAGTGGTTTAATCACTCCCCTCCTCGTTAGTATTTTAGGGGGAATGCCGCCTTTATTACCTTCCGGAGTGGTTATGAGTGTTGAACTTGGTACTTATGGCTTGATTTCGGGACTTCTCTATCATCAGTTGTTAAAAATTAAACATCCAACGCTGCGTTTATATGCGTCACTCATCATCGCGATGTTAGTGGGTCGCATCATTTATTTGGGAGCTATGGGTATTGTTATAACTCTGGGGACTTATGGGGCTTACCGTCTTGACACTTATTTAGAAACATTGTTTATTGTGGGGTCTCCAGCCATTGCAATACAATTAGTCTTTGTTCCTCTTATTGTTCGAACCATCCAAACACGGCTATTTCCTAATGAAACAACACAATAAACGAGAACAATTCAAACTAGAAAACGATAAAAATCTATGATATAATGAAAAAAGGTGATATAGTATGGAACAACAAACGAATCTTCCTTCGATGCATGAGGCAAGAAAACGAAAAAAAGGAGAAGTAGAACATCTTCAATATGAAATTCCTAACCATTTAAAGGGATTGGGTGCCCAAAAATCCTATTTTATTAAGACGTATGGCTGTCAAGGAAACATTGCTGACAGTGAAAAAATTGCTGGTATTATGGAAAATTTAGGGTATAGTGAAGCTCCCAACGAAGAAGCATCCGATGTCTTATTCTTTAATACCTGTGCCATTCGTGACCATGCTGAAAAACGTGTTTTCGGGGAACTAGGACGCCTAAAGGGACTGAAAGCCAACAATCCTCATCGACTTATTGCCCTATGTGGGTGTATGCCCCAAGAAGAATCCACCATTGAAACTGTTCAAAAGAAATATGATCAAGTTGATATTGTATTTGGGACGCATAATATCGCTCGCTTGCCCCAATTATTAGAAAAAGCCTATCAGAAAAAGGAAAGAATCTTTGAAGTATTAAGTTTTGAGGGACAAATCATTGAAGACATTCCCTTAAAGCGAGGGCACAACCAAAAAGCATGGGTTGATATCATGTATGGTTGTGATGAGTTTTGTACCTATTGCATCGTTCCTTATACCAGAGGAACTGAGCGAAGTCGATATCCCGAGGACATTATTCGTGAAGTGACGGAACTTCAGGAACAAGGCTATTTGGAAGTTACTTTACTCGGACAAAATGTCAATGCTTATGGGAAAGATTTTACTGATCGCAAATATGGATTTAGTGACTTATTATCTGATTTACAAAAAACAAATATTCCGAGAATTCGCTTTACAACTTCTCACCCTAGAGATCTTGATTTAAGAACTATGGAAGTGATGGCACAAGGGAAGAATATCATGCCACATTTGCATCTTCCAGTACAATCTGGTAGCAATGCCATCTTAAAACGGATGAACCGTAAATATACCCATGAAGAATATGCTGAAAAGATTAAAATGTTACGCAATCTCATTCCTAATATTGCGATTACCACCGACATCATCGTTGGTTTTCCTCAAGAAACAGATGAAGATTTTGAAGCTACCCTTGAATTGGTGAGAGAATGTCAATTTGAAGGAGCTTACACGTTTATATTTTCTCCTCGTCAAGGAACTCCTGCGGCAAATTTTGCAGATGATATCCCTGACATCGTAAAAAAGGCCCGTCTTCTAAAACTCAATGAACTGATTAATGAAGGATTTGCTCGTGGCAATCATCGCTTTGAAGGTGAGACTGTGGAAGTATTGGTAGAGGGCGTAAGTGAAAAGAAGACTCGCTTACTAAACGGATATACGCCTCACAATAAACTCGTAAACTTTGAAGGACCAGAAGAACTCATTGGTTCGATGGTTTTAGTGAAAATTGAAAAAGCTTATACATGGCACCTAAGGGGCACACTTGTAAAGTAAAAGAAAGACTTGTTCATCTACTAAACAAGTCTTTTTAATTTCTATTCTTTAAGAAAATCCGACCAATGAGGGGACGACCACTTTTTGTAATCGCATTTTTGGGACATACTTCAGTACAACACCAGCAACGAATACATTGGTTTCGATTAAGATGGGGGTATTCTCCCTTTTTAATGGTCATAGCTTTGGGAGGACATATATGGGCACATTCGCCACATTTGATACAAATGTCTGAATTAATTTGAGGATGTTCTAATATAAGGTTGCGAATGTTTTTAATCTTAAGAAGTCTAAGCGATAAAATGCTCATGGCATCTTGGGGGGCTAAGAATTGAAGGGAAGAAAAATCTTCAATAATATTTCCTAATACCCGAATTGAACGCAAATCGCCTTGACCTAGTTCCCGTTGATGGGCAATAACATTGATGAATTGCTTACGATAATCAAGACCTCGTTCGTTTACGGGAAGATCCTTGTGGATGCGGGCGTTCTCCCGACGGCGGTGGAACCGTACGCCGGAGAGATCGAGACGATTGTCATCACCCACGCCCATTACGACCATATCGCCCATG
>JAQVOS010000026.1 GCA_028702495.1 Bacilli bacterium
CACCCTATTTCGCTTATAATATGCCTAAAAACACATGTTTTCAATATGTGTTTGTTGACCTATTTTGATACAACAACGCACCCCTAGCAAAAATCACGCACCCTTGAGGTAATTTTACGCACCCCTAGCTAAAATTACGCACCCTTGACTAGTTTTACGCACCCCTATTTTAAATGTGTGTTTGTTGACCTATTTTGATACAATTACAGAAACCTTAAAATGAATGAACAAATATAGTATATCTACTTATAGAAAATTAACACGTGCTTTCAGTCATCTATTTTATGATAGTCTAACTTGCTATGCATTAGATAATAAATAAGCTTTATTTTATTGGTGTTTGTGATTGTTATTTATATTGTAACGATCCATTATAAAAACAATCAATGAAACAAATGTTGACAGTAACATGAGCATAGTTAAAAGAACAAATATCATACCTGTCTCATTCATGCAACCATCTATTCCTTCACAAGGGTTATTGTAAATGTATTTAATATACGCATCAACATATGACCAAATACTAAAAACACCTACTAATCCGGAAGTAATTAAGACAGCATATTTCTTTTTTACTATAAAATAAATCCATAAAACTATTTGAATTATCACTATAAGACCAAAGAACCAAATCATACTGTATTTCCCCTAAATATCGTAGCTTTTTTGTGACATTATAACAAAATTAAAACAAAGTCACAATGCTTAATAAGTAAATCGTGTAAATAGTTAGATAATCGTTAAAAGGTTAGGCATTGAGAAAGCATTCAGCCTCTAAAGCCTGTTATTTTTATATCAAAGCCTTCTTCATCAATGTATAAAGAAGCTCTTATTAAAGCAAAAAAAGTTTGATTATTGAATCAGCCTATTCTAGTCAGATGGTGCGGCTGATGAGATTTGAACTCACACGTCATAAACACTACCGTCTGAAGATAGCGCGTCTACCGTTCCGCCACAGCCGCATCATCCATATTATAAACCAATCTAATAAAAAAATCTATCTTTTTCTAAAAAATAAGAAAAAATCATGAATTTCTTCATGATTTCTCAATTTATTCAATATTTTGATCCAAAAGGCAGAAGAGATAATGTTGCTAATTTAAAGCATTGCTTCCCAAAAGGGATTCCAATAATAGTTATATAAAAGAATAACCCAGCTACAACATATCCCACTGCTATTTCCCATCCAAATAAAATTAACCAAATGATATTGGCCACTGGATGAGAATCAAAATCAGTTTTTACTTCTTTGCCAAAAGGAAAACAAGTTAATCCCGCTAATTTAAAGCATTGTTTACCAAAAGGAATACCAATAATTGTTACGCACCATAAAATCCCAATAAACACCCATATGATGAACGACAAAATTCCAACAATAACAAACCATATTAAATTACCTAATATCTTCATATTTTTCCTCCCAACATTAGATATCTAAACTAATCTTAACTTATCAATCTTTACAAACTCTTTGTCAAAAGCTTGCATGGCTTCTTCATTAATCGAATAACAACTAGGATCATGATATTCTCCAGGAGTGATGAATGGCTTGCTTGCAAGCCATTTAATCATGAAAAAGGGAGAAATGTCCTGAGACTTTGAATCTTCTAGATTTGAATCTTTCTTAGGATACCCAGGATAGTAAAATCCATAATTTGTTGCACTCTCAAATCCAAAGCGATGATAGTAATCAGGATGCCCTGTGATTAATACACAAGGGTACCCCATTTCCTTTGCTAAATCGAGCGTGTAGCGAATGATTGTAGAACCATACCCCTTATTTTGAACACTCTTTAAAACCGAAATTGGACCAAACACTAAACCAAATGTTGAAGAACCATCTTCTTTGATGATTTCCACTTTTGTATAAACAATATTAGCAACAATTCTTCCTTCTTCTTCAATCACGTAATCAAGTTCAGGAATGAAGGCGGGATCAGTCCTCATTTGGTGTAACATGAAGTGTTCGACACATCCTGGGCGATACACATCCCAAAACGCTTCTCTTGTCAAACGTTCTACTTCTAAATAATCTTTTTCTTCTTCGCGTCTTATAATCATAGTATTCTCTTTTCTATAAGGATTATAACATAAATAAAAGAATTAGTAAAGATGATGGAAGATAAATAAATATAGAGTCTATTCTAAGAATTCTCCATATATCAAAACCTTTTAATATGAAAATCCACCCCTTTTAAAGAGGTAGATCATATAATGTTCTTTCATCTTTTATAGATATTTTATAAAACTTTATCTCTATTTAAAATGCTCTTTCAAAAATGCAATTCTTTTATCAACTGCTTCTTTCACAATCATACTTTTGATTTCAATATCAAACCCATGAACCGTTCCAACGGTATTATTGAGAACAACTTCGACTCCATCTCGTTTTAAATTATTCGCATAACAGATTCCATGATCACGTAAGCAATCAAATTCAGCTGTTTCAACATAACTTGGAGGAAATCCAACAAAGGACGTTCCCGTGGTTGGCATCAAGTAAACAGGACGGTCAATTGTTGCCTTTTCTAAATAGTAACTCCCATATTTTTCCATATCTCGGGTATTACACATCGGGGTATCTACATATTTTTCCATCGATTCACTAGGGCGATCTACCCCTGTTGCCGGATAAATCAAGAGTTGTAAGCAAGGCATTGGAATTCCTTCATCTTTTGCCATTTGAGTAACGACCGCTGCAAGACATCCTCCTGCACTATCACCCGCAACCCCAATCCGCTTGGGGTCAACCGATAATTCGCTTGCATGACCCAAGAGCCACTTGTAACTTTCAAAACAGTCTTGCGGTGCTGCAGGGTATGGATAACGCGGTGCGAGGCGATAATCGATAAATAAGACATGACACCTAACATCTTGCGCATACTTTTTGATCCAATAAAAGTGAAAGAAGGAGGAAGGAAGAACAAAGCCTCCTCCATGACAATATAACAGGCAAGGAGCCTCTTTATCAATTCCTTTAGGACTATAAAGAAGGGCTTGAATGGAGGGATTAGGAGAAGCTGGAATTGATAATCTCTTGACATCTAACTCTTTTTTCTTTCTTTCAAGATGAAACTGAATTCCAAGAAACCACTGTAAGGGACGAAGCAACACTCGATTAAGAGGTGGATGGAGGTTTCTAAGTCGCTTAAAATCAGAATGAATGGGATAATGTGTTTTTTTCATAGTTTATTTCTTCTTTCCATTATTTCAAGGGATTGTAAAAATGGATAAGTTCCTTTTCATCTCTAAATTTATGATGGAGTGAGGAAGGATGAGCATCTAATGCAGGATAACCCATGACTAATATGGCTACAGGAATGATGTGTGGTGGTAGACTAAATTCCTCAACAATCGCCTCAGGAATAAAATGCATTACCCATGTCGAGCCCACTCCAATGGATGCTGCCTCAAGCATCATATGCGTTGCAACAATACTCGCATCCACCTCGCCACTGTTCTTCCCATCAAACTCTCTTACCCAACACTGGGTAGTATCATAACACACGAGGAATGCTAAAGAACAATTAAAGTGCGAAGTAGTACATTTCTTAAGTTGTGATAGTCCTTCAGTCGTATCAATCACAATAATATGTTGTGGTTGTTTGTTACAAGCAGTGGGAGCTAAATGACCCGCTTTTAATATGAGGTTTAGATCAACTTTTCTTACTGGTTCGCTACTAAACTTACGAACAGAATATCGTGCCTTTGCTAATTCTAAAAAATCCATATCATTATTCCTTCCCCGGATTAAAGAATCCGATTTCGATGAGATTTCCTTCAGGATCAGCAATGTAACAAGTTCTCTGACCCCATGGTTCGGTGGTGGGTGGTAAAATAGGGGTTGCACCCTTCTTAGTCACTTCTTTATAAACATGATCCACCTCATCGAAAGATGAAACAGATAAGGCAATTTCAAAATGACCATGAACACCCTTGGTATATTCATAAGAACGACGGGTCATCTTTTCAAAATCACTTCTTCCATAAAGCAAAAATAGCGTTCCGTCTTTCATCAAATAAACATTAGAGGTTGTTTCTTCTTCTTTAATTTCAAATCCTAAAACATCCCGATAAAAGGCAATCATTTTCCCCATGTTATTAACAAATAGTCCAAATCCATCTAGTTTCATAATCATCACCCAACCCTTTCATAAGTTGATTATAATACAAATCACGAGAAATTTCAATGTCATATGGCAAAATGGATTCAAGCTACGTGGACCTCATATCAAGATATACCAGTATAATAAAACAATTGATCTTTTTTGATCAATTGTTTTATGATAATCCTACGATTGATTTCCCCAGGTAACAGGTCTATCGTCTGGATTCCAGCCACTATTCCATCCCAAAGGTTTTCTAATAGCTTCAGTATAGATTTGTAAATTACTACAATTAGCAAACGCACCTCTTTGAATAATGGTAATGCTATCTGGAATCGTAATGCTTGTTAAACTGCTGCAATTATTGAATGCATATTCTTTTATTCTTGTTACATTATCTGGGATGATGATGCTTGTTAAATGAAGACAATTATTGAATGCATATTGTCCAATCGTTGTAACCGTTGGCGGGATGGTATAAATTGAATAAGGAGCCCCTTCAGGATATTTCATCAATACATTATGTGCGTGATTAAATAAGACACCACTCATTGAGGAATAATATTCATTGTTGCCATCAACATTGAAACTTGCTAGATTGATACAGCCATCAAATGCTTCATCATGAATACTTGTAACCCTCAGTGGTATTGAGATGCTTGTTAAATAGGGGCTCCTAAAGGCATGTTTCTCGATACTAATAACACGGGATGGAATCGTATAAGATGTTTTAGTATTCCCTTCGGGATACTTCATTAATATCGTTTGTGCTTGATCAAATAATACACCATTCATAGAAGAATAATATTGATTATCAGGATCAACATAAATACTTGGCAAATGAGTACAGTTATCAAATGCTTGACTTTCAATCTTTTTCACATTCTTTGGGATTCTGAAGGTTGTTAGACCACTACATTCATTAAATGCATTTCCTCCAATAAATGTAAGACTATCAGGTAAGGTGATACTTTTTAAACTAGTACAATTATAAAATGCATATCTTCCAATACTTGTAACACCATTTGGTATAGTAATGCTTGATAGGCTGATACAAGAATAAAAAGCGTAGTCACTGAGACTTTCAACCCCCTTTGGGATTATGATGGTCTTTAGGGTACGATTATCGTAAAAGGCTTCATATCCAATACTGACGACTGGACATTCGTCGATTAAACTAGGGATCGTAAGTTCAATTTCATCACCCGAGTATCTCGTAATGGTCACTTCACGATTTTTTATCCGATAATGATATCCCTCCCATGTACCCGTTACTACACTGAAGCAACCTGACAAAATGAGCGTTGTTACAAAAGCTATAATGAAGGTTGTTGTTTTTTTAAGATTATTTTTCATAAATACCACCTAAATTATTATTCTAGGGTTTATTATAACAAATCAAGTTACAAATGAAAAGAGATTTTCAGAAGTTTAATAAAAATATTAAAAATAATCATTAGAAAAAACTTTGATAAAAAGAAATGTATTTTCTCTCATCAAAGCTTATTTTTTAAAATGACTTTAGTTACCTATTTTGATACAACAGCGCACCCCTAGAAAATTTTACTTACCCTGATAAGAAAAGTTTTATCACTAGAATTATTGATAAAACTAATGATGATTTCTTAAACACTGCTGGAGTCATATGCTTTTAAATTTCATCAATGTCAAGCGAATAAAACTAAATTTATAACAATCGGTATAAAAGCATCAAGTCAGCTTAGTTCATCAATATAGAGAATCGTTTTTCAATCAATTCGGAAAATGACTTTTTTAGATAATCCGGAAGATATGATTCCATACACATTGATTGAAGCATATCCTTTTGGTTAACCAACTGCATAATCATTTTTTGAGCTATTTCTTTGGAAATACCTATATTCTCGGCAAACAAAAAGAAGTCTTTCTTGTGGATATTCGTTTTTTTGCCGTTCATAGCCAAAGCAAAATCTTCTTCATCTTCTGGCATGTTTACTTTTACAGGCAGAAGATCATAAGCGGCAGACAATACAAATTGCATGCTTCCTGATGTTGTTTCAATCAATGAGAAATTTTTCAAATGCATATCTGAATTTCCTATGATATAGAAAAAAACAATACGAATAAACAACTCGGACAAATCAAGTTTGCTTCTTTCTGAATATTTCTTGATGATTTTCCCGCACTGTTCATAAGATCCGTGATATTTATCTTGTGTCAACCTTAATCCCAGCTGACAGAAATCCTCCATGGCGAGTTTTTCTACATGGTTCTTGTAAAAGACACGATCAATCCTTTTTGTGATATAGGCATAAGTGTTTTTGTTTAGGACTAGAGCATGAGGAACAGTTGCGATACCGACAGCATCCGCCATACACATCACAAGATGTTCGGATTCCGGTAACGCATCAAACTGCTCCACTTGGGGTTTCAAAATATATCCAGTAGGGTAGTTTACAAGAGTAAGTCTTGGTGTGTCACCTTCTAATAGCAAATGCAATGATAACTTCTTTTGAACACCAGGAACTGTCCAGCCCTTGCTAGTAGTCTCGTTGGCAAGCATCTCCAATGTGCTGTCGTTTAGCTCTATTTGGGGTATTTGCGCAGTTCCAAAAAATTTTTGGATGCAGCTCTTGTGCCATCCGGATTCGTTTTCTGTATGTAAGGCTTTTCCACAGCATAAACATTTCATACGTGCTCCTCCTTGATACTGACAATACCTATCGGATCCTTGCATGCGACAAGTAATACGGCAAAGCGATCATTTTCAGGAATCTTCCAGTTCCGGGTAACAATATTTAGAAGCCATCCTTCTGGAATTAATCCATCAAAAAATGAAAACAGTGTTCTTGAAGTAAAACGTTCGTTTTGAATCGGCAAAGTCAGTGATATCGGCACCCCATTTTCACTTTTGATATACTCCGGATTGTAAGAAAAAGAATATCCTTCATCGGTTTCCTCAAGAACTCCTGCGAAGCAGTCCCGAATATATACAGCTGCTTTTCTAAATGCACCCATTATGATTTCTCCTTCTTGCCGGGCACAGCTTCCATATCAAACATGGAAAGTGCAACATTCACTTTGTCTAAGCGTACAGTTTCCTTACCTTGTTCTAGTTCCCGTATAAAGCGAAGACCTAGACCTGAGCGAATAGCAAATTGTTCTTGCGTTAACCCCGCTGCTTTGCGTTGTTTTTTGATATATTCAGCTATCTTGTTCATGAAATCACCCCTTTGCCTTTGGTTTATACCTATATACTACACCCTTTCGGGACGAATGTCAATATTAATAACCTAATTAATCCCTTTAGGGTGTAATATGTATGTTTCTCTTATGTTTTATACCCGAACGGTTACAATTAAATATAAAGAACAATCAATAAATTAATTAAATTGGGTTTTATAGCATATGTTGGAGTTAAAAGAAAAAGCCCAACACATTTGTATTAGACTTTTGTTTCTAAATGGGGCGATCGATGGGAATCGAACCCACGCGTGTCGGAGCCACAATCCGATGCGTTAACCACTTCGCCACGGTCGCCATTAATTGGCAGGGGTAGTAAGACTCGAACTCACATCGACGGTTTTGGAGACCGCTGTTCTACCATTGAACTATACCCCTGTCAAGCAAGAATTATTATACTAAAAAAAACTTGTTTTAGCAAGTAAAATTTATGAAAAGAAGACAATCCATCGATGATGAGATTGTCTTCTTCTCTTTATTTACGTTTCATCTTCTCAAATTCTCTTTTAAACAATATTCGGATTTGATCATCATCTAGGAAGGGGGCAATGGCTTCAATACTAATTCCTTCTACTTCGTCAAGTTCAATTTTCTCGACGAGTTTATCAAGCGTTTCATCACTTGCAAAGGGAAGCATGGCCATGATGTTGATTGGAATTTTTTCATCAAGGACAAAAAGGATTAGTTTTTCGACTTCTTCATCTTCGAGAAACGGAAGGATGGAGATAATATTTATGCCTTTTACATCAATCTCATGATGAATAATCGAATTCACCAACTCTTGCTTACTTTCATCATCTAAAAAGGGTAACATTCTCATGATATTCATATTTTTTTCCTTTCTTCTAATAATCTCACTTCTAGGGGACTCATATAGGGAGATAGTTCTTGAATTGGAAGGACATATTGTCCTTTTAGATGAGCCACTAGGAGTTGCCGTCGTTCTTCATAACTCAATCTTGGCCAAAGTGTGAAGGGTGAACATGGAGTCTTCCGATGGATGATCTGATGAATCACATAGCGTCTTTCTTCACCATCGAGCAAATGAATGATATCCTCTAAGTGGATGTTATCAAACTTTCCCTTTAAAACTGCATCAATCGCATAGGACCGAGAATACTCTATGAACAGATAATCAAGGGATGTTTTAGGGTTTACCTGTAAACACAAGAGATTTTCGACCGAGATCTGATACAATTTAATGAGTTCAAAGATATTATCAAGGGAGGGGAGTGCTTTACCTGTTTCCCACCGGGAGATGGCTTGGTGAGTGACATACAGCTTATTTGCCAAATCATCTTGACTGAGGTTGGCTTTTTTGCGATATTCTTGTAACTTCTCTCCAATTTTTACGAGGTCAAGCATACCTGATCACCTTCTATGACACCATTATAACAAAAAGGCGAGGGAATGAAAAGCAATTGTTGATTGCAAAATAATAACAGATGGCTCCCAAGAGAGCCATCTGTTATTTATGCTTGAATGGCGTGGTATCGTTTCACACCAGCGGATTTTAATAGATAATACATTCCAAGAAGAGCAAGTCCAAGTAAGACAATGAGCGCTAAAAACGTGAGCTGAGCACCTAGGAACGGACTAATGAAGACGAAGAAAACACCTAAGATGACCATAAGGATCATACTGATGAACATGGTGAGGACGACACTCATTCCTTGTTTAACAGCCTTCAGAGGATTATCCCAATCAAGTTTTGGAAAGCAAAGATTTATCATAAGTCCTAAAGCCCCCATGAGAAGATTAACAAGAAGGGGAAGGATGATGAAGAACACGAGATTCACAAACCCCGGTTTAAAGACAATCGCAACAACAATCGCATTAATCAGCATGGTTGGAACGGTTAGGACAAAGTTTACAAGTATTTTTGCTTTGAAAATGGCCATCGGTTCAATCGGAGCCACCTTCACAATCCAGAATTGTTTTCCTTCAAGTGAAATACTGGAAGCGGTGGTAGTAATGATGGTTCCCATAAAGGTGACGAGGGCAATCAAAACGGCAATCATCATATCTGAATTCATGATGCTTCCCAGTTCCGTAAAGAGTTCTTTTTGTGTGATGATATAGAACACCAACATAAACGTACTCATAATCGGAGCAATCGCGGTGTTCATAAAGACATTGGCATTGGAGAATAAGAGTTTTACTTCCTTTTTGAAAACAGCCATGACCGGAGATGTTGCTTTTTCTTCTTTCAAAACAAAGTTTTGATTGGTATAAGTCATCTTAGCACGACTTTGTGCTTTGGTAAAGCCCTTCCCAACAGCATAGATAAAGCCAATGAAAGGAAGAACGGAAATGACAACATAGAGAAGATAATGTGTGATTGACCCCAATAATCCCTCAACCATAAATACACTAGGATAGTATAAGTATTTCATGACTGTTTGAATATTAGTCGCCATTTGAATGATTGCTTCCACGTCATCTCCTTCAATGGCTGACATTGAAGAGGATAAAGACATCGACCCAACCATAATGAGAACGAAGAAAACAATCATGAATATCACTTGAACGACATTTTTACGCTTCATGCGCCCAAGAAGTAGGTTGATTCCATAGGAAATCGCACTACAAATAGTCATAATTAGGAAAGGAAAGAGGAGATAGACCCCCAGGGCTCCTAAATAAAAGAAGATGGAGGGAGAGGTATAAATGCCATATAAAACGACCGAAGGAATGGCAAAATATAAGAGCATAAAATAGTTCAAAATAGATAGTTGGGTGATTTTGCTCGCAACAATCGTCCTTGTTGGGACCGGCAGTGTCATGAGCATATCATAGTCTTTTGATTCAAATAAATAACTATTCGCTTTGGTAATGGTGGTAAGGAGCATCATGAGTCCCCCCAAGCCAAATCCCAAATAGAGAATTCCTTCATATTGCTCGGCCATGACAAAGATTTGTGAATACAGAGCAATGTAAAAGAAGGAAAATCCCAAGAAAAGGAGTCCTAAGAAAACGGTTAGAATCGGCATTCCTAAGCGTAAGAAACCTGATTTATTTCCGAATTTTTTCTTGAGACGATTAAGACCAAAGGTATTAAGGAGATTTACCTTACATAAAATCCAAAATTTACGCATGATTTTCAAGCTCCAAGAAGACTTCTTCTAAGGATTTATCGCCCTTGACTTCTTCCATGGTTCCATTCGCAATGATTTCACCGCGTTTAATAATCGCAACACGACTACATAACTTTTCAGCGACTTCCAAAACATGGGTTGAGAAGAAGACAATGGTTCCATTCTCACACATTTCTTTCATGATTTGTTTCACCGCAAATGCCGCTTTGGGATCCAGCCCAACAAAAGGTTCATCAAGAATGAGTAATTTGGGATGACGGATAAAAGCGGAAATTAACACGAGTTTTTGTTTCATTCCATGAGAATAGGATGAAATGAGATCCCCCAAGTTCTTCGTGAGTTCAAAATCATTTGCATATTTTGCGATGTCTTCGTGTCTTGTTTGCTTCGGGATGTCATAGATATCCGCAATGAAATTCAAATATTGAATACCGGTTAAGGATTCATAAATATCAGGGTTATCGGGAATATAAGCTGTAATCTTCTTACAAGCAATGGGATCTTTCTTAATTGAATATCCATTGATTAAGATTTCTCCTTCTTCAAAATCGAGAAGTCCGACAACACATTTAATGGTGGTGGTTTTACCAGCTCCATTGTGACCAATGAAAGCAAAGATTTCCCCATCATCAATTTGAAGATTGATGTGTTGAGCAGCACGCTTCCCATTATCATACGTTTTTGATACATTTTTGATTTCTAACATAATTTTTCACCTCATTAAATAGTATAACACAACTCGTTTTGAATTGCAATATATTTTTTTGAATATTTTTGTATTATTACACATAAATAAATCCCTTGTGCGATTTACGCAACAAGGGATATAGGTTTTTTGGTTTACCCTTTCGCATTCACCAAAATGAGTTCAAATTGCTGGTAAATGGCGGGGCCAAGATCGCGGTAGAGAAACCCATTTGTAATCGTTCCTGGGTAATAGGGGTACTCTGTAATGATGTCGGTATAATCAGGGTCATTAAGCATTGCTTGATAGGCTGACTTTAACGATGGGCAATATCCAATTTCGGTTGCATTGAGGTAGGCATTCTCAGGATCAAGCATGAAATTGATAAACTGATGGGCGAGGGTTGGATTTTGGGAGGTGGTTGGAATCACCATGGCATCAAACCAAATATTGTTAGTATCGGGAACAAACATGTTGTAGGTGATGTCAAGGTTATCTTCCATGGTCGCATAAAGAATATCAAAGAAGTCCCCAGAATACACAAGGGCAATGTCAAGGTTTCCCTCGGACACCATGGTTTTAAGATTATCGGTGCCCCAAGTATTATAATTTTGTGCTTTGAGAAGATTTTGTACGGCTGTGAGCTCGGTATCACTCGTGGTATTTAGGTCATACCCCAAATAGAGTTCTGCTGCTGCGATTGCATCGCGACTCGAGTTATACATCCCGACTTTATAGCCTGCCGTGAGGGTCCCATCAAAGAATACTCGCCATCCATTTGCTTCAACAAGGGCTTTGGCTCCTGCTTTTTCGGTATTATACATAATTCCAAGGGATCCCCAGAAATAAGGAGCGCTAACCCCTTCGTTTCCTTCGAAGTAATCTTCGCGTAATCCTTGAAGGGTATCATCAAATAAACTGGCTTCATAGTTGGGTAAGAGCGCTAAATCAAACGGGACAAGTAAATTCTCTTGGAAAAGCTTATGAACCATGTAATCCGATGGAATGGCAATATCAAATTTGGTGGTTCGACCTTTGATTTTTGTGTACATAATTTCATTGGTATCGGCCGTTTCTAAAATGACCTTTACCCCAAATTCAGCTTCGAACTGACCAATGAGTTCATCACTCATGTATTCGCTCCAATTAAGTACATAAAGAGCGGGTCCACGTTTACAGGCGGACAAGATGAGACTGCTCATACAAATGAGCATGACAACCAAAAACTTTTTCAATGAGAGACTCCTTTCTTCTTCCTCGCTTTGAGGAGATTATAAATAATGAGTATCAGTAGGGTTCCTACTGAGATGATGGTGTTGTAAGCCGATGCTAGTTGCATTGAGTTGTTTCTAAAGGGGTTTTTAATCGAATATAACCACATCGAGAAATTCATAACCCCACTCCCACTGGTCATATAACTGATGACAAAGTCATCAATCGACATCGTAAACGCAATGAGGGCTCCGGAAATGATTCCCGCCTTGATTGAAGGAATGATGACTTTTAGGAGCGCATCTTTTGGGCGACACCCCAAATCAAGGGCGGCATCGAAAAGATTGTTATCAATTTCATTGAGTTTGGGAAGGATGCTCAAGACAACATAAGGGGTACAGAAGAAGATGTGCGCAAAGAGCATTGAGAAATACCCAAATACCTGAACCCCAGGAAGAACAATACTCACTCCCTGAAGCATGAGCATGAGGAACACCCCCGTGACAATATCCGCATTTAGCACGGGGACATTGTTTAGAAGAATCGCCCTTTTACGCCTTTTTGTGGAAAGGGAGTGAATCCCAATCGAGGCAATCGTTCCAAAAATGACAGAGATCACGGTCGCCAAGACCGCCATGGTGATGGTGACTGAAATCGACTCCATGAGTTGTTCATTTTGAAACATCTGCACATACCATTTTAAGGTAAAACCCATAAAGCTACGTCCAGTGGCACTATCATTTACCGATTGTAGGGTAATGATAATCAAAGGAAAATAAATGATAAAGACAACAAGTCCAAAAAAGAACCATTTTAAGACATTGGTAGTGGTTTTTTGAATGAGTTGTTTTTTAGGAAGCGGAACACGAATGACTTGATTCATAGGAGGGTTTCTCCTTCTGCATCAACTTTTCCAATAATAAATAAACTTCCTAACACGAGGATAATGATAATGAGGGAGATGAGACTTCCTAAACTGTAATTATTTGCTCGCTTAAAGAGGTTTTCAACGATGTTTCCGATCATTTGAATGTTTCCTCCACCCAGGATTTCGGAAATCGTAAAGCCCATGGCACAGGGTAAGAACACCATGATGATGCCACTTGTCACCCCTTTTAAGGATAAAGGAAGCGTGACTTTTAGGAAAGATTTTAATTTAGTCGCTCCTAAGTCTTGACTTGCTTCAAGGAGAGACTCATCAATTTTCTCTATAACCGTATAAATCGGGAAAATCATAAAGGGTAAATACATAATGACCATTCCCATAATGACCGCTAGAGGGGTTCCGTACATATTGAGGCTAAACCCAAAAGTATTGCTGAAGAAGCCATTTTCTTGAGTGACCGCTTCAAGCGCTTTAATCCGAAGGAGCATATTGGTCCACATCGGTAGAATCAAGATGATTAAGACCAAATATTTATTGGAGAAGTTGCTACGACTGATGATATAAGCCATGGGATATCCTAAGGCAAGACATATCACCGTTGCAATAAAGGAATAGCGCATCGATAGTCCAAAGGCTTTAAACCCAGTGGGTAAATTTTCAAAGTGAGATAATGAGAACCTAGCTGTTTCAAAATCAAATCCATTAATTTCGAGTAAAGATAGGACAATCATGAATAGAATCGGAATGCCCACCAAAATATACATCCAGATTTGATAGGGTAGAGCTAAGCGTTTAAACTTTTTCATGCATAGGTACCTTCATTAAATGAATTTCATACGGATCGACGGAGAACCCAATCTTATCGCCAATCTTCGCATTCTCATATTGATGGAGCACAAACTCGACTCCATCCACTAAAGCACAAATTTCAAAGTGAACACCTTTGAAGATGGTAGCATCAACGATGCCAATAAGCTTCGCTTGCCCTAAGGGAACGACATCAAAATCTTCAGGGCGAATGACGACATCACACGCTTCGCCTTCTTCAAAATTTTCATCGACACAGGTAAAGATCGACCCCATAAATTCGACCTGCTTGTTACCTTTGTAGACCCCCCTAATGATATTACTTTCACCGATGAAACTCGCCACAAAACGATTTTTGGGCTCATTATAGATGTCTTCAGGAGTACCGATTTGTTGAATGATGCCACGGTCCATGACAACGACGGTATCAGACATCGTGAGGGCTTCTTCTTGATCATGGGTTACAAAGACAAAGGTAATCCCAAGTTCGCGTTGCATTTCTTTGAGTTCATACTGCATGTTCTGGCGAAGCTTTAAATCAAGAGCTGCGAGGGGTTCATCGAGTAAGAGAATTTTGGGTTTATTCACAACGGCACGAGCAATCGCAACCCGTTGTTGCTGTCCACCTGATAGGGAGTTGATTTTACGATCTTCATACCCTTCAAGTTTGACTAGTTTTAGAACATCGGTCACTGCTTCTTTAATGTGATGTTTACTCATCATGAGGGAGCTTGACTTTTTCATTTCTTCAGCTTCTTGAAGTTCTAATTGCCGTAGTTCGGCTTTTAATTCTCCAAGATCTTCTTCCCATGCAATCCGGCGTAAGGATTTAATGGCACGATCATGTTTTGCGAGGATTTTTGCTTTTTGAAGGCGATTCGCCTTAATTTCAGCATTCACGACTTCCATTAAGGCATCTAGTTCTTCTTGTGCTTTTTCGATGGCTTCATCACGATTTTCTAAAGCCTTCATCTTCTTTTCTAAAACATGATACTTTTTCTGATAGCGAGTCTCAATTTCTTGACGTTTAAACGTAATCAGTTTATCTTTTTCTTCAATAATCGCCTCATCGATTTCGTATCGAATCTCTTTTAAGCGAATTTTGGCTTCCTTTTTATCGTCCTTGGAGGCAGTCTTATTCATTAAGGATTTCAGGAGGGCTTGTTTTTCATCTTCATAGGCACGTCTAACATTACTCTTTAACTCTTGGAATTGGCGATTATAGTTACGCAACCCAAAAGCAACGTTATCAAACACGTTTAAATGAGGGAATAGGGCATACCGTTGAAAAACAGTATTGATGGGGCGTTCGTAAGGAGGAAGGTTATTCACAACCTCACCATTCAAGATGATTTCACCCGCATCAGGGGTCTCAAACCCACCAATCATCCGAAGAGTTGTTGTTTTTCCACAGCCAGAAGGACCGACTAAAGTTATAAATTCATTTTCGTTGATGTATAAATTCAAGTCTTTTACGACTTCCTCGCCATCAAAGGCTTTGGTGATGTGTTTGAGTTCAATTAATTTTTTGCCCATTTGTGTCTTCCTTTCATAAATAAAATAAAACGTTGGTCATTGAACCAACGTTTTATTGATGATAATTTCGTATTTATCAAAGCGAAAAATGGCGGAGTAGGAGAGATTTGAACTCTCGCACCAGTTTCCCGGTCTATGCCCTTAGCAGGGGCACCTCTTCAGCCGCTTGAGTACTACTCCATTGCTGATAAATAGATTGACTTTTTAAAAATCAAGGATGTCCCTTTGACACGATGGATCCTTCATATGAAGGATTCTCCATCATGTCAAAAGGTAAATTCTTTCTTGGGTACAATGAGAATAGGGTTACGAATTGATGTTCGAAATGTGTCCATCGTACTTTGCAGTTCCTCTTGAATTTGACTAATCGTTGCGTAAGGGTATTCCACCACTCCATTGACGATTTCCAATAAAAGCGGAAGGCTACTTGCTTTCACAGCGAAGTTATCAAAACGACTCACACGAGTATATGAATCGGTGTTTTTTACACAACTGCGATTTTCGAAATCATTAACATCCAATCCGTAAATTTTTACGACCCCTGATTTTCGGGAGTTTTGCTTTACGAAATTAAAATAATTAAAAACGACCGGTTCCAATTCAAGCGCTTTTTCAGCACTTAATTCGTTGGTATTGCTACTATCATAGACATACACATAGTAAGTCTCACCTGCTTGACTAAACATTTGATCACGAATCAGAGTTAGATTGTCTTTTCGAATGTCACTATAACTTTCATAAGGACGAGTTTCGATGAATAGAATCACCAAGACCGTGATGAAGGCTAGAGTTGCCAAGCCAATCAACGACCAAAAAGTGATTAATTTGACTTTTTTGGTTCTGATTTCATTTGCTTTCTTACTCATAAAAAACCATTTTTAAGAATTCTTAAAAACGAACTCCTTTCTTTATCAAATTGGTTCATGAACCCTTCCTATAAAAGGGCTAGACACGAATATTATTATACTCAATAAATCTCTTTTTTTCAAGCATTTTATTCATTTGCTTCCGCAATTTCAATACGAACGATGACAAAGGCAACACTCGTTGTATGGGTGTGCGATAATGTCACTTGAATGCTTTCTTGAAATGGACCCACGACATAGGGTGCTCCATTTTCATGGTTTAGAATTGAGACTTCTGCGTAATCGAATGTAAGTCCTGCTTTAATGAGGGCTTCTTTCACCGCAAAGCGACTCGCAACAAACTCTAACTTTCGGCCATCATGCGTGAAGGTTTGTAAGACTTCAATTTCCTGAAGTGATAGGATGCGTTTTAGTTTGCGATAATCCTCAAGGAAAGGGATAAATCGGGCGTGGTCGACCAAATCGACTCCAATAGTTTGCTTAATCATTTTTTCCTCTTTCCTCGAATCGAAGCCGCTAATTCTTGAATGTCTTTCATCCCATGGGAAACTCCAGATTTTCCAATGTATCGTCCTAAGGCAGTAGGCGTTACATCGGATAATTCTTGAAGGCTTGACTCGGGATAAAGGGTGCGCAAGCGAATCATTTCCTGCATGCGGATGGATAATTTGTCAATATCATAGTTTTTCTGAATCAGTTCAATGTCGGCGAGTTGCGCTTGGGCGCTCTTGAAGGTTTTATCAGAATTTGCCAAATCACAGTTCATGATACGATTCACAACATTGTTTAAATCGCGTTTAATTCGTTCGTTTTCATAATAGAAAAGCATATTAGAAGACCCAATAATCTTTAGGAAATCTCCAATCGCTTCTCCTTTCTTAATATAAACGACTTCCCCTTTAGGACGAGTCACCGTTTTTGAGGGAATATCAAATCCATCGAGAAGAGATGTCACATAGTCACATTCCACCTTTTGATTGCAAACAATCTCAAGATGATAGCTGGACTTCCCAGGGTCATTCACCGATCCTCGGGCTAAAAACATTCCCCGTAAGACACTGTCTTTATCTTCGTCATATTGGGAAGAAATCCCATCCACGAAGTTAAAATCAGCATCAATGATGTCTAAATCTTCTAAGATTTCTTTCACTCGTTCATGGGTTTTTAAGTAATTTAGGTTTTTATAATCGAGTTTCTTTTGTTCTTTGACTAAGAACTCTAAGTTGAGCTGATAAACTTTGCGAAATAAATAGACAATACGTCTTGCTAAAGAGAGGCTGCTCATGACAAATTCCAAAGCCAAGCTGCGATTAGAAATAATGAGACTTGATTTTAGTTTCACGATTCCATAAAGTTCGGCTTTTAAGGCTTTTGGACCCAGGTCCAAATTGGCAATTTCATGCTTGACATCTTGGGCAAAGGACATAGGGCGCCTCCTTTCATAATCTATTTTATTGAGCGGATGATAGTAAGTGTATGGCTTCCATTAACTCAGTGAAGGTCTCGACGACCTTCGTAGCGCCTGAGGCCATCAGATCATTTCTTGAGGTATTCCCCCAAGTGACCCCAATTGCAGGTGCCCCAGCACGGCGTGCAACTTCCATATCATAAATAGAGTCTCCTACCATGATGAGATCTTCTTGAAACAGTTCACGAATATGAAGGAGTCCTTCAGGATGAGGTTTGGGATGCCTCACATCTTCATATCCAATGATGATATCAAAAATATTGGGAAAACCTACCAAAGCAAATCCCTCAAAAATAGCATCTTTAATTTTATTGGAGAGGATCCCAAGCTTCACTCCTTGAGCATGCAAAGTCTCAATGAAGTGAGTGGCTTCAGGAAAGACTTTTAGGTATTGGGGGTTATTCAGTTTGTTCTGTTGGCGATAAAGGTTTACGAGTTCCCTTGCTTTTTCTTCATCATGAACAAGCCCTAAGAATGTATCATAGAGAGGGGGTCCAAAAAATGATTGAAGAAGCGTTTCGTTATAAGGAATCGGGGGAACATGATGACTTAAAACATCGATGTAGGTTTGGCGAACAACAGGATAAGTATCTAGAAGAGTCCCATCGACATCAAAAACAACGACCATTATTCTTCTCCAGCAAAGTCTTTATAACTAACAGGATAAAACTTATAAATGCGACGTAAGACGAGTAACACAGCACCAAATGCGAGCATGAGGACACTCGTAAGTTGAGCGGTTCTAAGGCCTAAGAAATAAAGTGAGTCTGTTCTCATCGATTCGATCCAAAAGCGACCAACGGAGTACCAAATCAAATAGACAATGGCAGCATCCCCAATCCAGTATTTCTTCCAGAATTTTCTCATGAGGAAGATGGAAGCAAGTCCAACGACATTCCATAAGAATTCATAATAGAAGGTAGGATGATAATATCCGACTTCATTCACGACTCCGGGTTCAAGAACAGTCATATACATTCTATCCGTAATAAATTCAGGAATCCAATGACTTAAGAGCCAATCTCTTTGAGCATCGAGGGTGGCTCCGGGAACCAAACCTCCATGAGCTTCTTGGTTAAAGAAGTTTCCCCATCGACCACAGATTTGTCCAATCAAGAACCCAGGGGCTAACATTTCTAACACTTTGATAAAATTTATCTTTCTTACTTTACAATAGATAAAGGCATAGATGGCAGCTGCAAAGATCGCTCCATGAATAGCAAGGCCACCATCACGAAAACCAGTGATGATGGTGAGGGGATCACTCGCATAGTTTTCCCATTCAAAAATGACATACCAAATACGGGCTCCCAAAACGCCCACGACAAGGCCTCCTAAGAAGCCGTCGATTAATTTGTTTTGATCAACTTTTAAGCGTTTCGCAGTTTGAAGCCCTAAGACAAGGGCTAAGGTTGCACCAATGGCAATACAAATCCCATACCAATACACATCAATGCCAAATATACTAAAGGCAATGCGACTACTTGCATCAACGGGGGTGTGTGTATATAAAAACATCATGATTTTTCTCCCTTCACAGCTTTATTTAGCTTTTCAACAAATTCTTTTGCGACATCCCGTCCAAAGCTCTTAAGCCGCCAGTTCATGGCTGCTACTTCAATGAGGGAAGCAATATTTCGTCCTGGTTGAACCGGAATTGTGACTTTGGGAATATCCGTATCAAAGATTTTTTCCGTTTCTTCTTCCAGTCCCAAACGATTATAATTATGGGATTGATCCCATTTCACCAGTTCAACAATCATCATAATTTTCTTTTTCTTCCGATAAGCACGTACACCAAACAAATCGACCACATCGATGAGTCCTAACCCACGTACTTCCATCAAGCGTTCAGTCATTTCAGGAGCAGATCCAAAGACGGATCCAATCTCAGTTTGAGCGACTTCAACCCGATCATCAGAGACCAAGGTATGTCCTCTCATCAAGAGTTCAAGGGCCGATTCGCTCTTTCCAACAAAACTCTTTCCGGTGATTAAGACTCCAACCCCTTTAATATCCATCATGACACCATGAATGGATTGATGATCGGCTAAGGCTTCGAGTAAGAAGGTCGAAAGCGTACTAATGGCAACAGTCGTAGATTGGGAAGATTTCAAAATTGGAATTTTATAGCGATTGGAATATTCAATAAATAAATCGGGAATAACTTCGATGTGTTTTGTGAAGATAAAAGCAGGGGGATTTTCTTGAAACAAGCGTTCAAGACGTTCGCATTGATCTTTTTCACAGAGCATTTTATAGAGTTCAAACTCTTTACTGCCGATGATCTGTAAACGATCCTTTTCATAAAAATCAAAGTAATCGGCATAAATCTCAACACCAGGTCGAGAAACAACAGATCGTGTCACTTCACGATCTAAATATTCTTCTCCCGTAATGACTTCTAAATGAAGCGCTTTAACGAGGGTCGCTAGGGTTAGGGTTTCGTTCATATATAAATCTCCTTCGAATAAACTGGATAATAAGGGTCCGAATAATCATGAGTAGGGTATACATCAAGAGTAATCGCCAGACATTGGTTACTTCAAGAAAACGGGATATCAAGGTAGCTGCTGAAAGAGCAATGATGGATGGGAGACTTAAAATCAGTCCCATGGTTTTTATGACCCAACGCCCTCCAAAGATTTGGATGAACGAGTGAAGAACGAGTTCAATCCCACTAAAAATAAGGGCATAGAAACAATAATTCCAAATGCTATCGGTGTTCGCCCATGTAAAATATCCCGAAATACTCATGATTAGGATTATATTAATGGGGATCACTTTTAATCCATCGAGCAAATGACGAAGAGGGGTTTTTTTTGTGATGGTGGTTCTTACCACTTTAATTTGGGAAGAATCAACCCCCATGTCTTCTAAATCTTGAATGATGCCTTTTAAATCTTCTTCTGCTTGCTTGAGAGCATCTGATTTATCATCTTCTTGTTTCTTAGAATCTTTGTTTTCTTCATCAAGCTTATAATCATCTTTGTTTGGATTCATTCAAGAATGTCCTCCTTTTCATTTGTCTATCGTAATTATTATACCATATTGCGAAAAGTTTTTCATTACTTTTTGGGAAGATGATAAGAAAAACACTGTGGTGTTACAATTGATGTGAGACCAAAGTTGCAATAAATTCAAAAGTGATTTATAATCTTTCTAGAACTAGAGTACGAATCAAATTCATAGAAAGGATTATAAACCACATGAATATTGTATCACA